>DAIOXI010000033.1:0-14969 GCA_036758045.1 Albidovulum sp.
AATACCTTCGACCCAGCGACCCTGGCCACCTTGCCGCCGCCCCTCGCCGGGCGTAGATTGATCCCATGGCGCCCTTGATCGACCCCTTTGCCCGTCCGATCACCTACCTGCGGGTCTCGGTGACCGATCGCTGCGACTTTCGCTGCACCTATTGCATGGCGGAACATATGCAGTTCCTGCCCAAGAAGGATCTTCTGACGCTTGAGGAACTGGACCGCCTGGCCTCGGCCTTCATCCGGCTGGGCGTGGAAAAGCTGCGCATCACCGGGGGGGAGCCGCTGGTCCGCCGCGACATCCTGACTTTCTTCCGCGCCATGTCGCGGCATCTGGACAGCGGCGCGTTGAAGGAACTGACGCTGACCACCAATGGCTCGCAGCTCAAGCGGTTCGCGCAGGATCTGGCGGATTGCGGTATCCGGCGCATCAACGTCTCTCTCGACACGCTCGATCCGCAGAAGTTTCAGGACATCACCCGTTGGGGCAGGCTCGCGCAGGTGATGGAGGGGATCGAGGCCGCGAAGGCGGCGGGCATCCGCGTCAAGATCAACACCGTCGCGCTGAAAGGCTTCAATGAGGCGGAGTTGTTCCCGCTCCTCGACTGGTGCGCCAGGGAAGACAACGACCTGACCTTCATCGAGGTCATGCCGATGGGCGAGATGGGGGAGGAGTTGCGGCTGGACCAGTACTGGCCGCTGAAGGACCTGCGCGCCCGTCTGGCCGAACGTTTCACCCTGACCGAGCTGTCCGAACGCACCGGCGGCCCGGCCCGCTATGTGCGGGTCGAGGAGACGGGGCAGAAGATCGGATTCATCACACCGCTGACGCATAATTTCTGCGAAAGCTGCAACCGGGTGCGGGTGACTTGCACGGGCGAGTTGTTCATGTGCCTCGGGCAAGAGGACAACGCCGACCTGCGTGCGCCCTTGCGCGCCAGCGAGGGCGACGAACTGGTCGAGGACGCGATCCGCCGCGCCATCGCGCGCAAGCCCAGGGGCCACGATTTCGACTATTCGCGCCAGAAGGTCGAAGGCCAGATGTCACGTCACATGAGCCATACCGGCGGATGATCCGATGCCAGACCTCGACCGCTTTCATAAGGCGCAAGAGGATAGCTACGCCACGGCACTGGCCGAGCTGAAGGCCGGGCGCAAGACAAGCCACTGGATCTGGTTCACTCTGCCGCAACTGGCCAGCCTCGGCCGCTCCGCCACCGCGCGGTATTACGGGATCGCAGATCTGGATGAGGCACGCGCCTATCTGGCCGATCCGGTTCTGCACGGCAGGCTGCTGGCCTGCGCCGATGCCATTCTCTTGCACGAGGATCAAAGCGTCGAGGCGATTTTGGGCCCGGTCGATGCGCTGAAGACTCGGTCCTGCGCGACACTCTTTCGTGCCGCCGATCCGGGCGGGCCGATAGGACTGCGGATGCAGGCGATCCTTGATCGTTACTACGACGGGATGGCCTGCCCCCTCACACTGGCCGAAATATCGGGATGAGGGTTGCGAACGGCGGCCCGGCGGGCCGCCGCCGGTGATCCGGTCAGGTCTGCGGATTGGCCGCCGTATCGGCCACCACCACCGCCTGCACATAGCCCGAAAACGGGTCGTCGATATTGCCGGAACTGTCACGCAGCAGGAAATCGGCCGCGACGGTCACGGCATTGCCGCTGATCCGGGTGATGTCGAGATCGACCTCTTCCTCAAGCACATGATGGTCGCCGTTATTGTAGCGCAGGCGAAAGCCCTTCAGCATCGCCTCGGCCTTCTGCACGGTCGAATTGAAGGTGACGGTCTGCGATTCACGCTGGCGGATGCCGCGGGTCGGGTCGAAATGGATTGTCAGCTGACGAAACTCGATTGCCATGGGAACCTCCTTGAAAAAATGACGTCGAACAACGCCCGGTAATCTCCGGGCCGCATCACTCAACCAGAAAATGTGATTCGCCGCAGGTCATCATTTCCCTACCCGGCCCGTTCAGCCGTAGCGCGCGACGAAATTCGCCAGCACCCGGCCGGACAGGCCGACATCGGCGGAGCGTACCGTGTCGGTCAGCCGATCCGCCTCATCGGGGTGGAAATAGCCCTTGTCGCGATAGACCCGGATGCGCAGCGCGAAGCTGTCGCCATCGGCCTCGGGGTGGAACTGGGTGGCATAGACGTTCTGCCCGGCGCGGATCATCTGGAACGGGCAAGGGGCGGAGGTCATCAGGTGGACCGCGCCTTCGGGCAGCGCCTGCACCGCCTCCTTGTGGCCGACAAGGACGTGGAATTCGGCCGGCATCCCGGCCAGGACCGGATCGGCGGCGCCCTCGTCGGTCATCCGGCAGAGGACCGGGCCGACCGCCTCGCCATAACGGTCCTTCGATACCGGCGCGCCGAGGTGATGGGCGAGGATGCCGATCCCGTAGCAGCAGCCCATGAAGGGATGATCGCGGGCCATCACCTCGGGCATCAGGCCAAGGATCGCCGCCTCGATCCGCGCCTCGGCGGGCGTTTTCTTTTCCGGCGGGTCAGAGACGCAACCGGGACCGCCGCCGACAAGGATCCCGGCATAGTCCGACAGGTCCAGATCGGCGGGCAGGTCATCGCGGTCCAGCCGGATACGGCGGGCGCGAGCGGCAGGCAGATCGCCTTTGCGCAGGAAGGCCGCGAATTCCTCATCCGCCGCCTCATCCTCGGGGCGGAGTTGCAGGATCAGGAAGGGCTTGCCCGTCATGCGGGCATCCGCGCCTCGACCATCCCGGCATACCAGCTTGCGCCGAAGGGGATCACCTCATCGTCGAAATTGTAGGCCGGGTGGTGGACCATGGCGGTGTCGCCATTGCCGGTGAAGATATAGGCGCCGGGGCGTTCGTTCAGCATGAAGCTGAAATCCTCGGCCCCCATCATCGGCGCAACGCCCATGTCGCAATCGCCCGCGATCTGACGCGCGACCTCGGCCGCGTGGCCGGTCGGCCCTTCCGCGTTCATCGTGACCGGGTAGCCGCGGCGATAGTCGATCTCGGCCGTGGCCCCCAGCGCCCCGGCGATGCCGGTCACGACGGCCTTGATGCGGTCTTCGACGAAATCCTGCACCTTGGGGTCAAGCGTCCGTACCGTCCCTTTCAGCGTCACGCTTTGCGGGATCACGTTGTAGCTGTCGCTTTCGGTCGCGACCGTGCAGACCGACACGACCACCTCTTTCAGCGGATCGACATTGCGGCTGGCGATGGATTGCAGCGCGACGATGATCTGGGCGGCGACCAGAACCGAATCCACGCAGTCATGCGGTTTCGCGGCATGGCCGCCCTTGCCGGTCACGGTGACGTCGAACTGATCCGCCGCCGCCATCATCGCGCCGGGACGGATCGCGAATGTGCCGACCGGGATGCCCGGCATGTTGTGCATCCCATAGACCTCCTGGATGCCGAACCGCTCCATCAGCCCGTCCTTCACCATCTCGCGGCCGCCGCCGCCACCCTCCTCGGCGGGCTGGAAGATCACCACGGCGGTGCCGTCGAAATTCCGCGTCTCGGCCAGGTATCTGGCGGCGCCCAGCAGCATGGCGGTGTGGCCGTCATGGCCGCAGGCATGCATCTTGCCCGGCACTTTCGAGGCATAGGGCAGCCCGGTCTGTTCGATGATCGGCAGCGCGTCCATGTCGGCGCGCAGGCCGATCACCCGGCCCTTGCTGTCGCTGCGCCCCCGGATCACGCCGACGACGCCGGTGCGGCCGATCCCTTCCACCACCTCGTCGCAGCCGAAGTCGCGCAGCATCGCGGCGACCTTGCCGGCGGTGCGATGCACCTCGAAGAGAAGCTCGGGGTGTTCGTGGAAATCGCGGCGCCAGGCGGCGATTTCGGGCTGCAACTCGGCAAAACGGTTCTTGACGGGCATCGCGGGGTCTCCTTCCGGTGGGGAGCGGATCAACGGTCCTGCCAGCCGTACCACGCATAGGCGGGGCGCAACAGGCCGCGCCGCGCCGCGCCGAAGGGAAAGCGCCGGGGCGTCGGTGCCATCAGCGCGGGGGCCTTCGCCCGCCCGGTGGCCAGCCCGGCCAGGAGCTTGCCCGACCATGTGCCAAGCGCCACGCCGTTCCCGTGCCAGCCATAGCCGGTCCAGGCATTGTCCCAATCCCCGATCGGCCCCGCAAAGGGCGTCAGGTCGCGGGTCAGGCAGACGAGGCCGGACCAGAAATAGGGCGTTTCCACCTTTGCCCAGGCCGGGAACATGCGTTCGAAACTGGCGCGCACGATGGTGCGGCGGGCGGCGAGCGCCCCGGCGCTGGAACTGGTGCCGCCGCGACTGCCGAACAGGAACCGGCGGTTCGGCAACATGCGGACGTAATGGAGAAGGTTGCGCGAATCGTAGACCATGTAATCGGTCGTCCAGCCCTGCGCGGCAATCTCCGCCTCTGTCAGCTCGCGCGTCACAAGAATCGCCGACAGCGCGGGCAGATAGCGCCCCGCCATCCAGCCCGGCACATCCTCGCTTGAATAGCCATTGGTGGCGAGGATCAGCTTCTTCGCCCGGAGCCGGCCCGTGGTCGTGGTCAGGAGATAGGCCCCGTTGTCGCGGGAAATGGCGCTGACCGGGGCATCCTCATAGACCGTCACCCCCTGCCCCTCGGCCGCGCGGGCAAGGCCAAGGACGTATTTCAGCGGGTTCAGCGCGAAACCGATCGGCAGGCGGATGCCGCCGTGAAACTCCGGCCCGGTGATGCCCATGCTTTCAAGGTCGGCGCGGTCGTAGACCTCGGCCGTCACGCCGTAAGCGCGTTCCAGATCGGGCTTTTCGGCGCGAAAGGCGCTCAGGTCGCGCGGGCGGTGGGCAACGCAGATTTCGCCCCCGCGCGAATGGGCATCGACGTCAAGGCCGAGGCCGTCCACCAGTTCGCCCAGCAGATCGCAGGCGCCCTTCTGCGCCGCGTACCATTCCGCCATCCCCGCCGCGCCGAAGCGCTTGAGAAGCGTCGCCTCGCTGGCCTTGGTCCCGCCCATGGAGCCGAAGCCGCCATTACGTCCCGACGCGCCCCAGCCGATGCCATTCGCCTCGATGATCGCGACATCGGCGCCCGCGCGCGCCAGGTGGTAGGCGGCGGAAAGGCCGGTATAGCCGCCGCCGATTATGGCAACTTCATGCGTAACTTCACCGGTCGGCCCCGGACGGCGGGCGGGACGGGCGATGGTGGTGTCCCAGTAGCACTCCGCCACCGGACCGTTGCCATAGGCAAAGTCCTGATAGATCCGCTTCATCGCGCCCCTCAGGTCCGCACCGCCGCCTGTTCATCGGCCCTTTGCCGCGCGATCTGGCGCTTGGTCACGAGAGAGGCGGTGATGACCCCAAGCGTGACCACCGCGATCAGGATCGTCGAGAGCGCGTTGATCTGCGGACTGACGCCGAGGCGCACCGAAGAAAACACCTTCATCGGCAAGGTGGTTGACGACGGCCCCGCCGCGAAGGAGGCGATCACCAGATCGTCCAGCGACAGCGTGAAGGCCAGAAGCCAGCCGGAGATGACTGCAGGCGCGATGATCGGCAGGGTTACCGATTTGAACGCATCGAAGGGCGTGCAGCCAAGGTCCAGCGCCGCCTCTTCCAGCGACTTGTCGAAGGTCACCAGGCGCGAGGACACCACGACCGATACATAGCACATGGTAAAGGTCGTATGGGCGAGGATGATGGTGAACACCCCCCGGTCCAGCCCGATGGCTATGAAAAGCAACAGGAACGCCAGACCCATGATGACATCCGGCATGACAAGGGGCGCATAGATCATGCCGGAAAAGACCGTCCGCCCCAGAAACCGCCCTGCCCGCATCAGCACATAGGCCGCCATCGTGCCCAGCACCGTCGCGATGGTCGAGGACGCCACCGCCACCTTCAGCGTGACCCAGGCCGCGTCAAGGAAGGCCTGATCGCGGAGCAGTTCCCCATACCATTTGGTCGAGAAGCCGCCCCAGACCGTCACCAGCTTGGAGGCGTTGAAGGAATAGATCACCAGGATCAGGATCGGCAGGTAAAGGAACGCGAAGCCGAAGGTCAGCGATGTCGCGTTGAACCATGAAAATCTGCGGTTCATCCGTTGGCCTCCCTCTGACGTTCCTCGTTCTTCTGGAACAGGATGATCGGGATGATGAGGATCAGGAGAAGCACCACCGCCACCGCCGAGGCCACCGGCCAGTCGCGGTTGTTGAAGAACTCCTCATAAAGCGTCTTGCCGATCATCAGCGTCGATGTGCCACCCAGCAGCGAGGGAATGACGAATTCGCCCAGTGCGGGGATGAAGACAAGGAAACAGCCCGCGATGATGCCGGGCCGCGAGAGCGGCAGCGTCACCAGCCAGAAGGCGGAGAATTTGGAACAACCGAGGTCCTCCGCCGCCTCGATCAGCGATCCGTCAAGCTTTTCCAGCGCCGAATAGATCGGCAGAATCATGAAGGGCAGATAGCCGTAGACGATGCCGATATAGACTGCCGAGGGCGTGTTCAGCACCGTCAGCGGCGCGTCGATCAGCCCGGTCCAAAGCAGGAACTGGTTCAGGAAGCCTTCGTTCGACAGGATGCCGATCCACGCATAGATGCGGATCAGGAATGAGGTCCAGAAGGGCAGGATCACCAGCATCATCAGCGTCGGTCGCCATTCGTCGGGCGCCTGCGCCATGCCATAGGCGATGGGGTAGCCCACCAAGAGCGTCAGGAAGGTGGAGATCAGGGCGATCTTGAGGCTGGACAGATAGGCCGTGTAGTAAAGCGGGTCGGAGGCGAGAAAACTGAAGTTCTCGAAATCGAGATCGCCGAAGAAGTCCTTGATCCCCGCCCAGCCCTGCGACAGGTCCAACTGCGGCGTATAGGGCGGGATCGAGATCGCGTAGTCCGAAAGCGAGATCTTCAGCACGATCACGAAGGGGATCAGGAAGAAGAAGATCAGCCAGAAATACGGAACGAAGATCAGAAGGGTGCGGCGGAAATTGCTCATCTCCCCTGCCCCTCAGCTTAGCAGGACGACGCCGGCGGTGTCGGTGAACGACAGCCAGACCTCATCCTCCCAGGTGATGTCGCGGCGCGACAGGCGGCGTTCGTTGGCGACCTGTGCCTTCACCATCAGCCCGCCCGCGACCTCCACCTTGTAGGTGGAGATATTGCCAAGATAGGCGATGTCGCTGACCTTGCCCTGGATGACATTGGCCCGCCCCTCGGGCCGGGTCGCGGCGATGGCGACCTTTTCCGGCCGGATCGCGAAATAGACCTTTTGCCCCCTGGTGACGCTTTCCGTGACGGTCGCGTTGATCGGCGGCTGCCCCTCGGCCCAGACGATCCCGGCCTTGTCGCCCGCAAGTGTCGCGACCGTGCCTTCGATGATGTTCACGTCGCCAATGAAATCCGCGACATAGACGGAATTCGGGTGTTCGTAGATACGGTCGGGCGTGTCGACCTGAATCATCCGCCCGTGGTCCATGACCGCAACGCGGCTCGCCACCGTCATCGCCTCTTCCTGATCGTGTGTCACGATCACGAAGGTGGTGCCGGTCTTTTCCTGAATATCCATCAGCTCGAACTGCGTGTCCTGCCGCAGCTTCTTGTCCAAGGCCCCGAGCGGCTCGTCCAGCAGCAAGAGCTTCGGCGCCTTGGCGAGCGAGCGGGCGAGCGCCACGCGCTGGCGCTGACCGCCCGAGATCTGGTGCGGCTTGCGTTTGGCGAATTTCTCAAGCCGCGTCAGGCGCAGCATCTCTTCCACCCGCGCGGGGATCTTGTCCTTCGCCATGTCGGAACGTTTCAGCCCGAAGGCGATGTTGTCCCAGACCGACAGATGCGGAAAAAGCGCGTAGCTTTGGAACATCATGTTGGTCTCGCGCCGGTTCGGCGGGATCGGCGCAAGGTCCACCCCGTCGAGAAGGATCTTGCCCTCGGTCGGCGTCTCGAACCCGGCGAGCATCCGCATCAGCGTGGTCTTGCCACAGCCGGAGGGACCAAGCAGCGCGAAGAATTCACGCCGGAAGATGTCGATCGTGATATTGTCGATCGCCGTGAACTCTCCGAACCGCTTGGTCACGTTCTGGAACCGGATCAGCGGTTTTTCCTCGGGATCGTCCCAAGGCGCAAAGACCGGACGGTTTGCGGGCTGGGCCATGATGTCCTCGTCCTGTTGGCTTATTGTAAAACCCCGCGCCGTCGAGGGCGCGGGGCGGTGTCTTATCAGCCGGTCAGACGCCGGATTTGATCTTGGTCCAGAGTCTGGTGACCTGGCGGTTCACCTTCGGATCCCAAGGCGAGGTGGTGTAGAGGTTGGCCATCGTCGCATCGTCGGGATAGATCGCGGTGTCGCCGATCACGTCCTCGTTCAGGAATTCCTGCGACGCCTTGTTGCCGTTCGCGTAGTAGACATAGTTCGACGCGGCGGCGGCGTTTTGGGCATCCATCATGAAGTTGATGAACTTCAGCGCCCCGTCGGTGTTGGGCGCATCCGCCGGGATCGCCATCTGGTCGAACCACATCAGCGCGCCTTCCTTCGGGATGTGATACTCGATCTCCACCCCGTTATCGGCCTCGGCGGCACGGTCGCGCGACTGGAGAATATCACCCGACCAGCCGAACGCCACGCAGATGTCACCATTGGCCAGCGCGTTGATGTATTCGGACGAATGGAACTTCTGCACATAGGGCGCGACGGCGGTCAGGACCGGCTCCACCTTGGCGATGGTGTCATAGTCCTGCGCGTCCGGGTCCTCGCCGAGATATTTCAGCGTAGCGGGGATCAGCTCGGCCGGCGCGTCGAGGAAATGCACGCCGCACTGGCTCAGCTTTTCCATGTTCGCCGGATCGAAGATCAGCGCCAGTGAATCGACCGGCGCATCGTCGCCGAGAACCTCCTTGACCTTGGCGACGTTGATGCCGATGCCGGTCGTGCCCCACATGTAGTTGACCGAGTATTCATTGCCCGGATCGTATTTTGCCGTCCGCTCGGCCACCATGTCCCACATGTTCTTGATGTTCGGCAGCTTCGACTTGTCGAGTTTCTGGAACACACCGGCCTGGATCTGGCGCTGAAGGAAGCTGCCGGTCGGAATCACCACATCATAGCCCGACCCGCCGGCCAGAAGCTTCGTCTCCAGGATCTCGTTCGAATCGAAGACGTCATAGATCAGCTTGATGCCGGTCTCTTCCTCGAACTTGCCCAGCAACGACTCGTCGATGTAGTCCGACCAGTTGTAGACATGCACCTCTTCCGCACCCGCGCCCCCTGCGATCAGCAGAGCGGCGAGGGCCGTCATCCCCGTGAATTTCATAGTACCTCCTAGTCTGGTTTTTGGTCGGCACACGCGTGAAACGCGCCCGCCGGGTGGATTGCTGTCCCCGATGGCCTATTTTGATCAAAAAACGCGACTCGATTCAACATGGCATTTCGTGGTGGCCTATTTTATTATGACAGAAAGAAAATTTCCCGCAGCCCCCATAAGGATATGCGATGGAGAAGCTTCGTCAATCGGGCGAAACGCCCACGAAAGTGCCATCCCACGAAATCACCTATTGCCGTTTGCGGGACATGATTCTCTTCGGTCACCTGGCACCGGGACAGGCGGTGACGATCCAGGGCCTGGCCGATACGCTCGAGGCCGGGATGACCCCGGTACGCGAGGCGATCCGGCGCCTGACGGCGGAGGGCGCGCTGGCGCTTCAGGGCAACCGGCGGGTGATGGTGCCGGTCCTCAGCCGCTCCCAGATCGACGAACTGGCCTTTGCCCGCCTGACGATCGAACCCAAGATCGCGCAGATGGCCGCGCCGCATATCACGCCCGCCGATGTCGCGAAACTGACGCGCATCGACGATGAGATCGACGAAGCCATCGCGGCCGGCGACGTCGGCGCCTATCTGCGCGGCAATTTCCGCTTTCATTTCGCGCTTTACGACCGCGCCGACGCCCCGATCCTGACGGCGCTGACCCATACGCTCTGGCTGCGCTTCGGGCCGTCGCTGCGCGTCGTCTGCGGCCGCTTCGGCACGCTGAACCTGCCCGACCGGCACGAAGAGGCGCTGGCCGCCCTGCGCGCGGGAAATGCCGAGGCGCTGGCCCGCGCGGTCGAGGATGACATCGTCCAGGGCGTCGATCAGATCCGCCTGTCGCTCGACACCGCCAGAATTTGATCAAATCCGATTGACTCCCCTGCTTTTGATCATATTCTGGCCAAAGCATTCAGGGCGCCGGGGGCGGTCGGCCGCACCGGCCGACACCCCGCCCCGACACACCCGCACAGAGATGACAGGCCAGCCATGACCAAGATCACCAACCATTTGCCGACGAAAGAGCTTCAGGCGCTTGACGCCGCCCACCACATGCACCCCTTCACCGAGGATGCGGCGCTGGCGAAGAAGGGCGCGCGGATCATCACCCGCGGCAAGGGCGTCTGGCTGACCGACAGCGAGGGCCAGCAGATCATCGACGGCATGGCGGGCCTGTGGTGCGTCAATATCGGCTATGGCCGCAAGGATCTGGCCGAGGTCGCCGCGCAGCAGATGGAAGAACTGTGCTATTACAACACTTTCTTCCAGACCAGCCATGTTCCCGCCATCGCGCTGGCCGCCAAGATCGCGGAACTCGCGCCCGGCGATCTGAACCACGTCTTCTATGCCGGGTCGGGGTCGGAGGCGAATGACACCAATATCCGCCTCGTCCGGCGCTATTGGGACGTGAAGGGCAAGCCGGAAAAGACCGTCATCATCAGCCGCAAGAACGCCTATCACGGATCGACCATGGGTGGTGGATCGCTGGGCGGCATGACGGGAATCTGGGCGCAGGGCGGCCTGCCGATCCCCGACATCGTCCATATCGACCAGCCCTATTGGTGGGGCGAAGGCGGCGACATGGATGAGGACGACTTCGGCCTCGCCCGCGCCCGCGACCTGGAAAGGAAGATCGAAGAGATCGGCCCCGACCGCGTCGCCGCCTTCATCGGCGAACCGATCCAGGGCGCAGGCGGCGTGATCGTCCCGCCCGCGACCTACTGGCCCGAGATCCAGCGTATCTGCGACAAATACGGCATCCTGCTGATCGCGGATGAGGTCATCACCGGCTTTGGCCGCACCGGCAACTGGTTCGGATCGCAGACCTTCGGCATCAAGCCGCATATCATGACCATCGCCAAGGGCCTCTCGTCGGGCTACGCGCCCATCGGCGGCTCGATCATCTGCGATGAGGTCTATGAGACGATCGCCACTTCCGGCGACGACTTCAACCACGGCTACACCTATTCCGGCCACCCGGTCGCCTCGGCCGTCGCGCTGAAGAACCTTGAGATCATGCAGGACGAGAAGATCGTCGAACATGTCCGCGACGTCGCCCATCCCTACCTGATGGAGCGCTGGCAGAAGCTGGCCGATCACCCGCTGGTGGGTGAGGCGAAGCTGGTGGGCCTGATGGGGTCCATCGCGCTGACGCCGGACAAGGCGGCCCGCGCGCGCTTTGCCTCCGATGCCGGAACCGTCGGCTATCGCTGCCGCGAGCGGTGCTTTGCCAACAACCTCATCATGCGCCATGTCGGTGACCGGATGATCATCGCGCCCTCGCTGACGATCACGCCGGCGGAAATCGACGTGCTGATCGACCGCGCCACGACCTCTCTTGATGAATGCCTTGCGGGGCTGAAGTCCGACGGGCTTCTCAAGGCCGCCTGAACGGGCGATGGTCAACGTCCTGCACGCCAATGACACGGCCGGGGAATTTCCCCGGTCGTGGTATGCCGCAACGGCCACGCCCCCCGGCCCCTTCCCGGCGGCGACGGGCGATCTGAGCTGCGATGTCTGCATCGTCGGCGCGGGTTTCACCGGCCTTTCCGCCGCGCTGCATCTGGCCGAACGCGGCTTTGACGTGGTGCTTCTCGACGCCCACCGGGTCGGCTGGGGCGCCTCGGGGCGCAACGGCGGACAGGTCGGCACCGGGCAGCGGCTGGAGCAGGACGCGCTTGAAACGATGGTCGGCAAGGACCACGCCCGCCGCCTCTGGGACCTGTCGCAAGAGGCGGTCGCGCTGACCAAGGCCCTCGCCGCCCGTCACGCGCCCGAGGCGGGCTTTGCAGACGGTATCATCCACGCCTGCCACCGCGCGCGCTTCCTGCCCCATGCCCGCGCCTATGCGGAAAAGATGGCGCGAGACTATGATTACGACCTGATCCGCCCGCTGGACGGGCAGGAGATGCGCCACCTCGTCGGCTCCCCCGCCTATCACGGCGGCGATATCGACATGGGCGGCGGCCACCTGCACCCCCTGCGCTACGCCTTTGGCCTTGCCCGCGCGGCGGCGGCGGCGGGGGTGCGCATCCATGAAGGGTCCGAGGTCCGCGACCTCACCCCCGGCAGCCCGGCCACGATCCGCACCGATGCCGCCAGCATCCGTGCCGCCCATGTCCTTCTCGCCTGCAACGGCTATCTCGGCACGCTCGACCGCCGCACCGCCGCCCGCGTCATGCCGATCAACAATTTCATCGTCGCCACCGAACCGCTGGGCGCCGAGGCGCAGGAAGAGATCGTGCGGGGCAACCACGCCGTCGCGGATACGAAATTCGTCATCAACTACTTCCGCTTTTCCGAAGATCACCGGCTGCTCTTCGGCGGCGGCGAAAGCTATGGCTACCGCTTCCCCGACATCGCCGCCCTTGTCCGCAAGCCGATGCTTGAGATCTTCCCCCAACTCGCGAAGACCAAAATCGACTTCGCCTGGGGCGGCACGCTTGGCATCACGCTGAACCGGATGCCGGATTTCGCGCGGATCGCAGGCAATGTCCTCAGCGTTTCGGGTTTTTCGGGGCATGGCGTCGCGCTGGCGACGCTGGGCGGCAAGCTCGCGGCCGAGGCCATCGCCGGTCAGGCGGAACGCTTCGACCTCATGGCCACCGTCCCCACCCGCCCCTTCCCCGGCGGCGTGGCGCTGCGATGGCCGCTTCTGGTGCTGGCGATGGTCTGGTTCTCGCTCCGAGACCGGCTCTGAACCGGCCCGGCTTCTTCGTTGTCCAAATACTCCCCGCGCGGGAGCGCCCCGCCGAGAGGGGGCTCGATGCCCCCCGAGGAGGCGGTCATGGCTCACAAGGCGGGGCCAAGATCCACGGGCGACCCGTCGGTGAAGCGCCCGAACCGGAACCGCGTCAGGTCATGCCCCGGCGCGCGGCCGCCGACCAGATCGGCCACCACGCGGCCCGCCCCCGGCCCAATGCCGAAGCCGTGCCCCGCCATGCCGGTTGCCAGCGTCAGCCCCGGCAGCGTTGGCACATGGTCGATCACCGGCACCACATCGGGCATCGTGTCGATCATCCCGGCCCAGGCGGCGGCGACGGGCGGGCGGCCATGCGCCGGGAAGGCGCGACTGAAACAGTCGCGCAACCGCTCCACCTCGCGCCGGTTCGGTGACGGGTCGAGGATGCGCATCCGCTCGAACGGCGAGACCTCATCCTCCGTCCAGCGGCGCGGGGTCAGCCAGGCATCGGGATAGCCGCACGGAGCGGCGGGCAGGAACTTCGTCCCGGAAAGATCCGCGCGGATCTGCGGCACATAGGCGCGCAGATGCCGAAAGGCGTCAGGCCCGATGTAGAATTCGTGGAAATGCCCCGGCGCCAGCGTATAGCCGCCGTCAAGCCGCCGCCGCATGGCAAAGTCGCGGTCCGCCACGGCGCCGGAATGAAACTCCGGCAGCGGCCCCGTCGCCGCCACTGTCGCGCGCACCGAAAGCTGCGGGATACGCACCCCGTGGCGGGCGAGGAGAAGCGCGGACCACGCCCCGCCCGCCAGCACCACCCGCGAGGCGGCGATGCGGCCCTGTTCCGTGACCACGCCCGCGACCGCGCCGGCGGCGGTGTCGATCGCGCGCACGGCGCACTCCTCGACGACGGCCACGCCCCGCCCCGCCAGCGCCGCGGCCAGACGCGGCACCGCGACCCAGGGCTCCGCGCGCCCGTCGGACGGCGTCAGGATGCCGCCACACCAGCCCGCCGCGTTGGGAATATAGGCGTCGATCTCCGCCCGCCCCAGCATCCGCGTGTCAAGACCATGATCGCGCGCATGTGTCATCCACGCCTCGTAGCGCGCCAGCGCCGCCGCATCATTGGCCGCGTAAAGGATGCCGGTCCGGCGAAACCCCAGATCGGCCCCGGCCGCCTCGGCCAGCCCGGCCCAGAGATCCAGCGCCTCGATCATGATCGGCAGTTCCGCCGGATCGCGGCCCTGCTTGCGGACCCAGCCCCAGTTGCGGCCCGATTGTTCCGCCGCGATGCGGCCCTTTTCGCATAGGACCACCTTTTCGCCGCGCGCGGCCAGGAACCAGGCGGTCATCACGCCGATCACGCCGCCGCCGATGACCACCACATCCGCCTGTCGCGGGACCGGCCCCGCGAACCGCGGCGGATGCCCCGCATGGAACGGAAACACGATCCCCGACGTCTTGCCCATCGCCCTGCCCTCAGCCTTGCGGCGCGACCGTCGCGCCGCTTTGGGGAAAGGTCAATTGCTTTCAATGAAAGCTTTTGCGGATGCGCCGCACCATCAGCCAGACGAAGCCCGCAACCACCGGGACCAGCCCCGCCGTCAGCGCCGATTTCGGCCAGTGCAGCGCCTCGGCCAAAGGCAGCAGCAGATAGGTGGCAAGGCTGACCGCATAGTAGCTGATCGCCACAACCGACAGCCCCTCGACCGTGTGTTGCAGCCTCAGTTGCAGGTCGGCGCGCCGGTCCATGCTTTCAAGAAGCTTCTGGTTCTGCCCCTGCCGTTCGACATCCACGCGGGTGCGCAGCAGCTCCCCGGCCCGTTCCGCCCGCTCCGCCATCTGCTCCAGCCGCCGCTCGGCCGATTTCACCGTCCGCATCGCCGGATCGTAGCGGCGCATCATGAATTCGCCAAAGGTCTGGCGGCCGTTGAACCGCGTCTCGCGCAGGACCGAGACGCGCTGGTTGACGATCGCCTCATAGGCCCCGGTCGCGCCGAAGCGGAAGGTATGCGCGACCGCCAGGCTT
>DAIOXI010000033.1:15010-17020 GCA_036758045.1 Albidovulum sp.
AGTGCGGACGAGAACCGAGAGTAGAGGGTCAAGCCCGATAAGACCGGCCCACAGCACACGCGCACGGCCAAGACCAAGCATCGACATGGCGCGATAGGTCTCGATCTCGCACAGGCGCTGGACGATGCGCCCGATGCGGCGCTGCCCGGTGCCGGGGCGGACGAAGGCGGCGAAGCGCATCATCCCGGCGGGGTCGATCTGGAAATCGCCCGCAATGATCGCGGCTTCGTCCAGCACCCAGGAACAGGCGACGCTTTCGGCGACGAACCAGTCCTCGACCTTGGCCTTGACCTCATCGAGGTCCTCGGGCAGCGGCTCCACCCGGATCAGGATCGCGGCGACCACCTTGCCGGGCGCGGTTGCCATCCAGTCGGCCGGAAAGACCTCGGCCTCGGCCGGGTCGAAGGGGCGCGCGCCAAGGCCACGGCCAAAGGCGGAATAGGTCACGAATTCTGTGTGGCTTTCCCATTTCAGGTCATAGCGCCCGATCCGCGCGGCGTGATGGGTGGCGCCTTCGGGCGGATGGACAGCACCGTTGCGGTCCAGAAGCGCAAGCAGATGATCGCGGTCGGCGCCGCGGTCGCGGTTATGCGCATCGACCGGCTGCTTGATCGCGAAATAGACCGCGTGACAGGGCGCATCGAGGTTCGGGAACGGCCGCGCATGAAGCTCGTTCACCAGCGCATAGCGCAAGGGATGGTTGTCGATCGGGGCCATATCCGCCTGTCCGCATGAGAATGCCGGGCAAGCTAGAGGAAAGGGCACGACCGATAAAGAGAAAAGTTCAATTATTGCAGTCAGTTAGAAGCATACCGTGGTATGCGGCGGCCGCAAGGTCCGCGATCCGGGGGTATTGGCGGCCTTGCGGGCTTTTGTGCAGGCCGCCCCCCCCCGCTGCAAAAGAAAGTGACCCCGCCGTTTCGGGCGGGGTCACGCTGATTGGAATGACGCTATGCTCAGTCCAGCATCGGCAGCAGCCCATCGACGGATTTCTTCGCGTCGCCGTAGAACATCCGCGTGTTCTCCTTGTAGAACAACGGGTTCTCGATGCCGGAATAGCCGGTCCCCTGCCCGCGCTTGGAGACGAAGACCTGTTTCGCCTTCCACACTTCCAGCACCGGCATCCCTGCGATGGGGCTGTTCGGGTCTTCCTGCGCGGCCGGGTTCACGATGTCGTTCGAGCCGATGACGATGACGACATCCGTTTCGGGGAAGTCCTCATTGATCTCATCCATCTCAAGCACGATGTCGTAAGGCACCTTCGCCTCGGCCAGAAGCACGTTCATGTGGCCGGGCAGACGGCCCGCGACCGGGTGGATGGCGAAACGCACCTCCTTGCCCTGGGCGCGGAGTTTCCGCGTCAGCTCGCTGACCGATTGCTGCGCCTGCGCCACCGCCATGCCATAGCCCGGCACGATGATGACAGAGTCGGCATCCTTCAGCGCCGCCGCCACGCCGTCGGCGTCGATGGCGACCTGTTCGCCCGCGATCTCCATCGCCGGGCCGGTCGTATTGCCGAAGCCGCCGAGGATCACGCTGATGAAGGAGCGGTTCATCGCCTTGCACATGATGTAGCTGAGGATCGCACCGGAAGAGCCGACCAGCGCACCCACGACGATCAGAAGGTCGTTCGACAGCGAAAAGCCGATCGCCGCCGCGGCCCAGCCGGAATAGCTGTTCAGCATCGACACCACGACCGGCATGTCGGCGCCGCCGATCCCCATGATCAGATGGTAGCCGATGAAGAAGGCCAGCAGCGTCATCAGGATCAACGGCAGCGTCCCCGCGCCGTTGAGGTACATCAGAAGGAAGATGAAGGACAGGATCGCCGCGCCCGCGTTCAGGATGTGACCGCCGGGCAGTTTCTTTGCCTTGCCATCGACCTTGCCCGCAAGCTTGCCGAAGGCGACGATGGAGCCGGTGAAGGTCACCGCCCCGATGAAGACACCAAGGAAGACCTCGACCCGCAGGATTGACAGTTCCACCGGCGCTTTATGTGCCAGAACGGCG
>DAIOXI010000033.1:17030-18283 GCA_036758045.1 Albidovulum sp.
GGCGGCAAAGCCCGGCAGCGCCGCGCGGGCGGTTTCGTCCATCGCCGCCACGCGGGCGGCCTCGATATGGGCGTTATAGCCGATGAAGACTGCGGCAAGGCAGACAAGGCTGTGCATCGCCGCGACAAGCTGCGGCATCTCGGTCATCTGGACGCGCTGCGCGACGTAGAACCCGATGACGCCGCCACCGGCGATCAGGATCACCGAGAGGAGCCAGAGACCCGCGCCCGGCCCGATCAGCGTGGCCACGACCGCCAGCGCCATGCCGACGATGCCGTACCAGACCGCGCGCTTGGCGCTTTCCTGACCGGAAAGCCCGCCGAGCGAGAGGATGAAGAGAACCGCCGCAACGACATAGGCGGCCGTGGTGAATCCGAATTCCATTTCCCCGGCCTCCCCTTACGACTTCTGGAACATGGCGAGCATGCGCCGTGTGACCATGAAGCCACCGAAAATGTTGATCCCGGCCATGAAGACCGAGACCGCGGCGAGCAGCAGCACCAGCCACGACCCCGACCCGATCTGAAGGAGCGCGCCGACGAAGATGATCCCCGAAATCGCGTAGGTGACCGACATGAGCGGCGTGTGCAGCGAATGCGAGACGTTCCAGATCACCTGGAAGCCGACGAAAACCGACAGCACGAAGACGATGAAGTGCTGCATGAAGCTGGCCGGCGCGACGAGGCCGACGGCCAGCAGCAACACCGCGCCGACGCCCAGAAGCGTCACCTGGTTCCGGGTCTGCGCCTTGAAGGCCGCGACCTCGTTCGCGCGCTTCTCCTCCGCCGTCAGCTCGCGGGCCTTTTCCCTCGGCTTTTGCGCCGCGATGGCCTGCACCTTGGGCGGCGGCGGCGGGAAGGTGATGGCGCCGTCATGGGTGACCGTGGCACCGCGGATCACATCGTCTTCCATGTTCTGATTGATGACACCGTCCTTGCCCGGCGTCAGGTCGGCGATCATGTGCCGGATATTGTTGGAATAAAGCGTCGAGGCCTGGGCAGCCATACGGCTGGGGAAGTCGGTATAGCCGATGATGGTCACGCCGTTGTCGGTGACGATCTTCTCATCCGCTTTGGTCAGTTCGCAGTTGCCGCCGCGCTCGGCGGCAAGATCGACGATGACCGACCCCGGCTTCATCGCCTCGACCATGTCTTTCGTCCACAGGACCGGGGCATCGCGGCCGGGGATCAGCGCCGTGGTGATGACGATGTCCATGTCGGGCGCAAGCTCGCGGAACTTCTTCAACTGCGCTT
>DAIOXI010000034.1:0-16496 GCA_036758045.1 Albidovulum sp.
GAGGGCGATCTTATCATCCACAACGACCCCGCCTGGGGCGGCAGCCACGCCATCGACACCTGTTTCTACAGGCCGGTCTTCTGGAAGGGGCGCCTGAAATACTGGACCGTCTGCAAGGGCCACCTGACCGATGTCGGCGGCCCGGTGCCTGCGGGCTATAACCCCGGTGCCAAGGAGATCTACGCCGAATGCCTGCGCATTCCGCCGGTCAAGGTCTGGGACCGGGGCCAGCCGCGCAAGGACGTGCTGAACATGATCCTGACCAACATGCGCGCCCGCCGCGATCAGGAAGGCGATTTCAACGCGCTCATCGGCGCCTGTCAGGTCGGCGAACGCGCGCTTCTGAACATGCTCGAGAAATATGGCGAGGAGCAGGTGGACGCCTGCATCGACACGCTTCTCGACATGGCCGAAAAGCAGATGCGCAGCCTGATCGCGAGCGTGCCGGACGGCACCTATGAGGGCGCGGCGATCCTTGAGGATGCGGGCCACGGCTTTGGCGACTTCGAGATCAGGGCGACGGTGACGATCAAGGACGACACCTGCCACATCGCCATCTCCTCGCCGCCGCAGATCCCCTATTTCATCAACAGCTACGAGGGGAACTCCTATTCCGGCGTCTACCTTGGCCTGATGATGTTCGCCCAACTGCCGACGCCCTATAACGAGGGGCTGTATCGCTGTGTCAGCGTGGACATGGGGCCGAAGGGGACCTTGTGCAACGCGAAAGAACCCGCGCCGCACATGAACTGCACCACCACGCCGATGGAGACGCTGACGGACGCGGTGCGTCTGGCGTTTGAAAAGGCGGTGCCGTCGAAGGTGTCGGCAAGCTGGGGCCACGCGAACGGGCTCAACATCGCGGGCTGGGACAAGCGTCATGATGAGGAATACGTCACGATGGTGCTGGCCACCATCATCTCGGGCGCGGGTGCCACGCCCAGCCAGGACGGCTGGCACGCCTGCGGGCCGGAATGCTGCTTTGGCGCGCTGACCTCGGGCGATGTCGAGCTTCTGGAATACTCCTACCCGATCATCATCCACCGCTATTCGCTGATGACCGACAGCGGCGGGGCGGGCAAGTTCCGGGGCGGGTCGGGCACCGCCTGGGAGGTGGAGCCGCTTAACGACGACATGACCTTCATCACCTTCGGCGAGGGCCGGCGCATCCCGGCCGTCGGCGCGGCGGGCGCGGCCTCGAC
This sequence comes from Albidovulum sp., assembly GCA_036758045.1. GTDB lineage: Bacteria > Pseudomonadota > Alphaproteobacteria > Rhodobacterales > Rhodobacteraceae > Albidovulum. Next base: position 1,203 of record DAIOXI010000034.1, read on the forward strand.
GATGATCGAAACCAAGGTCGGGCGGCTGGAACTGGTCAAGGGTGAGGATGCCAGGACGATCCGCGAGAACGTGATCGAGGTCATCAAGCCCGGCGATCGCATCACAAACATGAACCCCGGCGGCGGCGGCTATGGCAACCCGATGGACCGCGCCGTCGAAAAGGTCGTCTGGGACGTGAAGAACGGCCTCGTTTCCGTGGAAGGCGCAAGGGAGGATTACGGCGTCATCATCAAGGACCCCGCGACGCTTGCCGTCGACATGACCGCAACCGATGCCCTGCGCGCAAGACGCCGCGCCACCGTGGCCGCGAACTGAGGGGGACCCTGACATGAGAACCGAATATCGTCTTGGCATCGACGCCGGCGGCACGTTCACCGATTTCGTTCTGGCCGACAGGAGCGGGCAGGTGCGGCTTTTCAAGGCGCTCAGCACACCGCAGGACCCGACCCAGGCCATCCGGAACGGCCTTGGCCTGATTACCGAAGATCTGGGTGTTTCGGCCGAACATATCATCTCCAACTGCGATCTTTGCATCAACGGCACCACCGTGGGCCTGAACGCGCTGATCCAGCACAAGGGCGCGAAGACCGGGTTGATCTGCACCGCCGGGCATGAGGACAGCCTTGAGATTCGGCTGGGACACAAGGAAGACGGCTACCGCTACGATCCCGAATACCCGCCCGCGACGATGATCGTGCCGCGCTACCTGCGCCGGGGCGTCAGCGAACGGGTGCTGTCGGACGGGACCGTCCGCACGGCGCTGAACGAAGACGACGTGCGCGCGGCTTGTGAGCTGTTCCGCTCGGAGGGCGTGGAAACCGTGGCGATCAGCTTTGTCTGGTCGGTCCTGCACCCCTATCACGAACGCCGCGCGGCCGAGATCGTGCGCCAGATGATGCCGGGCGTGATCCTGACGCTGGGGTCGGAACTTTATCCGCAGGTGCGCGAATATACCCGCACCTCGACTGCGGTGGTGAACGCCTATCTCGCCCCGATCATGAAGCGCTATGTCGATGCGGTGGACGCCTATTTCCGCGCGCTCGGCGCCAGGCAGCCGGTGCGCTACTACCAGTCGAACGGCGGCCTTGCCATCGGGCAGGCGATGACGGACCGGTCGGTCTATGCGATCAACTCCGGCCCCGCCTCGGCGCCCGCCGCCGGGCAGTATGTCTGCGAACCCTTCGGGCACCGCAACGTCATTACCGTGGACATGGGCGGCACGTCCTTCGACATCACGCTGACCAAGGATGGCGTCACCAACATCAACAAGAACATCGACTTCCTGCGCTACCGGATCGGGGTGCCGATGATCCAGGTGGAAACGCTGGGCGCGGGTGGCGGGTCGATCGGCTGGATTGATGAGATGGGGCTGATGCAGATGGGGCCGCAATCGGCCGGATCGGACCCCGGACCGGCCTGTTACGGGCAGGGCGGGACCGAACCGACCGTGTCGGACGCCAACCTCGTGCTGGGCTATCTGAACCCGGACGGGCTCGTGGGCGGGCGGCTGCCGCGCGACGCGAAACTGGCGCGCGAGGCGGTGAAATCGCGGCTGGCCGATCCCCTCGGCCTGTCGGTCGAACGCGCCGCCTATGGCATGTTCACCATCGTCAACGCCAACATGGTCAACGGCATCCGCCGCGTGACCGTGGAGCGCGGCTATGCCCCGCGCGACTTCGTGCTGGTCGGCGCAGGCGGCGCGACGGCGGCCCATATCACGGCGCTGGCCGAGGAGATGGGGATCGGGACCATCGTCCTGCCGAAGCTCGCCTCGGGCCTTTGCGCCTTTGGCCAGATCATCTCGGACGTCAAGTACAACTACATGGCCACCGCGCCTCTACGGCTCGACAATGATGAGGCTTACGCGAAGATCGACAGCCTTTTCAACGAGATCGAGGCACAGGGCATCGCCCATCTGAAGGATGACGGTTTCGCCAGGAAGGACATCGACATCCGCCGCAGCCTCGACATGCGCTATGTCGGGCAGGTGCATGAATGCACGGTCGATATCGGCACCTTCAAGGTTGACGCGAAGTCGATCGAGAAGATCAAGGAGGCGTTCCACAAGCGGCACGAGCAGCTTTACACCTACTCCGAACGTCATTCGACGGTCGAGGTGGTGAATATCGAAAGCACCGTCTACGGCCGGGTGGAAAAGCCCAAGCGGATGGCCATCGCCAGGGGCAAGCCGGTGGCAAATGCGCTCAAGGCGCATCGCGAGGCGGTTTTTTCGGCCGATGGCAAGCGGGTCAGGACGCCGGTCTATGACGGCGCGCTGATCGGGGCCGGGGCGAAGATCGCCGGACCCGCCATCATCGAGGAGGTGACCACCACCATCGTGATCCAGCCCGGCTGGGTCGCGGTGCTGGACGAAAGCGGGTCCTACCTCATCACCAGGGTCAGGAAGGGGGGCTGATGCAACGGCTCGGCGCAGACAAGGTGACGGTGGCGTTCGAGGGCCTCACGGCGCTCAGCGAGGTCGATCTGGAGGTTTCTCCCGGCCAGATCGTCGGGCTGATCGGGCCGAACGGGGCGGGCAAGACCACCCTTGTCAACGTGCTGACCGGGTTTCAGGCCCCGACCGGCGGGGCGGTGTCGCTGGGCGGCACCGTACTGTCGGGCCTGAAACCGCATGAGATCCGCCGCCAGGGCGTCGCCCGCACCTTTCAGGGCGGGCGGCTTTTCCGCGATCTGCCGGTGATCGACAATCTTGAGGTGACGGGGGTCGGCCTTGGCCAAAGCCGCCGCGCCGCGATTGCCGAGGCGGAACGGATGCTCGACAGGGTAGGCATAGGTACGCTGGCCGACCGGATCGCGGGGACCTTGCCCTATACGGACGAACGCCGCGTCGCCATCGGCCGGGCGCTGATGGGCAAGCCCGCCTTCGTCCTTCTCGACGAGCCCGCCGCGGGGATGAGTGCCGCCGAGGCCGCCGATCTGGCCGCCCTGATCCGCCGTATCGCCGGTGAGATGGGCTGCGGCGTGCTTCTGATCGAACACAATGTCGGGCTGGTGCTGGACCTGTGCGACCACATCGCGGTCCTCGATTCCGGCGCGATCATCGAAACCGGGGCGCCCGCCGCCATCCGCGCCTCCGAAAAGGTGCGCCACGCCTATATGGGGACCGCCGCCGACTCGGACCTGCCGGTTCTGGAGGTGATGGAATGAGCTTGCTGGCGCTGTCGGACCTGACCATCCGCTATGGCCGCCTGACGGCGGTGCGCAATGTCGCGCTGACGCTGGCAGAGGGGGAGGTCCTGTTCATCACCGGGCCGAACGGGGCGGGCAAATCCTCGCTTCTGCGGGCCATCGCCGGGGTCACGCCACCCGCGGGCGGGCGGATCGACTTTGCCGATCACGACATCACCGGCCGCGCGCCCGAGGAGATCGCGCGCCTTGGCCTCTCGATGGTGCCGGAGGGGCGCGATGTCTTCGCCTCTCTCACCATCGAGGAAAACCTGATGGTCGGCGCCGGGATGCATGCGAAGGAAAGCAACTGGCGCGCCCGTGTATCGAGCGCGCTTGAGGAAGTCTATGAGACCTTCCCGATCCTCAAGGACCGCCGCCATGCGCAGGCGGGGCTTCTGTCGGGCGGGCAGCAGCAGATGCTGGTGATCGGCCGCGCGCTGATGACCAACCCGCGCCTTGTGGCGATCGACGAACCCTCGCTCGGCCTTGCGCCGAACATCACCGATCAGGTCTATGAGCGGCTGATCGCGCTGCAAGGCCAGCGCAAGCTGACGCTTCTGATCGTCGAACAAAGCTCCACCCGCGCGATGATGGTCGGCGGAAGGATGATCCTGATGCGCGGCGGCGAGGTGCTGATCGACGGCGATGCCCGGGCCATGGGGCAGTCCGAGGCCATGCAGGCCGCCTATTTCGGCTATCGGGAACACTGATGTCCGCGATCCTGCAAATCCTGTTCGACGCGCTCAGCCTCGGGTCCCTCTACGCGCTCGGCGCGCTGGGGATCGCGCTGATCTTCGGGGTCATGCGGCTGGTGAACTTCGCCCATGGCGACGTGATCGCCTTTTCGATCTTCGCGCTCCTCTGGCCCTCGGTCGATGTGGTGGCGCGGGTGGGGGCGGGGAATCTGCCGTGGTTCCTCCTGATCCCCTTCGTCCTTGCCGTCGGGGCGGGGTTGTCGGTGCTGGCGGAACTGACCGTCTTTCGCCGCTTCCGCAACGCCAGCCCCGCGACGATGATGATCGCCTCTTTCGCGCTGGGCTTCGTGATCCGCTACTTCCTCCTGATGCTTTATTCCAGCCGGCCGAAGTCAATCTCGCTTCTTCCGGCGCTGAGCCAGCCCGTCGAGATCCTCGGCGCGCGGATCCCGCTTTTGCAGGTCATCACCATCCTCGCGACCGTCTCCATCCTCTTCGGGCTGACCTCCTTCCTGCGCCGCACCCGTTTCGGGCTTGAGATGCGGGCGGCGGCGGAGAATTTCACCATGGCGCGGATGCTGGGGGTGCGGGCCAACCGGGTCATCATGGGGGCCTTCGCCCTGTCGGGCGCGCTGGCCGCCGCCATTGGCCTGATCCTTGGCAGCCAGACCGGCACGGCGGATATCCAGATGGGCGCGAACGTCATGCTGATGGCCTTCATTGCCACCGTCATCGGCGGGCTGGGCAGCCTGCCGGGCGCGGTCATCGCGGGGTTCCTGCTGGGTGCCGCCTCGGTCGTGATGCAGGTCACGCTGCCCGTCGACGCGCGGCCGTTCCGCGATGCCTTCGTCTATGGCGCGGTGATCGCGATCCTGATCGTGCGGCCGCAGGGCCTTTTGTCCGGGCGAGGCACGAAGGAAAGGGTGTGACCATGGCCAAGCGGCCCTCAATCGCCCGGCGCACCATCGCCCCGCCGCAGATCCTGTCGGCCCTGCTACTGTCGGCAATTCCGGCGTCATCAGCTTTGGCCATATCGGGTTCACCTGTCTTGGCGCCTATGCCGCCGCCTGGCTGACCATGCCGCCGATGATGAAACAGACGCTGCTGCCGGGGCTGCCCGACTGGCTGATCGCGCTGCAACTGCCCTATTGGGCGGGGGCGATCCTGGCGGCCGTCTGGGCCGCGCTCTGGGCGGGGATCTTCGGCAAGGTGCTGATGCGGCTGTCGGGGATCGCGGCCTCCATCGCGACCTTCGCGATGCTGGCGATGATCAACACGATCTATTCGAACTGGGAGGACGTGACCGGCGCGACCTCATCCGTCGTGGGCATCCCGATCCTGCGCTCCATCTGGCCCTTCCTGATCGCCGCGATCCTTGCCGTCTTCATCGCCTGGGGCCATGCCATCAGCCGCACGGGCCTTGCGCTGCGCGCGGCGCGGGACGAACCGACGGCGGCCTCCGCCTCGGGCATCGACCTGCCGCGCGAAAGGCTGATCGCCTTCATCGTCTCGGGCGCGATCATGGGCATGGGGGGCGCGCTTTTCGCCCATTCCATCGGCGTCGTGACGCCCGATACCTTCTACCTCGGCCTGACCTTCATCACGCTCTCGATGCTCGTCGTCGGTGGCATGGGCAGCCTGTCGGGCGCCGTTCTTGGCGTCCTGATCCTGTCGAGCCTGATCCAGGCGCTGCGCTGGCTTGAGGCCGGGGTCAGCATCGGCACATCGACCTTCGCCATCCCCAACGGGGTGCAGGAAATCGCCCTCGGGATCGTCATGGTGGCGATCCTCGCCTTCCGCTCGGCGGGCATCATGGGCAACCGCGAACTCGGCTGGCCAAAGGCCCGCCCGGTGGCTCCGGCAACGACCGGACAACAACAACCAGAGCTCAACAAGGGAGTATCGAAATGAAAAGACTGACATGTCTGACGACGGCCGCGCTGGTGGCCGCGACCGGACCGGCGCTGGCGCAGGACGACCGGGTGGTCGTGGGCTTTGCCACGGCGGAATCGGGCTTCATGCAGGCCTATGACAAGCCCGCGCAGGACGCGGCGATGATCCGCATCAAGGAAATCAACGAGGCAGGCGGACTGCTCGGCAAGCAGATCGAGGTGGTCAATGCCGATACCAAGACCGACCGGGCCGAGGGGGCGAAGGCCGGCCTGACGGTGATCGACGAGGGCGCGGACCTTGTCGTCGTCTCCTGCGACTATGACTTCGGCGCCCCGGCGGCGCTGGCGGCGGAAAGCCAGGGCCTCGTCTCCTTCTTCCTCTGCGCGGAATCGATCAAGGCGGGCATTCAGGGCGTCGGCCCGCACAGCTTCTCCGCCTCGGTGCTGGCCGCAGTGCAGGGCGCGACGATGGCGCAATGGGCCTATGAGAAGAAGGGCGCGCGCAACTTCTACCGCCTGCTCGACACCTGGACGGAGTATAACAAGGGCATCTGCGACGGCTTCGACTGGGCCATGCCGCAACTGGCCGAGGCGAAGCTGGTGGGCGAGGATACGTTCAAGAACGAAGACGCCTCCATCGCCGCGCAGATCACCCGGATCAAGTCGCTGCCCGAGGAACCCGACGCGATCATGCTTTGCACGATGATGCCCGGCGCGGTGTCGGCCATCAAGCAGATCCGCGCGGCGGGCATCAATTCGATGATCCTGAACGGCTCGGCCGTGGACGGCTCCTACTGGCTGTCGGCGGTGCCGGACCTGTCGAACTTCTTCGTGCCGGTCCAGGGCTCGATCTACGGGGACGACCCGAACCCCGACGTCACCGCGTTCAACGCCAAGTACAAGGAGACGACCGGCGGCGCTCCCTCGACCCAGTACACCTATCCCGGCTATGTCATGATCGACGTCTGGGCCAAGGCGGTGGAGCGTGCGGGGACGACCGAGGCGGACGCCGTGGTGGCCGAGCTTGAGAAGATGAACGGGGAACCGACGCTGTTCGGCCCGCGCACCTTCACGCCGGAACTGCACCACCAGAACAAGGCGCGCTACCTGATCGTCGAGACGACGGGCGGCAAGCCCGCCGTGGTCGATGAATGGACCATTGCCGAGCCGATCCCGGTTGCCGAACTGATGAAGTAAGGCTTCACTGACCCTGCCGGTCGCGATCCCTCGCGGCCGGCCCTTGCAGGAGACAGAGCCATGACCCGGCCTGAGGCCCACGCGACGCAGCTTATCGAGGATGACGCGGTGCGCGTGACGCGCTTCGACTTCGCCCCCGGCGCACAGACCGGCTGGCACCGGCACGGGATGGACTATGTCATCACCGCGATCACCGATTGCGCGATGCTGCTGGAGGAACCGGGCGGCGTCGCGCGCGAGGTTCTGGTGCGCGCGGGCGATGCCTACAAGCGCGCCGCCGGGGTGGAACATAACGTCGTCAACAACGGCACCGTTCCGATGAGTTTCATCGAAGTGGAACTGAAGCCCTGAACGGGCAAAGCGCTGTGGCCCGGCGCGCGGGGTTTCGCTAATCTCCGCCCATGCGCGACATCAACATCAAGGCAATCGAGTATTTCGAATCCGTGGCCCGGCTTGGATCGGTGACCAAGTCGGCGGCGGAGCTTGGCGTTTCGCCATCCGCCGTCAGCCAGCAGATCGGGCATCTGGAAAGCCAGTTCGGGGTCAAGCTTTTCCGCCGTGAAAAGCGTCGCCTGACGCTCACGCAGGACGGGGAGATTCTCTTTCAGACCGCGGCGCAGGCCTTCGGCGCGATCCGCAATGCCCGTAGCGCGATCACCCGGCAACGCGATCTCCGCACCCTTGTCATCCGCGTCAGCCCCAGTTTCGGGGTGCGCTGGCTTGGCCCCCGGATCGCTGCGTTTCTGGCCGAAAATGCCGAATGGAACGTCCGCATCGACGCCACGCCCGATTTCACCGCCTTCGAGACCGAGAATGTCGATTTCGACCTGCGCTATGGCCATGGCGACTGGGCCGGGCTGACGGTGACCTGCATCATGCACGACCTTGTCCTGCCGCTGTGCAGCCCCGGCTATCTTGAGGAGTTGCGCGCCATTTCCCCCGATCCGGTGGAGCAGCTTCGCCACGCAAGGCTGATCGACAGCGTGAAGGCGCTTTTTCGCTGGGACCTGTGGCTGGCCTCGAACCGGATCGCGCTGGCGGACCTGACCTATCCGCTGAAATTCGACCGCTCCTCCATGTCGATCGAACTGGCGAAACAGGGGCAGGGGCTGGCGCTGGACAGTGTGAACCTCTGCCTGCCGGAGGTGCAGTCGGGGCAGTTGGTGCCGTTCTCCACCGCCTTCGACGTGGTGGATTTCCCGGCCTACTGGCTGGTCTGCCCGCCCCGGCACCTGAACCGCCGGATCGTCGGGCGGTTCGCGGGCTGGATCGAGGGCGCCGCGCGCGACCATGAGGACATGGCGCGGCGCCAGCTGGCCGGTCTGGGCTGCACCTTCCGCCCGGCGGCGGGGCCGGTCTTTGCCCCGCCGGGGACGCCCGGCGGCCAATAGGCGCGCTGACGACCGGCGCCTAATAGATGGTCAGCGCCGGAACGTAGGAGATCAGGAGAAGCACCGCCATGGCCACAAGGTAGAAGGGGATCAGCGCCTTCACCGTCTCACCGATTCCGACCCGCGCGATGGCGGCCGATATGAACAGCGTTGTTCCCACGGGCGGCGTGTAAAGCCCGATCGACAGGTTGACGACCATCATCAGGCCAAGCTGCACCAGATCAAGCCCGATCGCCTGACCGATGGTCACGAAGAGCGGCCCCAAAAGCAGCACCGCCGCCGGAAGGTCAAGGAAGGCGCCGACGACCAGCATCACAAGGTTCAGCGCCAGGATGACCATCCATTTCTCGCTGAAGGCCGCCGTGACCCAAAGCGCAAGGTTCTGCGGCACCCTTTCGGCCGTCAGCAGCCACTGGATCGTGGAAGAGGCCATGATGATGAACATCACCGCCCCGGTCATCATCGCGGTTTCCACCGCCGCCGCCCAGAGGCCCTTCAGCGTCAGGTCGCGGTAGAAGACCCCGCTGACGATCAGCGCGTAGGCCACCGCCATGACGCTGACTTCCGTCGGGGTGGCGACGCCAAAGCGCAGGGTGCCGATCACGAAAAGCGGCATCAGAAGCGCCGGGATCGCCGCAAGGATCTGGCTGCGGAAGGCCCGGAACCCGCCTTCCAGCGGCGAGCGCGGCAGGTTCCGGCGCCGGGCCACCCACCAGACGGCAGCGAACATGCCGATGCCCAGCATCAGCCCCGGCAGGATGCCCGCGACGAACAGGTCGATGATCGAGACGTTCGAGACAAGGCCATACAGGATCAGCGGGATCGAGGGCGGGATCAGCACCGCGATGGTCGAGGAAGACGAATTGATCGCCGCCGCGACGCCAGCCGGATAGCCCGCGTTCTTCTGCACCGGGATCAGCGAATTGCCCATGGCCGAGGCATCGGCCACGGCGGAACCCGAGACGCCGCCGAACATCACCGAGCCGATGATCGACACCTGACCCAGCCCGCCCTTGAAATTGCCCACCAGCAGGCGCGCGATATTGACGAGGTATTCGCCGAACCGCCCCTGCATCATCAGGCTGCCGGCGAGGATGAAGAACGGCACCGCCAGCATCGGAAAGCTTTGCGTCGGCGAATAAAGGCGCTGCGCGATCACCGCAAGCGGCTTGCCCTCCAGCCACAGCGCCGCCGCGACGCCGCCCAGCATCGCATGGGCCACCGGCACCGCGATGGCGAGAAGCAGGAAGAAGACCCAGATCATTGCGGATGTCATGGCAACGCTCCTAGCTCAGGCTCGAATGGCCCGGATCGTGGTCGCCCAGATCCTGACCGGACAGCAGGCGCAGAAGGTCGACGACCGCGATGATCGCCATCCCCGCAAAGGCGTAGACAAGGCTCGAATAACCCCAGACCTGGGTGATGCCGAGCGTCGAAAGGCTCTGAAAGCGCGAGGCTTTCAGGATCGGCACGCTCGATTGCAGAACGCCGATGGAAATCAGAAGGATCGCCAGTTGCACCGCGATCATGATGATCCGGCGTGCCTCAGGCGGCACCAGCTCGGGCAGCAGCGTGATCGCGATGTTGCGCGACTGCGCGGCGGCGATGACGATGCCGCCCGCCACCAGCCAGGGCAGCAGAAGTGCGTGGATCTCATAGGCCCAGGTGATGCCCGATCCGAAGACATAGCGCAGGATGACGTTGACCAGAAGGGCCGCGAACATGATCGCCAGACAGACAGCGCCGATGATCCGCCCGCTCCAGTCCAGCACCGACGACAGTCCCGCGAGCCGGGCGAGGAAGGGGGGGAGCATCCCCTTCCCGCCGTTGCCGGGGGACGTATGATCCCCCCGTTCCATCAGTGACCCGCCGCTTTCTTCAGCGCCGCGACCAGGTCCGGGAAGGTTTCGGCATACTTGTCGTAGACAGAGGCGGTCGCCGCGATATAGGCGGCGCGGTCGGCCTCGGCGAAGATCACGCCTTCTTCCTCCATCTTCGGGATCAGCGTTGTGTCGGCCTCAAGCGACATCTCGCGCTGAAGCTTGCCCGCCTCCTGCGTGGCCTGAAGCGCGCAGTTCTGCGTCGCCTCGTCCAGACCCGACCACCAGGCCAGCCCCGCCACGACCGGGGTGGATTCGTATTTGTGGCCGGTCAGGGTGATGTATTTGGTGATCTCGTGGATCTTCGACGAATAGATGTTGGTCAGCGGGTTTTCCTGCCCGTCGAACACGCCCGACTGAAGCGCCGTCGGCAGTTCCGAGAAGGCCAGCGGCGCGGGGTTCGCGCCAAGCGCCTCGAAGATATCGACCGTCATCTGGTCGGGGGGCGTGCGGATCTTCATGCCCTTGATGTCCTCGGGCGAGGAGACGTTCCTGGAGATATGGCTGACCTGACGGATACCGTTGTCCCAGAAGCCGAGGATCTTCAGACCGGCGGTCTGCGCGCGCTCGTCCAGCATCGTGCCAACCTCGCCGTCCAGCACGGCCCAGGCGGTGGGCAGGTCCTTAAACAGGAACGGCAGCCCCAGAAGGCCGATCTCCGGCACGATCTGGCTGAGCGGGCCCTGGCTGTTGGCCGTGACGTTGATGACACCGGCGGTGGCCGAGGTCAGCATCTCCACATCGTCGCCCATCGTGGCCGAGGGGGCGACGTTCACCGTGGTCGCGCCGCCGGTGCAGGCGGTGAAGATCTCGCCCCACTTTTCGGCCGCGACATAGCGCGGGTTGCCGGGGTTGGCGCCATGGGCAAAGATGATCTCATCCGCCTGCACGGCGCCCGCGATCATCGTGGTTGCGGCCAGAACAGCCATCAGCTTGGTCTTCATTGGTGGTTCCTCCCTTGCGAAGACTATACTGCCGCGCGCCCGGTGTCGCGCGCGCGGCGTTGAAGTTCAATGGATCAACTGCCCGCCGTTCACGTCGACCTCGGTCCCGGTGCAATAGGCGGAAAGGTCGGAGGCGAGGAACAGCGCGCAGCCCGCCACATCCGATGCCTCGCCCGCGCGGCCCATCGGGATGCTGGCCAGCACCTGCGCGCGCATCTCGGGCGTCAGCTTGCCTGCGGTGATGTCGGTGGCGATGAAGCCGGGGCAGATCGCGTTCGATCGCACATTGTCGGGCGCCAGTTCGCGCGCCATCGCCTTGGTCAGGCCCAGAACGCCCGCCTTGGCCGCCGAGTAATGCGGCCCGCCGAAGATGCCGCCGCCACGCTGGGCAGAGACCGAGGACAGGTTGACGATGGAGCCGCTTTTTTGCGCCCGCATCGTCGGGATCACCGCCTGGCTCATGTAAAGCGTGCCGCGCAAGGACACATCCGTCACCGCCTCGTAATTCTCGGGCGTGATGTCCATCAGCTTCAGCGGCTGGGTGATGCCGGCATTGTTGACCAGCACGTCGATCCGGCCAAAGGCGTCAAGGACGGCCTTCGCGACCGCCTCGCAATCGGCCTTGTCGGTCACGTTGCCCGCGAGGCCGATATGGCCCGCGCCCGGCAGGTCCGCGGCCGCCGCCCTGGCCTGGGCTTCGTCCAGATCGACGATCGCCACCTTCGCCCCGTGCTGCGCGAACAGCACCGCCGTGGCCTTGCCCAGCCCGCGCGGCGAGGCGCCCCCGGTGATGATCGCGGTTTTTCCCTCAAGTAGGCCCATGGCCCCGTCTCCTTCGTTTCCTTCGTTTCCATCGGCCCGGCGGCAGCCCGCCCTTAAAGCCAGTCCCTGATTTGCCCGGCGACCCTGTCGACCGAGAGCCCGTAGATCTCATGCAGCGTCGGCAAGGCCCCCGCTTCGAGGAATTCGTCCGGCAGGCCGATCATGCGAAAGCGCGGCGTGACGCCTGCCAGCAGCATCTCGCGCGCCACCGCCTCGCCCAGCCCGCCGTTCAGTGTGTGGTTTTCCGCCGTCACCACCAGCCGCCCGCCCTTGGCCGCCTCGGCAAGGATCGTCGCGGTATCGAGCGGCTTGATCGTCGGGACATGCAGTACCGCAACGTCCACCTTGTCGGCGGCCAGCCGTTCGGCGGCATCGAGCGCGCGCATCGTCATCAACCCGGTCGAGACGATCAGCACATCGCCCCCCTCGCGGATCAGCTGCGCCTGACCCAGACGGAAGCGGTAGCCCGGCTTGTGGCGGCCGAGCACCGACGGCACCTTGCCGCGCAGCAGCCGGGCATAGACCGGCCCCGGATGCGCGGCGATCTCCGGCACCATGCCCGCGACGTCATCGGCATCGCAGGGGTCGATGATCGTCATGTTCGGCAAGCCGCGAAAGATCGCCAGATCCTCGGTCGCCTGATGGCTGGGGCCATAGCCGGTGGTCAGGCCGGGCAGGGCGCAGACGATCTTGACCGGCAGGTTTTCCTCGGCGATGGCCATGGCGATGAAGTCATAGGCGCGGCGCGACGCGAAGACGGCATAGGTCGTGGCGAAGGGGATGAAGCCTTCGCGCGCCATCCCGGCGGCGGCCGACATCAGAAGCTGTTCGGCCATGCCCATCTGGTAGAAGCGGTCCGGCATCGCCTGCGCGAAGACATGCAGGTCGGTATATTTCGACAGGTCCGCCGACAGTCCGACGATGCGCTCATCCTTGCGCGCCAGCGCCGTCAGCGCATGGCCGAAGGGGGCGGCGACGGTGTCATACCCCTCCGCCGCAAGCGAGGCGATCATCGCCGAGGTGGCGACCCTTTCACCGCGCGGAACGCTCCGCGCCTCATACTTCCGGGCCATGGAGGCAAGGGTCATAGCGGTCTTCCTTCGTCCAGCACGGCCAGCGCCCTGGCCCATTCGTCGGCCTCGACCCGCACGAAATGCGTGATCTCGCGCCGTTCGAGGAAATCGACGCCCTTGCACATGGTGGTGTTGCAGATGATGACGCGCGGGCGCGGGTCGGGCAGGTCGCGCGCGGCGTCGAAGGCCGCCACGAGGGCCTCCAGATCGTTGCCGTCCACTTCCTGCGCGTACCAGCCGAAGGCGGCCCATTTCGGCGCCTCGGCCCCGACCGCCAGCGCCTCGCGCGTCGGCCCGTCGGCCTGCTGGTTGTTGAAATCGACGATGCAGATGAGGTTGTCGAGCTTCCACTGGACGGCGGACATCACCGCCTCCCAGGTCGAGCCTTCGCCAAGCTCGCCATCCGACATCAGGTTATAGACGAAGGCCGGGTTCTTCTTGCGCTTCAGCCCCAGCGCCGCACCGACCGCGATGCCAAGACCGTGGCCCAGCGAACCGCCCGTGATCTCCATCCCCGGCGTGTAGGAGGCCATGCCCGACATCGGCATCCGGCTGTCATCCATGCCATAGGTCGCAAGCTCTTCCTCGGGCAGGATGCCCGCCTCCATCAGCGCGGCGTAAAGCGCGATCGCGTAGTGGCCGATAGAGAGGTAGAAGCGGTCGCGCCCTTCCCATTCCGGGTCCTCGGCGCGGTATTCGAGCGCGTGGAAATAGGACGTCGCCAGCACGTCGGCGATGCCAAGCGCCTGGCCGATATAGCCCTGGCCCTGAACCTCGCCCATCAACAGCGCCTTGCGCCGGATGTTCCAGGCACGCTCTGCCAGCGATACGTTCGACCGCAGCGAAATGCCGCCCTGTGCCGTCATGCTGTCCTCCCACGGTCCTGCGACCGGGGACAGGGTTAGCAAGGTGGGTGGGGGTCTGTATTTAACGGATTTTGCAATACAAGTTTAGAAAAACTTAATTGAGATCGTGCCCCCCTCTGCCATTTTCCTGCGGGCAGGATTCGCGCGCGGCCCTTCGATGGGGCCACCGGGCGGCAGGGGAGGAAAGATCATGCAGCTTGGCCTTGGCAGCTATGCCTTTCGCTGGTCCATCGGGATCAAGGATCAGGTCCCCGCGCGCCCCATGACCGCCTTCGACCTGCTCGAGGCGGCGCACGGCTACGGCCTTTCCGTCGTGCAATATGCCGACAACATGCCGCTCGACCGGCTGGCGGAGGGCGACCACCACCGGCTTTATCAGGCGGCGGCCGAAAAGGGCATCGCGCTGGAACTTGGGACGCAGTGCTTCGACGCCGATGAGGTATCGCGCTATATCGTCATCGGCCAGCGGCTTCACGCGAAGATCATGCGCGTGGCGCTGGATGCCGAGGACGCGCTGGTGCCGGTGGCGGAGCTCGCCGAAAGCCTGCGCCCGCTTCTGGACAAGGCCCGCGCCGCCGGGATGCGGATCGCGATCGAGAACCATTTCAACTACCCCTCGCCGCGCATGGTGGACCTGCTGGCGGCGGTCGATGACGACACGCTGGGGGTCTGTCTCGACGTTGCGAATTCGATCTGCGCGGGCGAATGGCCCGAGGAAACCGTGCGCTTGCTCGCCCCCTTCGCGATCAACCTGCACCTGAAGGATTACGTCATCATACCGGATACTTACGGCGTCGGCTTCTCCATCCACGGCGTGCCTTTGGGGCAGGGCCGGGCGCCGGTGGCGTGGATCCTCGACCAGCTTTCCCATTGCCCGCCGGAGATGAGCGTGATCCTTGAACACTGGCTGCCCAAGGGGGCGGATGTGGATCAGGCGCGCGCGCAGGAAAAACCGTGGCTTGACCAGACGGTCGCCGCCGCCAGGGATTTCATCAAGGGCCGTTGAGGGAGGACAGAATGACCGATATCCGCACCAAGAAGCTTATCAACGCGCCCGAGGACCTGATCGCCGAGGCGATCGAGGGCAGGGTCGCCGCCCATCCCGACATGCTGACCGTCGAAGGCGCCACGGGCCGCGCGGTGGTCGCCGTCGATGGCCCGCGCGAGGGCAAGGTGGGCATCGTCATCGGCGGCGGATCGGGGCATGAACCGGCCTTTGCGGGCTATGTCGGGCGCGGTCTGGCCGATGCGGCGGCGGTCGGCAATGTCTTTGCCTCGCCCAGCCCGGAACAGATCATGGATGCCGCCCGCGCGGTCGAGGGCGGGGCCGGGGTGATGTTCCTT
>DAIOXI010000034.1:16672-17969 GCA_036758045.1 Albidovulum sp.
CGACCTTGACGGCTGCGAGGCTGCCGCGCGCGCCGCCAACGCCAGCACCCGGTCCATGGGCGTCGCGCTCAGCGCCTGTTCCATGCCCCAGACCGGCAAGCCGAATTTCGAGATCGGGCATGACGAGATGGAAATCGGCATGGGCCTGCATGGTGAGCCGGGCATGCGGCGCGGCAAGCTGGAACCGGCGGATGCGGTGACGGACGAATTGCTGGCCCCGGTGATCGCCGATCTGGGCCTGAAAGCGGGGGATGAGGTCGCGGTGCTGGTCAACGGCCTTGGCGCGACCGGGCAGCTTGAGCTTTACATCATCCACCGCCGCGTGGCGCAGACGCTGAAATCGCTCGGCGTGACGATCCATCGTTCCTGGGTCGGCGAATACGCGACCTCGCTGGAAATGGCCGGCGCCTCGGTCACGCTGATGAAGCTTGACGCGGACCTCAAGGCACTGCTCGACACGCCCTGCCGGACGCCCGCGCTGACGGTCGGCAACGTCCTGCCGCCCGCCACCGGGCGGCGGGTCCGCAAGGCGGCGGGCGATGCGCAGGCGAAAGCCGTGGTGGATCGCAGCACGCTGAAGACGGAGGGTGAGGTCACGCCCGCGATCTTCCGCGCGATGATGCGGAAGGCGGGCGATGCGATTGCCGAAAACCGCGACTGGCTGTCGGAGCTTGACGGCGTGATCGGCGATGGCGACCACGGCATAACGATGGATATCGGCTGGACCGCCGTGCGCAAGGTCCTGGACGCCGCGCCGGGGGATGAGACGGTCAGCGAGACCTCCGAGCGCATGGCCAAGGCCTTCCTCGATGCTGTCGGAGCCTCTTCCGGCCCGCTCTATGCCAGCGCCTTCCGCAGCGCGGGGGCGGCGGTGTCGGACAGGTTGAACCTTGATGCAGGGGCGATGGTCGCCTGGGTGGCGGGGATGTGCGACGGCATCCTTGCGCGCGGTGGCGCGGCGGTGGGCGACAAGACGATGATCGACGCCTGGGTGCCCGCGAAGGAAGCGGCGGAGGCCGCTCTGGTCAGGGGCGGCGACCTGCGCGCCTGCCTTGCCGCCGCCGCCGAAGGCGCGCGACGGGGCCGCGACCACACCGCCGGGATCGAAAGCCGGAGGGGCCGGTCGGCCAAGCTTGGCGCGCGCTCCATCGGCCATATGGACCCCGGCGCCGCCTCGGCCCATGTCATGCTCGCCGCAATCCGCGACGCGGTCTGAGATCGTCTAAACCGCTTTATGCAAAGATGAAATCGCCCTGGTCGATCTCGGCGCTGGTCAGCCCGTCGAGGTGGATGGTGT
>DAIOXI010000035.1:0-2467 GCA_036758045.1 Albidovulum sp.
GCGGCTGCCGGGGCTTCGCGGGGACGGTCTACAGCGGGGCGGCCGGGGCTGCGGGGCGGGAAGAGGCGGAGGGGGTGATGAGGATAAAGCATCGTTGGGTCATCGAAGGATACGACGGAACAGAACGTATCGCTTATTTGGAGTTGCCAAGAATCTCTAACACGGAGGTGGCTGAGCTGCTAAAGCGGCTCGCTTCTAGGCATTTAAGCGTAGGCGAGATCGTCACCTCTAGCCTCAGAAGAGGAATGCGGGGGCGCGCAACTTTGTTGGACGAAAGCTCCACGCCCACAACCATTACAGTGGGACAAAACCCACACTACATCGCCACAATTCGTTAGGTTGATGTACATGCAAGCTGCTACCGTGTTGTTCCTAGGCCGCCAAACCAAGATCGTAGAACATAGTCAGGACACATGTTTTATACGGTAAGGTACAATGCTTCCCTCGCCGCGCTGGGAATTGATCCACGCCGCGTAAACCCAGACCTGCGAACATTCGCACAAACGACGGGAAATCGATTCGGATTGACCCCGCAAGAGGCCGTCATCCTGACTGTCATGCAATTTCCGCCGACTGTTCAGGCGGAGGTCGATCCGCGATTGGTTCAAGTGTGGGTCACTGACGGCAAAGTGAGTTTGGACAAGCAATCAGTGCAAGAGGCTGTGGAGCGTTTAGGTTGGAACCTTGTTCCAAAAGGTTGGTAGCGAGCCGTAGGGTGGGCAATCTGCCCACCATCCTTCCGTAGGTGGACCGATGCCAGCCGCCCCGTCACGCACAACCTGCCCGCCGCTCCGCGCAATGGCCGGCGGAGCAAGCCGTAGGGTGGGTTTTCAGCCCACCACTGCGGACCCCGTCACCCTCACGCAACGCAACACCCACCACATTGGCGGGGCGAACCCCGCCCTACGGTGCGCGCTGAAACCGCCAGCCGCTTTCTTCAAAAGAAAGCGGCCCCCGAAATCCTTTCAGGATTTCGCCCCCCTCACTTCGTCACCGTCAGCCCCAGCATTCTCCAGACCTGCATCCCGCCGCGATAGTAGAAGATCTTCTCGGCCGGGTAGCCCGCCTCGATCATCCGGCGCGCGGCGGTGGGGGACTGGCCGCACCAGGGGCCGTTGCAATAAAGCGCGACCGACTTCACATCCGGCCCGTCACAAAGGAACCCCTCAAAATCCGGCTCACAACCCAGTTCCCCCAGCCGGTCGGCGGCCTCGGTATAGGGGATGTTGATCGCGCCGGGGATCGCGCCGCCCTCATAGTCCTTGCGCACCCGCCCGTCGACGACAACGACATCCGGGTCTTGCAGGAACGCAAGCATCTCAAGCTCGCCAATCGTGGTGACGCCGGGCGCGGGGCTCATCGGCTGGATACAGAAATTCGGACAGGGGCGCGAGGTCAGCGCCCATTCGCCGGACAGTTCGTTGGCATTGTCCTGAACGCGGGCAATCTCCACCGGCCCGGTTTCCGTTTCGATGGTCACCGACATGGTGTCGGGGGTGATCCCGACCGGCTCGGCCAGGGCGGCGGTCGGCAGGGTCAGGCAGATGGCAATCAGTACATGGCGCATGGGTCTGGTCCTCCTCTGGGACCAGATTGCCAGATACATTCGATTTTATCTATCTGATTTCGCCCCGGTGTGCCGTCAGTCGAAATCGAAGATCTCGCTCAGGAAGCTCTTGCGCTTGCGGTAGGGCCTGGCGTGGCTGTAGCGGTCGTCCTCGCGCGGGCGGTCGCCGCGATAGTCCCGCCGGGGCTCCTCACGCGGGGGGCGCGACGCGCCCGGTTCCTCAAGCGCGACGGCGGGCGTGGAGCGGTCGATGATCTTGTCCAGCTCCCCCCGGTCAAGCCAGACGCCCCGGCAGGTCGGGCAATAGTCGATCTCCACCCCCTGCCGTTCCATCATCCTCAGTTCGGCGCCATCCACGGGGCATCGCATCGTCATGTCTCCTTTCCTTCCGTCCCGTCCGATATGGGAAGCCCGCCCCGAAACGGCAATGCAAAAGGGCGGTTTCCCGCCGCGCCGCTGTCGTGACGCTGTAGCTACGCAAACCCTACGGGGACCCGACGCGAAGCCGACGCCCGCAAACCCGCCAAGGATAGCCGGGGATTAGGGAAGTCTTAAACCCCCGCGCGTAGGTTCATCCTCGGGTTGAAGGATAAGGTTGGTGGTATGGCCGGGCAGAAGAATGCCGCGCCAGTCATCATCAAGCGCAAGAAAGCCGTCGCTGGCGGCGGTCATCACGGTGGCGCCTGGAAGGTTGCCTATGCCGATTTCGTGACCGCAATGATGGCTTTCTTCATGCTGATGTGGCTGTTGAACGCGACGACGGAAAAGCAACGCAAGGGAATTGCGGATTATTTCAGTCCGAAGATCCCACTCAGCCGCGTCTCGGGCGGCGGCGATGGCAGCTTTGGCGGCGACAGCGTCTTTTCCGAGGAACAGATCGCCCAGAACGGCCGCGGCGGG
>DAIOXI010000035.1:2477-4561 GCA_036758045.1 Albidovulum sp.
CCGCCGAGCCGCAGGTGCCAGGCGCAGGCGCTCTCCAGCATCCTGCCGACCGCGGATCGGCAGGCGGCGGGCCAGACCGGCACCGCGGCTGCCGACGCGGCGGCCCGCGCCGCCGAGGAAGAGGTGCTACGCGGGATCGCCGAGCAGCTGAGCGCGCGCGCAGGCGAAAGTATGGTCAGCGACGCGGTCCAGCGCCATATCGTGACCCGCGTCACGGATGAGGGGCTGATCGTCGAAGTCTTTGATCTGGAAAGGGAACCTCTGTTCCAGCCGCAGACCGATACGCCCGCGCCGATCCTGTCGGACATCGCGCGGGTGATCGTCGAGGTCTTCGGCCTAGTCGACAACGGCGTTGCCGTCGACGGCCATATCCGCGCCCAGGCCGAGGTTTTGCGGGTGAACCCCGCCTGGGACCTCTCCGCCGCGCGCGCCATGCAACTGCGCCTGTTGCTTGAGGGCGAGGGGCTTGACGCGAAACGGGTGCAGCGGGTGACCGGCCATGCCGACCGCGCCCCGGCGGTGAAGAACCCGATGGCGGTGCGCAACAACCGGATGGAAATCGTGCTGCTAAGGTCGGTGCGCGGCGGATGAGGGGACGTTAGGGCAATCTTAAACCACCGCACGCCATCCTGCGCGGGACCATGCGACACAGCTTCAGAAAGGCGGCACCATGTCAATCTCGTCTTCGCTCAACGCCGGCGTGGCCGGGCTCAGCGCCAATGCCACCCGACTTGCGACGATCTCCGACAACATCGCCAATTCCGGCACCTACGGGTACAAACGCGCCTCGACAGATTTCGAGAATTTCGTCATCAGCCAGGCCCGTGGCGCGGGCACCTACTCCGCCGGCGGGGTCCGGGCCGCGACGACTCGGCTGGTCGATGAACATGGCGCGCTGGTCGCCACGAACCACGCGCTCGACCTCGCCATCGCGGGGCGCGGGATGCTGCCGGTGACCAGCGCGGTCACGCTGAATTCCTTCTCGGGCGGGTCGCAGCCCATGATGATGACCACCACCGGGGCCTTCCGGCCCGACGCGGACGGCATCCTGCGCACCGAATCGGGCCTTGTCCTGCTGGGCTGGCCCGCCAATTCGGACGGTTCGATCCCGGTCCTGCCGCGCGACACGATCGCCGGGCTGCAACCTGTCGTCATCAACGCGAACCAGACCGCGGGCGATCCGACCACGGCGATCAACATGGGGGTGAACCTGCCCGCCACGGCGACCGAGGCTGGGGCGGCCGGCAACGCGATGCCGCTCTCCGTCGAATATTTCGGCAATCTCGGCACCTCGAACACGCTCGACATCACCTTTACGCCAACGGTTCCGGCGACCGGCTCCTCGAACACCTGGACGATGGAGATCCGCGATTCCGCCCAGGCCGGCGCGGTGATCGGGCAGTACACGCTGACCTTCGACGACACGCGCCCGAATGGCGGCACGCTCGCCTCGGTCACCACCGTGTCGGGCGGCGCCTATGACCCGGTGGCGGGAACCCTTGCCCTGACGGTCGCGGGCGGCCCCCTGACGATGACGATCGGCAAGCTCGGCGATCCGAACGGGCTGACCCAGCTGTCGGACAGTTTCGCCCCGACCTCCATCACCAAGGATGGCTCTCCGGTCGGCAACCTCACCACCGTCGAGGTCGATGAGCATGGCTATGTCATTGCGACCTACGACACCGGCTTTACCAGGCGCATCTACCAGATTCCGCTGGTCGATGTGCCCAATCCGAACGGGCTCATCACGCTCAACAATCAGGCCTTCCAGGTCTCCCCCGATTCCGGGTCCTTCTTCCTGTGGGATGCGGGCGACGGCCCGACGGGGCCGGTCGTGGGCTATGCGCGTGAAGGCTCCGCCACCGATGTCGCGGCGGAACTGACCAACCTGATCCAGACGCAACGGGCCTATTCGTCAAACGCCAAGGTGATCCAGACGGTAGACGAGATGTTGCAGGAAACCACCAACATCAAGCGCTGAGGCGGACATGAGCCTGTCCTCCACCCTGTCCAGCGCATTGTCCGGCCTGACCGCCGCGTCGCGGTCGGCCGAGGCGGTGTCCTCCAACGTCGCCAATGCCCGC
>DAIOXI010000035.1:4571-8039 GCA_036758045.1 Albidovulum sp.
AGGAAACCACGAACATCAAACGATGACCGGAGACTGAACGATGAGCCTTTCCGCCTCCCTAAACAACGCGCTGTCAGGCCTGACGGCCACCTCCCGCCGCGCCGAGGTGGTGTCGACCAATGTCGCAAATGCCCTGACCGACGGCTATGGCCGCCGCGAGGTCGAGGTGGCGGCGCGATCCCTGGGCGGGATCGGCGCGGGCGTGCAGGTCATGGGCGTGACGCGGAAGGTCAATACCGCCATCCTCGGGGACCGGCGCTTGGCCGATGCCGAGGCGGGCAACACCGGCGCGCGGGCCGATTTCCTGGCGCGGATCGAGGCACAGATCGGCGCGCCCGGCGACGGTCGGTCGCTTTCCGACCGGGTCTCCAACTTCGAGACCGCGCTGATTTCGGCAACCAGCCGACCGGACAGCCAGGCACGGTTGCAGGTGGTGCTGGACACGGCCGATGCGCTGGCCTCCCATCTCGGCACCCTGTCGAATGAGGTTCAGGCGGCACGCGCCGAGGCGGACAATTCCATCGCCTCGCAGGTCGCCGAACTGAACAACGCACTGGCGGGCATCGACAAGCTTAACACCGCGATCCTGGCCGAACGCTCCTCGGGTCGCGACGCCAATGCGCTGATGGATCAGCGGCAACGCCTCGTCGACAGGGTCGCCGAAATCGTGCCGGTGCGCGAGGTCCCGCGCGACCACAACCAGATCGCGCTTTTCACCACCGGCGGAGCGGTCCTTCTCGACGGACTTCCCGCGACGGTCGGCTTCTCGCCGGTCGGAGTGATCACGGCGGACATGACACTCGCCTCCGGCGATCTTTCGGGCCTGACGATAAACGGCATGACGGTGCCGTCGGGCGATGACGGCGTTCTCGGCGGCGGCACGCTGGGGGCGATGTTCGCGATCCGCGACGATCTTGGCCCCGGCGCGCAGGAGGGGTGCGACGCGCTCGCCCGCGACCTGATGGCGCGGTTCTCCGACCCCGCGGTCGATCCAACCCTGGCGCCCGGCGCGCCGGGGCTGTTCACAGATCGCGGCGGCGCGTTCAATCCGCTGACCGAGGCCGGGCTGGCCGGACGGCTGACGATCAACGCGGCCGCCGACCCCGCGCAGGGAGGCCAACTTTGGCGCCTGCGCGACGGTCTTGGCGCGGCAACCCAGGGCAATGTCGGCGACACGACGCTTCTGACGGCAATGACGGATGCGATACAGGCAGCGCGGGTGCCGGCCTCCGGCCCCTTCATCGGCGCGGCGCGCTCTGCCGCGGGCCTTGCGGCGGACGTGCTGTCGAACATTTCCGGGCAGCGCCAGCAGGCCGAAATCCGCCAAAGCTACGCCACCACCCGCCAGGCCGCGATGACCGAGCTTCAACTGGCCGACGGCGTCGATACCGATGCCGAGATGCAGGACCTTCTGGTGATCGAGCAGGCCTATGCCGCGAATGCCCGCGTCATCCAGACCATCGATTCCCTTATCCAGACGCTGATCGGACTTTGACCATGACCTCCGTAACCATCGGCGACATGGCGCGCCACTTCATGCTCCGCCGCCAGAACACCGACCTGCAGGCGCGGCTCGCGACACTCAGCAAAGAACTCACCACCGGAATGAAGGCCGATGTCGCCAGAGCCGTCTCGGGCGATTTCAAGGTGCTGGCGGGGCTCGATCACCGGCTCGGCATCCTCGACGGCTACAAGACAGCGACGAGCGAGGCCGGGTTCTTTGCCGAAAACCTTCAGAACGTCCTTGGCACCGTCGCCTCGATCGCGGAAGACACGGGGCCGACGCTGCTGGGTGCCGGGACGACCGGCGGGGTGCAAAGCGTCACGATCACGACCGGCGACGCGCGGCAGAAGTTCAGCTCCGTCGTCTCGGCCCTGAACACACAGGTCGCCGACCGCTTTCTCTTGTCCGGCGCCGCGACGGACCGGGCGCCGATCAGCGGTGCAACGGACATCCTGAACGCGCTGACGGCGGCGACGGCCGGGCAGACCACCGCCACGGGCATCATCACCACAGTCGAAAGCTGGTTCGACGCGCCCCCCGGCGGTGGCGGGTTCGTAGACGCGATCTATGGCGGCGCCGGGCAGCCCGGAACCTTCGCGACGGGGCCGAATGACGAGGTCACGCTGGACGTGACCGCGCTCGACCCCGCGATCATCGACACGCTGAAGGGGCTGGCGCTGGCATCGCTGGTCTCGGGCGGCACGCTTGCGGGCGATGACACGGGGCGCGCCTTCCTGACCCGCACGGCGGGGGAAACGCTTCAGGCGGCTGGGTCCGACCTCGCGCTTCTGCGCGGCCGCGTCGGCTCGGTCGAGGCGCGCATCGCCGACAGCGAAACGCGCAACGCCGCCGAAACCACCGCGCTGACCATCGCACGCACCCAGATCGTCGAAGCCGACCCCTATGAGACGGCAACCGCGCTCGAAGGCACGCAAACCCAGATCGAGACGCTCTATTCCATCACCGCGCGCCTGTCGCGCCTGACACTGGCGGATTTCCTGAGATGAAGTGGCTGACGCTGATCCTGTTCCTGTTCGGCGCCTGTGCCGCTGCCGCCGCTCCGGTCAGGATCAAGGATTTGGTCGAATTCGACGGCGTTCGCGGCAACGATCTTGTCGGCTACGGGCTTGTCGTGGGACTGAACGGCACCGGCGACGGGCTTCGCAACGCGCCCTTCACCGAAGAGCTCATGTCGAACATCCTCATGCGGCCAAAGAACGTGGCCGCCGTTCTGGTGACCGCCAGCCTGCCGCCCTTCGCGCGCGCCGGGACGAAGATCGACATCAATGTCTCGGCCATCGGGGATGCAAAAAGCCTGCTTGGCGGCACACTGGTGATGACCCCTCTCAACGCCGCGGATGGGGAGATCTATGCGGTGGCCCAGGGGACGGTGATCGCAGGCGGCGCATCGGCCAACGGGCAGGCCGCCTCTGTCGTTCAGGGCGTGCCCACCGCCGGGTCGATCCCCGGCGGGGCGCGGGTGGAACGCGAGGTACCCTTCGATTTCGCCGCGCTGAAGACCGTCCGGTTGGCGCTGCGGACACCGGATTTCACCACCGCAGGCCGGATCGAGGATGCGGTCAACCGCGAGTTCGGGCGCGGTGTGGCGGCGATGACGGATGCGGGGACGGTTTCTGTCGATGTGCGCGCGACAAGGCTGTCGACGGCCCATGCGCTCAGCCGGATCGAGAATCTTGCGGTGCAGCCGGAGTTGCGTGCGAGGGTGGTCGTCGATCAGCGGTCCGGCACCATCGTTGTCGGCGCGGATGTCACGATCAGCCGTGTCGCCGTCAGTCAGGGCAACCTGACCTTGCGGGTCGAAGAGGCGCCTATCGCGGTGCAGCCGAACCCCTTTGCCGAGGGCGAAACCGTGGTCGTGCCCCGCAGCACGGCGAGCGTTCAGGAAGAGCCGGGGATCGGCATGGCCGAGATCCGCGATACGTCCTCGCTCTCCGAAGTGGTGG
>DAIOXI010000035.1:8049-17663 GCA_036758045.1 Albidovulum sp.
CGCGCACCGCGGCCGGGATCGAGGAGGAGCCGGGGATCGGACTTGCCGAGGTGCCCGAGGGCACATCGCTTGCCGAGGTGATCGCCGGGCTGAACGCGCTCGGCGTCTCCCCGCGCGACATGATCGACATCCTGAAGAGCATCCATGCGGCCGGGGCGCTGCACGCGGAATTCGTGGTGCAGTAACGCGGCACAGGGGCCGCGCCTTGCGGGCGCCGTCTTGCGTCGGGGGCCTTTGGTGGAGCGCGGCAGGAGTAAGGTTCGATCCGGTTCGGGCAAGATGGATCCGATCCGGGTCTGCCAGGGTCACACTCTTCGCCAGCCCTTCAGCCAATGGCGCGGTTTACACCCAAGACTGAGCTGGGCCGGGATGGCTCCGAAGGGCAGCGACGGACCCCATGGTTGGGGTCCGCGCTCTTCCTTGCGTTGGCAGAACGAGTCTTCAGGAGACCGCGCCGTTGAACCGGGGCCGGGCGCGCACTCGCCCGGTCCCGGCCCGTCTCACATATAGCTGCGTACCAGCGCGCCGGAGACCAGCGCCCAGCCATCGGCCACGACGAAGAAGGCAAGTTTGAAGGGTAAGGAGACGATCGCGGGCGGCACCATCATCATCCCCATTGACATCAGCACGGCCGAGACGACGAGGTCGATGATGAGGAAGGGTAGGTACAGCAGGAAGCCTACCTCAAACGCGCGGGCCATTTCCGACAGCATGAAAGAGGGCACCAGCAGCGACAGGGGCGCCGAGGCGGCGTCGGTCACCGGCGGGCCGGGGCGGAGGGATGCGAGTTCCAGAAGCGTGTCGGTATCAAGCCGCGCCGCCATGAACCCGCGAAACGGCGTGATGCTGCGGTCGAAGGCGGTCTGAATGTCGATGCTGCCGTCGATCAGGGGGGAGATGCCCGCCTGCCAGGCCTCGGTCATCACCGGCTCCATGATGAACCAGGTCAGGAACAGCGAGAGCGACACGATCAGCATGTTCGGTGGCGACTGCTGAAGCCCGATCCCTTGACGCAGGATCGACAGTACCGTCACGATGAAGGGAAAGCAGGTCACCATGACGGCAAGCCCCGGCGCGAGGCTGAGGAGCGTTACGAGCGCGATCAGCAGCAGCGACTGCCCGGTCAGGGTCGAGCCCCCCAGATCGAGGGTCTGCGCGGCGGCGGGATGCACCGACGACGCGAGGACCAAGAGGGTCAGAGCCGCCCCGCCGGCACACCGATTACAACGCATCTTTGACCTGCGCCACTTCGGTCAGGCGCACGGCAAGGCCGCCGCCTTCGGCCGCGTCAAGCTCGGTCAACTCACCGCGCCCGATCAGGCGGTCGCCGATGTAAAGCTCCACCGGGTCGTCGATCCGGCTGTCGAGCGACAGAACCGCGTCGCGCCGGAGCGCCAAAAGGTCTTTCAGAAGCGGGCGCGCGTGTCCGACGGAGACCGTGATCTCGATCGGGACCTGATGGAAGGGGCTGGTATCGGCAAGGGCGCCGCCCTTCTGGTTATCCATGGGATTTCAACTCCTGCTTTTCGATATCGAAGAACCCCGCCACGGCACCGGCGATGGCTGCGATGACGCCGTCGAGATCGACCACCCTCTCGGCCGGACCGATGCGGAACTGCGCCTGGCCGGGGCCAAGCGTCGGGTCCGCGCGCAGCTCGGCGGGGAATTTCGCACGGGTGATCACCAGATCCTCGATCATCGCAACATTGTCGGGATGGGTGGCGATGGAAAGCGGCGCGCCGGTCAGGTCGGCCACGAGGGGGCGAAGCTCTTCTACGACCATGTGGCCCAACGTCTCGCGGGCAATGGCGGGCAGCACCTTGGCGACCATGTCGCGCAAGAGCGGCTCAAGCGTGCGCAGGACGTGGCTATGCGCCTCGTGATATGTGAAGGCCAGGTCCTGGAGGTTCTGGCCAAGCTCGTTGCGGAGCCGCGTCAGGTCGGCGTCCTGCGCCGCGACGGCATCCTCCCAGCCGGCGGAATAGCCCTGTTCGTAGGCGGCAAGCCGCACCTCCTCGGCCTCTGTATCGGTGACGTTGTCGCGGGTCAGGTCCGGGTCGGAGGGGGCGAAGGTCTCAAGCTTCAACACGCGGGAGATCATGTCGTCTTCTCCTCTTCCGGCTCTTCCATCCAACCGCGCAGGATCTCAACTGTTTCATCCTGGCGGTCGGAGATCAGCTGACGCAGGCGGGCCACGGGGGCGGCAGTATCGTCCGGGGCCTGCCGGGTGGCGCGCACCATCGGCAGGGCGGCGGCTTCGGGGCCGTCCTCCTCGATGGTTCCTGTCAGCGCCTCAGGCGCGGCGTCAGGCGCCCCGGCGGCGATCAGCGCCGGCCGTCCCTGCGGCCGCGCGGTCAGAATCGGACGCAGGACGAAGAGACCGAGAACCAGCGAGACCACCGCAAAAACGGCAAGCTGGATCAGCGACATCAGGTCGAAGGGCATCCGTTCGAGAAGCGACCCAGCAGGCGCGGGCAGGGCATCGGGTGCGGGTTCGAAGCTCATCGACTTCACGGTGATGACATCGCCGCGGGCCGCATCGAAGCCGACCGCGGCGGCGACCAGATCGTGCAGCGCGGCGATCTCCTCCTCGCTGCGTGGGGTCTTCACGGCGGGGTCCTGCGGGTCGGCTGCGCCGTCGATCAGGACCGCGACGGTCAGGCGGCGAATCGCGCCGGGGGTGCGGACCACCTCGCGCCTGGTTTCGGAGACCTCGAAATTCGTCCGCTCGCGGGTATCGTTGCTTTGACTTTGCACAGAACCGCTCCCTGCGGCGGCATTGCCGGTGGGCAGATTGGAGGCGACCGTGACCGCCCCCGTCCCGCTGTCGGTCGAGGAGTTGGAATTCTCCTGCGTGTCGGTCGAGATCGCGACCCGGCTGTCGGGGTCGAGCTTTCGTTCGGTGATCGCCTCATGTTCGTTCACGGTTTCCACCGCGACCTCGACGACCGCGTTGCCGTAGCCCACGCGCGCCTCAAGCAGGCGTTCGACATTGCGCCGCAGCGTTTCGGCACGCTCATCGTCACCGGCGGCGGTGGCGGCTGCGGCATCCTCGATCAGCCCGCCCTCGCTGTCGATGACCGACACGTCCTCGGGCGCGAGGCCGGGAACGGCGGAGGCGACAAGATAGCGCAGCGCCCGCACCTGCCGAGTGGACATCGCGCCTGTTGTCGTCACCACACCCGAGGCGGCGGCGGGCACCGTTCCCCGCAGGCCCTGCTTGCGCCCGTCGGCAAGGTGGACCCTCGCGGCGCGAACAACCGGCAGCGCCGTGATCGTGCGCGCCAGTTCGCCTTCGCGCGCCCTGAGATAGGCGGCGTCGAACATCTGCGAGGTGGTGCCGAAGCCGGAGAGCGAATCGAGCAGTTCGTACCCGGCACCGCTGGCGGAGGGCAGCCCCTCGGCGGCAAGCGTCATGCGCAATTCGTCGCGCCGCGCCGCATCGACATAGATCGCCGAACCGCGCACGTCATAGGCCGCGCCGGTCTGGTCCAGGGCGGCCAGAACCTCACCCGATCGCTTGGAATCGAGACCGGAATAAAGCAGCGCGTAGGAGGGGTTGGAAGCAACCCTGGCCAGTCCGAGGACCGCCGCGAACATGGCCAGCGTGGCCAGCACGACAATCACCTGACGGCGCGTTTCCAGCGCCTTCCAGACCGATACGAGTTGCTCCATTCTCTTTTCTCCCGTCCGCGGCTTCTGCCTGCATGACCGGATGCTTCCGCAATCGCGCTTAACATTCGGTTAGCACTGGCCGGTCTATTCCTGTGCCGAGAAAACGACCGGACCGAGAGATGTCAGAGACGCCCCCAGAAGCCGCGGAACGCGCACCGAAAAAGTCGAGATTGCCGCTGATCATCGGCCTTGTGCTGATGCTTGGCCTGGGCGGCGGAGGGTTCTACGCCGTCTATAACGGCCTGGTTCTCGGCACCCATGAACCCGCGCCGGAGACGGAACATCCCGTCGCGGCCCTGCCCGATGTCGGCTATGTCCCGATTGAACCGATGGTCGTCTCGCTTGGCCCGCAACCCGGCGGGAGATACCTGCAATTCACCGCGCAGCTTGAGGTGGAGAAGGGCCATGAAGAGGAAACCCTGCACATCATGCCGCGGGTCATGGATGTCCTGAACGGGTATCTGCGTGCAGTGGAGACCAAGGATCTTGAGGACCCGATCGCCCTCGTCCGGCTTCGGGCGCAGATGCTCCGACGGGTCCAGATGGTCACTGGCGAGGGTCGGGTGCGCGATCTTCTCATCACCGAATTCGTCATCAACTGAAGCGAGGCAGAAGATGGAGTTGATTGCAGATATTCTTCTGGGGGCCGGCGCGCTTGGGGTTGCGGCCTATTGCCATGTCCTCGCGCGGCGCCTGGCGGCCTTCAGCCGGCTTGAGGGCGGTATCGGCGGCGCGGTCGCGGTCCTGTCGGCGCAGGTCGACGACATGACGACCGCGCTGGTCGAGGCGCGCGCGGCGGCGCAGGAGTCCGAGGCGCGGCTGGCCAGCATGACCGCGCGGGCCGAGGCCGCCGCCGCGCGGCTCGACCTGATCCTCGCGACCATGCACGACCTGCCCGAAAATGGCAAAGCCCCCTCCGTCCGGCGCCGGGTGTTGCGTCGCCGGAGCAGTTCCCCGGACATCGGTGAGGAAGCGGCATGAGACGGAAAACCAGCCCCCCCCGCCGCCAGCGGCGCGCGGCCCTGCCGGTCCTGTTTGTGTTCCTCATCGGCTCCGGCGTCCTGCGCATCGGGCTGACCGCAAGCCACGCCCTTGATACGGCCACCGCAGCGCCCGTGGCGACGTCCGAACCTCGCCTGTCCTGCACGGCGGATGAGGAGGGGCTGCGCACGATGCTGGGTGAACTGACCACCCGGGACGCCCAGCTGAAGAAACGCGAAGCGCGAATCGCCATCCGCGAGAAGGCCGTCGCCCTGGCCGTCAGCGAGGCCGAGAAACGGATCGCGACCCTTGAGGAGGCCGAAGCCAAGCTGTCGGCCACCCTGGCCCAGGCCGATAAGGCGGCCGAGAAGGATGTCGACCGGCTGGTCGCCGTCTACGAGAAGATGAAGCCCAAGGTCGCCGCCACGCTGTTCTCGGAGATGGAACCGGATTTCGCGGCCGGCTTCCTGGCCAGGATGCGGCCTGACGCCGCGGCGGCCATCATGGCCGGTCTCGACCCGAAAACGGCCTATGCGATCAGTGTCATGTTTGCCGGGCGGAACGCTGCGGCGCCGAAATCCTGATCCACAGACATAATCTTAACCACGGAGAGGCAAAGCTCCGGTCGGACAGCAAGGAAAGACGTCGGACATGATCGGCATCATCGGTATCGTCATCATCTTCGTGATGGTTTTCGGCGGCTACATCGCGGCGGGCGGGAAGCTCGGCATCATCCTGAAATCGCTTCCGTTCGAGTTGATGATGATCGGCGGCGCGGCCGTCGGCGCCTTTGTCGTCTCAAGCGACGGGGGGACCATCAAGCAGACGATGAAAGACGTTGGCAAGGTCTTCAAGGGCGCGAAGTGGAAGCCCGACGACTACCGTGATCTTCTTTGTCTTCTCTTCGAGCTGATCCGCCTTGCCCGCAGCAATCCCGTCGCGCTCGAACCCCATATCGAAGAACCGGAAAGCTCCTCGATCTTCGGCAAGTACCCGAAGATTGCGAAGGATCACGAGGCGGTGGAACTGATCTGCGACACGATGCGCTCGGCCTCGATGAACTACGACGATCCACATCAGGTCGAAGAGGTGCTGGACAAGCAGATCGAGGCCAGCCTGCATCACTCGCTCCATTCCACTCACGCGCTCCAGTCGGTTGCCGACGGCCTGCCCGCGCTTGGAATCGTCGCCGCCGTGCTTGGCGTCATCAAGACGATGGGTTCCATCGACCAGCCGCCCGAGATCCTTGGCAAGATGATCGGCGGCGCGCTGGTCGGGACCTTTCTCGGGGTGTTTCTCGCCTATGGGATCGTCGGCCCCTTCGCGGCCAAGCTGAAAACCGTCGTCGAGGAGGACGGCCATTTCTATCAGCTGATCCGTGAGGTGCTGGTCGCCAACCTGCACAACCACCCGGCCAATCTCTGCATCGAGGTCGGCCGCCAGAACACGCCCCACCATATCCGGCCAAGCTTCTCGGTGCTGGAAGAGGCGCTGAAATCCGTGAAATCGGACGCAGCATGACGCCTGCGCTCCGCATCCTCGCCATCGCCCTTGCCCTTCTGGCGGGGACGGGGGCCTTTGCCGAAACGCTGCGCCTGCGGTCGGGGGAACATGACGGCTTCAGCCGCATCGTGATCGCGGGCGGACCCGCCTCCGGCTGGAGCCTGCGGCGCGGGGCCGATGGCTATGTGTTCCGCAGCGGCCGGGACGGCGATGTCTATGACCTCACCGGGGTTTTCGACCTGATCCCACGCAGCCGCATTGCCGACCTGCGCCCGCGCGAGGATGGCGCGCTCGACATCGTCCTGGGCTGCGATTGCCATGGCACGGCCTTTGCGACCGGTTCGGGCGCCATCGCCATCGACATCGCCGACGACCCGCCTTCCGGCGCCAGCCCGTTCGAGGCGCCGGATCAGGCCGCGGCGCCGCAAGCCGAACCGGCGCCGTCCGGGACGACGAAAGCGGTCCCTGATACGGTCACGGAGCAGCAAGCTTCGCTGGTGCCCCTGCCCTCGACGGCGATCCCGCAGGATCCGCATCTGCCCGTCTACTGGAACGGGCCGGTCCCGCCGCCCTTGGTGGAACCAGCTGTCGGAGAACAGATGGCCACAGCCCCCGCTGAAGCGCCCGCCGACAGTCCGGGCGCCACCGCCGCCGAAAGCGCCACACCCGACCGCATACCGGAGATGCGCGACGACCTGCTGGAACAGCTCAGCCGGGCGGCCGCGCAGGGCCTCATCACCTTTGACCCCGCCCCTACCCGGCCTGCGCCACAGTCCCCCGCCCACGAAGCGCCACAGGCCCCGGAGATGACGGACCCCGTCCCCCTGCCGGAAGCCGACCGGGTTCCGCTTCACATCGAAACCAGCGTCGACCGTGACTCCGGCTTTACCGTCCCCGCGCATCCCCTGACCGCCGAAGGCGGCCAATGCCCCGCCGATGAGCTATTCGATGTCGCCGCCTGGGCCGGAGAGGACCCGGCCGCGATCCAGATCGCGGCCCGGCGTCAGGGCATCGTGGGCGAATTCGACCGTCCCGACCCGGAGCGGGTCATCGCGCTGGCGCAGCTTTACGTCAATCTCGGCTTCGGCGCCGAGGCCAGCGCGACGCTTAACTCCTTCGGCATCGAGACCGAGACCGCAGCCTGGCTGCACAGCCTTGCGCGGATCGTCGATCAGCCTGGCAACGCGCCGCCCTCCTTGCGCGGCTATGCCGGTTGCGTTGGACCGGTCGCGCTCTGGGCGCTGCTGGAGGGGGGCGAGGGGCTCAGCGCGGGCCAGATCGACATGCCGAGCGTGCTTGGCAGTTTCTCGTCGCTGCCGCTTCATCTGCGCGTTCACCTTGGCCCGGCGCTGGTCGAACGGTTGACGGCGATGGGGGAGGTGGAGGCCGCCCGCACCGCCCGCGCCGCGATCCTGCGCGCCGGGCAGGTGGAGACCCCCGACCTTGGCCTTGCGGAGGCGCGGATCACCCTTGCCGAAGGTCACGATATGGAGGGTACCCGGCAGCTGGAAACGATCGCCGCCGGGAACGGCCCGGCAGCGACCGAGGCGCTGATGCAGGCGATCCGCCTGCACCTCGACAAGGGCGGCGCGGTCCCGCCGAAGCTGACCGCGACTACCGGGGCGCTGGCGAAGGAGTTCGCCCATGACCCTCTCGGCCCGCGGCTTGCGGTACTGGAAATCCTCGGGCTGGCCTCCACCGGCGATTTCACGACCGCCTTCGATGAAGAAGCCTATTGGCGCGCCCGCCTCTCGGACGCGCAGGCGCGCGAGGTCCTCCTCGGGCTTTTCGCCGCGCTGGTCGGGAATGGCGACGACTGGACCTTTTTCGCGCGGTATTTCCGCGACCGCGACCGGCTTGAGGCCGCCGGTCCCGACATGCTCCTGCGGCTGGATCTGGCCGAGCGGCTGACCGGCGCCGGGTTCGACACGGACGCGGCCGCGATGCTGACGGGCGAGGCGGCCGGGACGGCGCGGGGGCGTCGCCTGCTGGCGCGCCACGCGCTGAACGCGGGGGATACCGACGCGGCGCTGGAGCAACTTGCCGGGCTGAACGATGCGGCCGCCGCGCGGCTGCGCGGCGAGGCGATGCTGCTGCGGGGCGAGGCGGAACGCGCCGCCACCGTCTTCAAGTCGGCCGGCGCCGATGACGGCGCGGCCCGCGCCGCCTGGCTCGCCGGAGACTGGACGGGCGCCGCTGCCTATGACGCGAACGGTCTGGCGGAGGATCTGTCGGCCCTGGGCCTCGTGCCCTCCGACGCAGCGGATGCGAAAACGACACCGCCCGCCGGAGAGCTTGAGACCGGCCGCAACCTTGTCACCGAGGCGGCGCGGGCGCGCGATGCGCTGGGAAGCCTCGTGACCTTCGCGGCGGCAACCGGAGACCCGGCGCCGGTTACCGAATCTCAACCATGAGTCGCGAGTCTGGGTCCGCAAGCAGAATGCCGCGGACAGGTCAGAATGACAGCGCAGACACCATCCCGTGCGGCCCGCCTCTTCGGGATCGCCCTTTGCATCGGCCTGATCGGCTCCGGATCGCCCGGAACGGCGACCCCCGAGGACACCGCCGCGATCTGCGACCAGATGGCGGGCCTCGCCTCGCAACGCACGGGCGTGCCGCTTTCGGTCCTCAAGGCGATTTCGCTGACCGAGACGGGGCGCAAGCGCGGCAAGGCGTTCCGGCCATGGCCCTGGACCGTGAACATGGAGGGCAAGGGGCATTGGTTCGAAAGCCGCGAGGCGGCAAAGGCCTATGTAGACAAGGAATATGCCCGCGGCGCCCGCAGCTTTGACATCGGCTGCTTTCAGATCAACTATAAGTGGCATGGCGAGGCCTTCGCCTCCATCGACGAGATGTTCGATCCGGCCCCGAACGCGCTTTACGCCGCGCGGCTTCTGAGCCAGCTTCATGCGGAACTGGGAAGCTGGGGCAAGGCGGCGGGGGCCTATCATTCCCGGACCAAGGAACTGGCCGAACGCTATCAGGCCCGCTTCGAACGGCTGCGCGGGCCGCTTGTGGCCGGGGATGGCGGCGCGATCCCCGACATTCCCGACATCGTTCTGGCCGCCAATCGCGGGGCCGAGGCGCCTCAGCCCAAACGCGCGAACCTCTTTCCGCTGCTGCAACCCGGCAGCACGCTGGCGCCCGGTTCGCTGGTCCCGATCCAGGGACGGACCGCCGGATCGCTTTTCGCCACACCCGCCCAAAAGACGGTCATCGACTGATGTCGCAAGTCCAGCTGAGCAATATCTTCAAGCCCACGGTGCTTCTCGCGCTCGCGCTGATGGCGGTGATCATCATGATGATCCTGCCGATGCCGGCCTGGGTGCTGGACGTGGGCCTCGACGCCTCCTTCGCGCTGGCGATCTTGATCTTCACCGTCACGCTCTTCATCGAGCGCCCGCTCGATTTCTCGTCCTTTCCGACGATCCTGCTGGCGTCGCTGATGCTGCGCC
>DAIOXI010000036.1:0-17573 GCA_036758045.1 Albidovulum sp.
TGGAGCGGTGGTCGCCGAATACCTCTTCTTCCCCTTCTGCGACCACCGCTCCATCGGCGAGATGCTGGCCTTCCACACCGAGGAACGGCGCGACGCGATGCTGACCTATGTCGTCGACATCTACAGCGACGACCTGTCCCGCCACCCGAACGCCGTCGACCGCGACAGCGCGCATCTGGACCGGGGCGGGTACTACGCCCTTGCCCGCACAGATCCCGTGACCGGCGAGGTGAAGGAACGGCAGCTTGATTTCTTTGGCGGGTTGCGCTGGCGGTATGAGGAACATGTGCCATGGGACCGCCGCCGCATCGACCGCATCGCGCTGTTTCGCGCCAGGCCGGGGCTTCACCTGCGCCCCGACCACACCTTCGATGACGAGGAATACAACACCTATTCCTGCCCCTGGCACCACAACCTGACCGCCGCCATCGCCTCGTTCCGCACGGCAAAGGCGCTGAAATCCAATCCGGGCAGCATGTTCGACATCCCGACTTTCCACTGGCACCAGTCGGTCAAGTTCGACTGGTCGCCGCAACAGTTGATGGACCTCGGGCTGATGGAGCCGGGGCAGTGGTTCTAGGCGCCGTCCCGCCTGTGCCCCGTCAGCCGCCCCTCCGCAACCGGATCACCACATCCACGCGCGACAGTTCCGCGCCCTCGGGCAGGTGCGGCAGTTGCGCGATCTTCAGCTGGTCGGCGG
The DNA here is from genome assembly GCA_036758045.1 of Albidovulum sp. Taxonomy (GTDB): domain Bacteria; phylum Pseudomonadota; class Alphaproteobacteria; order Rhodobacterales; family Rhodobacteraceae; genus Albidovulum. The sequence continues at coordinate 701 of DAIOXI010000036.1, forward strand.
GCGCGTCGGTCAGCAGCCCGTCGTCTTCCCAGTAGAAATGCGGGTGGTCGTCCAGCCGGGTGTCGAAATAGCCGCGGCTGCCATCGACGGAAATCTCCTTGATCAGCCCCGCGTCGCAGAAGGCCTTAAGCGTGTTGTAGACGGTGGCCAGCGACACCGGCTCTCCACAGGCATCGGCGGCGGCATGAAGCCCTTCGGCGGTGACATGGCGGTCACGCCCGTCGCCCACCAGAAGCTCGGCCAGGCACAGGCGCTGACGCGTCGGCCTCAGGCCCGCCTGCATAAGCCAGCGCGCCCCCCGCTTCGTTTCGGCTGCCCGAGTTATCACACAACGACCCTTTTCATTCGCCACCACAGTATAAAAGACCTGATCGGGAATTTTCAACGCCAGCCCGCAACCCGGCCGAAGGGCAGCAGGCTTGCCCTCTGACCGAGGCCGATGGTAGAGGGATTCAATGCCTGAAGGCACAGACAGGGGGCGGGAGAATATGGGGCCATATCCAAGCAGCTTCGACAAGGACGACTTGCTGAAATGCGCGCGCGGCGAGTTGTTCGGGCCGGGCAATGCACAGCTGCCTGCCCCGCCGATGCTGATGATGGACCGGATCACCGACATTTCCGACGATCGGGGCGAGCATGGCAAGGGCCATGTCACCGCCGAATTCGACATCACCCCCGACCTGTGGTTCTTTGACTGCCACTTCCCCGGCAACCCGATCATGCCCGGCTGCCTTGGCCTTGACGGCCTCTGGCAGCTGACCGGCTTCAACCTCGGCTGGCGCGGCTGGCCGGGGCGCGGCTATGCGCTTGGCGTGGGTGAGGTGAAGCTGACCGGCATGGTGCGCCCGGATCGCAAGATGCTGACCTATCACGTCGATTTCACCAAGGCCGTTCAGACCCGCCGCCTGACCATGGGCGTCGCCGATGGTCGGGTGGAAGCGGATGGCGAGACGATTTATCTTGTGAAAGACATGAAGGTCGCGCTCTCCGAGAGCTGACCCGCAGAGAAGGAGAGCGCCCATGCGCCGTGTCGTCATTACCGGAATGGGGATCATCTCGCCCATCGGCAACTCCGTCGCCGAGGTCGAGGCATCCTTGCGCGCCGGCAAGTCCGGCATCGTCTTTGCCCCCGATTACGCCGAACACGGGTTCCGCAGCCAGGTGAAGGGCCAGCCCCAGATCGTGCTTGAGGACCATATCGACAAGCGGAACCTCCGCTTCATGGGGCCGGGCGCGGCCTACAACTTCCTCGCCATGCAGCAGGCCATCGCCGACAGCGGGCTTGAGGAGGGCGAGGTCTCCAACCCGCGTACCGGCCTCATCATGGGGTCGGGCGGGCCGTCCACGTCGAACTTCTTCGAGGCGCATCAGATCGTTATCGAAAAGGGCGCGCCAAAGCGGATGGGGCCGTTCATGGTGACGCGCTGCATGTCCTCCACGAACTCTGCCTGCCTGGCCACGCCGTTCAAGATCAAGGGCGTGAACTATTCCATCACCTCGGCCTGCTCCACCTCGGCCCATTGCATCGGCAACGGTGTCGAACAGATCCAGATGGGCAAGCAGGACATCGTCTTTGCCGGCGGGGGCGAGGAACTGGACTGGACGCTCTCGTGCCTCTTCGACGCGATGGGCGCGATGTCGTCCAAGTACAACGACACGCCCGAAACCGCCTCGCGCCCCTATGACGCGACGCGCGACGGCTTTGTCATCGCAGGCGGCGGCGGTGGCGTGGTGCTCGAGGAACTGGAACACGCCAGAGCGCGCGGCGCGAAGATCTATGCCGAGGTCACCGGCTATGGCGCCACCTCGGACGGCTACGACATGGTCGCACCTTCGGGTGAGGGCGGCGAACGGTCGATGCGCCTTGCGCTGGCGACGCTGCCCGAGGGGCGCAGGATCGACTACATCAACAGCCACGGCACCTCTACCTCGGTCGGGGACGTGACCGAGATGGAGGCGGTTCGCCGCGTCTTCGGCAAGGGCTCCACCCCGCCCGTCGCCTCGACCAAATCGCTTACCGGCCACTCGCTCGGCGCCACCGGCGTGCATGAGGCGATCTATTCCCTCATCATGTTGAACAAGGATTTCATCGCGGCCTCGGCCAACGTGACCCAGCTTGACCCCGCGCTCGATCCGGCGGAAATCGTGACCGAACTGCGCGAGGGCGTGAAGCTTGACAGCGTGCTTTCCAACTCCTTCGGCTTCGGCGGCACCAACGCGACGCTCGTGATGAGCAGGTTTCAGGAGTAACGCGCCATGGCCGAACTGATGAAAGGCAAGCGCGGCCTGGTCATGGGTGTCGCGAACGAACGCTCGATCGCCTGGGGCATTGCCGCGGCGCTGTCCGCCGAGGGCGCGGAGTTGGCCTTTTCCTATCAGGGCGAAGCGTTCGGCAAGCGGGTGGAACCTCTGGCCGCTTCGGTCGGGTCCGATTTCCTCGTCGATGTGGACGTGACCGACGACGCTAGCATGGATGCCTGCTTTGCGGCACTGGAGGACCGCTGGGGGCGCATGGATTTCCTTGTCCACGCCATCGCCTATTCCGACAAGAACGAACTGACCGGCCGCTTCATTAACACCACGCGCGGGAACTTCGCCAATTCGCTGACCATCTCCTGCTATTCCTTCATCGACGTGGCAAAGCGCGCGTCCGAGCTGATGCCCGAGGGCGGCAGCCTTGTGACGCTGACCTATGGCGGGTCGAACCGGGTGACGCCGAATTACAACGTGATGGGCGTCGCCAAGGCGGCGCTGGAAAGCACCACGCGCTATCTGGCCAATGACCTCGGCCCGCAGAAGGTGCGCGTCAACGCGATCTCCCCCGGACCGATGAAGACGCTGGCCGGGGCCGCCATCGGCGGCGCGCGCGCCACCTTCCGCCATACCGAGGCCAACGCGCCGATGCGCGCCAATGCCACGCTTGAGGCGATCGGCGGGACGGCTGTCTATCTGCTCTCCGACTACGGCGCCTGCACGACCGGAGAGATCATCCACGTCGACGGCGGCTATCATGTGCTAGGCATGCCGCAGCAAGAGAACCTGTAGGCGGGCGGCAGCCGGTCGATATGATCACCGTCCCGGACCCGTTCCGGGACGTGTCCCTCTACCCCTTCCCCGCCTTCAACCGCGCCCGCAACGCCTCGCTCCCCTCGCGGAACCCCTCCGCGTCGCCATAGGCGACGAAATCGCCGTATTGCTCATGCGTCCCGGCCATGCGGCGGGCGTGCTTGATCGGACACCAATACTGCTCGGTCCGCCCCGCCACCTCGCGGACAAAGGAAATCAACCCGTTGCAATAGCCGCAATAGACGCAGTTCAGCTTCTGAATCCCGTTCAGATAGGCCAGATGCTGCCGGTCGATGGCGATATGATCGGCGCGGCGCACCTTCGCGATGCCGTAAACCGGGAAGCAGATCGCCTGATACAGGCTCACGAACAGGTCCAGAAGCGCGAAGGGAAGGATCAGCGAATAGATCACCGGCGCGGTCAGGATCACCATCGGCCGCGCGGCGCCGAGGAATTCGCGCAGCCGCACCTTCGCCGCCCGGTGGCGGGCCAGAACCTCGCGGTCAAATCTGATCCGCCCGCGCTCGATCCGGTAGCGCAGCCTGTCGCGGCTTTCGTCAAGCTCAGCGTCGATCTCGGCCTCAACGGCGCGCAGGGCCTCTTTCAGACGCTCGACGGGGGACGGGGCGGTCATGCTGCGCTCCTTACCGGTTCTGCCGCGATCGTAGCGCCATCTGCGGGGCGCGTGTCAAATGCCCCCTGCGCGGGCGACGCATTGTTCCCCGCACATTTCCACACTTGCCCCCTGCCCCGGCCCGCGCCAGTCTGGCGGGCGGAGGGCCGCATGACCGTTATCACCTGCATCTTCGACGCCTATGGTACGCTGTTCGACGTCACCGCCGCCGCGCGCATCGCCGCGGCCGAGCCGGGGCGCGAGGCGCTGGCCGACATCTGGCCGACGCTTGCCGAAAACTGGCGCCGCAAACAGCTTGAATATTCCTGGCTCCGCGCTGTCATGGACGCGCATTGCGACTTCTGGCAGGTGACGCAGGACGGCCTCGACTGGGCGATGGAGGCGGCGGGGCTGACCGACACCGGCCTTCGCGAACGCCTTCTTGCGCTTTACTGGGAACTCGCGGCCTACCCCGAGGTTCCGGCGATGCTGGCAACGCTGAAGGCGCGCGGCCTCAACACCGCGATCCTCTCCAACGGCTCCCCCGACATGCTTCAGGGCGCGGTGCGCTCGGCGGGGATCGGCGGGCTTCTCGACGACGTTCTGTCGGTCGAAAGCGTGGGGGTGTTCAAGCCCGATGCCCGTGTCTACGCTCTTGTCACCGACCGCTTCGCCTGTGCGCGCGATCAGGTGATGTTTGTCTCCTCGAATGGCTGGGACGCGGCCGGGGCCTCGGCTTTCGGGTTCACCACCACCTGGGTCAACCGTGCGGGCCAGCCGCAGGACCGCCTGCCCGCCGCGCCGCACCACATCCTTCGCGACCTTTCCCGGCTACCGGAGCTTCTTGCATGAGCCTTCAGCATTTCGCCGCCCCCGACGGCGCCCGCCTTGCCTACCGGGACGACGGCGAAGGGCTGCCCGCTCTCTGCCTTGCCGGGCTGACGCGCGCCGGGACCGATTTCGACTTCCTCGCCCCCCATCTGCCCGGCCTGCGCCTGATCCGGGCCGATTATCGCGGGCGCGGCGGGTCGGAATGGACGGGCGCCGCAACCTATACCGTCCCGCAAGAGGCAAAGGATGCGCTGGACCTGCTTGATCATCTCGGGCTGGAGCAGGCGGCGATCATCGGTACCTCGCGCGGTGGGCTGATCGCGATGATGCTGGCCGCGACCGCGCGCGAGCGGCTCTTGGGGATCTGCTTCAACGACATCGGCCCGGTGATCGAACGCGCGGGGCTGGAAAAGATCTTCGACTATGTCGGCCGCAACCCCGCGGCGAAGACCATGGACGACCTCGTCGCCCGGATGCCCCGCACGATGCCGGGCTGTGCGAATATCCCCGAAAGCCGCTGGCGCGCCTTCGCCGAACGGCTTTACACGGAAACCGAAAACGGCCTGCACATCCGCTATGACCCGGAGCTTCGCACCAGCTTCCTTGCAGCCTTCGAGGGGCCGGAGGTCGATCTCTGGCCTCTGTTCGACGCCTGCGCGGGCCTGCCGCTTGGCCTGATCCGGGGCGCGAATTCCGACCTTCTCTCCCCCGCCACGGCCGCGGAAATGCGGCGGCGTCGGCCCGACATGCTCTTTGCCGAGGTCCCCGACCGCGCCCATGTTCCCTTTCTTGACGAACCGGAAAGCCTTGCCGCGATCCGCAACTGGCTGGAGATGATGCGATGAATATCGGGATGATCGAGGCGGCGGCCGAACGGCTGAAGGGCCATGCGACACTGACGCCGCTGCTGACCTCTCCGTTCCTTGACGAGATCGCCGGGCGGCGGGTCTTGGTAAAGGCCGAATGCCTGCAAAAAACCGGCTCCTTCAAGTTTCGCGGCGGTTGGTCCGCCGTCTCCGCCCTGCCACCCGAGACCCGCGCGCGGGGCGTCATCGCCTTTTCTTCCGGTAACCACGCGCAGGGCGTGGCGCTGGCCGCGCGCGAACATGGCGCGCCTTGCGTGATCCTGATGCCGTCGGACGCGCCGCGCGTGAAGATCGACAACACCCGCGCGCTGGGGGCCGAGGTGGTGCTTTACGACCGCGCGACCGGCGACCGCGATGCCATTGGCGGCGCCCTGGCCGAGGATCGCGGGCTGACCCTTATCAAGCCCTTCGACGAACCGCAGGTGATCGCCGGTCAGGGCACCACCGGGCTTGAGATCGCGCGCCAGGCGGCCGAGGCGGGGATCGACCGCGCCGATGTCCTCGTTTGCTGCGGCGGGGGCGGGCTGACCTCCGGCATCGCGCTGGCGTTCGAGGCCCACGCCCCCGGCCTGCGCGCAAGACCGGCAGAGCCCGAAGGGTTCGATGACGCGAAACGCTCGCTCGCTTCGGGCCGGATCGAACGCAACCCGCGCATGGACGGGTCGATCTGCGACGCGATCATCACACCGCAGCCGGGCAACCTGACCTTCCCGATCATGTCCCGCCTCTGCGGCCCCGGCATCGCGGTCAGCGATGATGAGGCGCTGACGGCCATCGCCGCCGCGTTCAGCCGGCTGAGGATCGTTCTGGAACCCGGCGGCGCGGTCGCGCTGGCCGCAGCGCTTTTTCGCAAGGATGAGGTGGAAGGCGAGGCCGTCATCGCCGTCGCCTCGGGCGGCAATGTCGATCCCGGCATCTTCCGCCAGGCGCTTGACCGTTTCCCGCAGCTCTGACCGGGGTCAGTTCACCCGGCTGACGACGTAATCGGCGAGGTCCGACAGCATGTCGCGCAGATCGTGCAGCGGCAGAACGGCCAGTGCAGCCTTCGCCTTTTCCGCCCAGGCCAGTGCGTCGTCCCGCGTCCGTTCCATCGCGCCGTGCCGTGCCATGATCGCCAGCGCCTCGGCCAGATCGCCGTCGTGCTGATGGCCCTTCTCGATGGTGCGCCGCCAGAAGGCCATTTCGGCCTCGCTCGCCCCCGCGACCGCCTTTATGACCGGCAGCGTCAGCTTGCGTTCGCGGAAATCGTCGCCCGTGTTCTTGCCGATCACCGCGCTCGACCCGCCGTAATCCAGCAGGTCATCGACGATCTGGAACGCGATGCCCAGCGCATCGCCATAGACGTGAAGCGCGCGGACCTGATCCTCGGGCGCGCCAGCAATCACGCCACCCGCCTCGGTCGCGGCAGAGAAAAGCGCCGCCGTCTTGCCGCGCACCACCTGAAGGTAGATGCCTTCATCCGTGCGCAAGTCCTGCGCCGCTGTCAGTTGCAGCACCTCGCCCTCGGCAATCGTGGCCGAGGCATTGGCGAGGATGTCGAGAACCCGAAGCGATCCGGTTTCGACCATCAACTGAAACGAACGCGCGAAAAGGTAATCCCCGACAAGGACGGAAGACTTGTTGTCCCACAACAGGTTCGCCGTCGGCCGCCCGCGCCGCTGGCGGCTTTCATCGACCACGTCGTCATGCAGAAGCGTCGCTGTGTGGATGAACTCCACCGTCGCGGCAAGGCGCACATGATGCGCGCCCGCATAGCCGCAAAGCCGAGCCGCCGCCAGCGTCAGCATCGGCCGCAGCCGCTTGCCCCCCGCCTCGACCAGATGGGCCGTCACCTCGGGGATGCGCGGCGCGTGTTCAGATGCCATACGGTCGCGGATCAGCGTGCTGACCGCCGCCATATCCTCGGCAAGGAAAGCCGCAAGACGGTCGTGGGGTTTGTGTGTCGTTTCGTCCAGGCTCATCGTGGTCCCGTGCTTACTCGACAAACCCCGCGGCCTGTCCTTAAGACTTGGATTATGAAAGAGCTTCTGCGCACCAACGACCCGACCGTAATCGCATTCGCGACCGCCCTTCTTGACGCAGAGGGTATAGCCGCCTTTCAGATGGACGTCCACATGAGCGTGCTTGAAGGGTCCCTAGGCATATTGCCGCGCAGGATCATGGTGCGCGACCAGGATCTGTTTATCGCCCGCGCGATTCTGCGCGACAACGGCATCGCCACCGGGGACTGACATGTTTGCCGATGACGCGCTGACCGCCGACCGCTTTCTTGACGGGCGGCTGACCATCCTTCAACCGAAGGACGGCTACCGCGCCGCGATGGACCCGGTGCTGCTCGCCGCCGCCATTCCGGCAAAGGCGGGTGAACTGGCTCTGGAACTTGGCTGCGGCGCGGGGGTGGCGGGCCTCTGCCTGGCCCGCCGGGTGCCGGGGCTGCGTGTCACGGGGCTTGAGGTGCAGGCACCCTATGCCGACCTCGCCCGCCGCAATGCGGCCCGGAACGACCTTCCCCTGACCGTGTTCGACGGCGACCTTGCACACCTGCCCGACGCGCTGCGCCACAGCGCCTTCGACCATGTTCTTGCCAACCCGCCCTATTTCCCCAAAGGCGGCGGCACACCCGCCCGCGACGGTGGCCGCGAGATGGCCCAGCGCGAGGTGCTGCCCCTGGCCGACTGGCTTCGGATCGGGCTGAAACGGCTGCGCCCCGGCGGCTGGCTGACCGTGATCCAGTCCGCCGACCGGCTGCCCGACCTGCTCTCCGGCCTCGGTCCCGGCACCGGCAGCACCGTGGTCCTGCCCGTCGCGCCGCGTGCCGGACGGCCCGCCAGGCGGGTCATTCTTCAGACCCGCAAGGGCGGTCGCGGCGCCTTTCGCCTGCTGGCGCCGCTGGTGATCCATGACGGCACCGCCCACTTGCGCGATGGCGACGATCAAAGTTCCGCCGCGCGCGCAATCCTGCGCGACGCCAAGCCATTGGTTCTATAGCATAAAAAAACGTGAATGCCCGTTTTTCAGGCGTATTGGACACTGCGGTCGGATGACGCGCTTCTAGGGCGTGACACGACTCAGGTTCTGTGATGGAATTGTGACAGAGTTCACAGGAGAGGAGACCCCGATGTCGCTTGGTTCGCACCTGCAGGAACTTCGCAAGAAACATCAGCATTTGTCAGACGCCGTGGAAGAGGCGCTTCGCCATCCCGGCTATGACGATCTCGCGATTGCTGAAATGAAGAAGCAGAAGCTTCGGATCAAGGAAGAGATCTCGCGCCTCAGCCAGAACTGAGATCGGCCCTCGACGCGCCTGCCCGTGCAGCGACCAGCGCACCGCCCGTAATCAGAAGGGCGGCGACAGCGATGCGCGGCGTGGCAGGCGCCAATCCAGCGGCAATCAGGATCAGCGTGGACAAAAGCGGGGCGGCATAGGCCGTGACGCCGAGTAGTTGGATGTCGCCCTGCTTCACGCCGATGTCCCAGACATAGAAAGCCAGGCCCACCGGCCCGAGGCCAAGCGCGATGCTCGACGCCCAGCCAAGCGTGCTGACGGGCCATGCGGTGGTTTCGAACGCCATATGCGCGGCCGCCGACAGCACGGCGGTGCCAAGGCAGAAGATCGTCACCGATGCCGTCGGGACCGCCCCGAAACGGCGCGAGACGACCGAATAGGTTGCCCATGTCAGCGCGGCGAGGAAGGCCAGCGCCAGCCCCTTCACATGCGCCGGATCGAAGCCCGACCCGGAGCGCATCACGATCAGCGCCGCCCCCGCGAAGGATAAAAGCGCCCCGATCACATGGCCCGCGCGCAACCTCTCCCCCGGCAGCAGACCGGACATGAGGACGATGAACAGCGGCCAGAGATAGGCGATCAGACTTGCTTCCGCCGGGGGGGCAAGGCGCAGCGCCGAGAAGTAAAGCAGGTGATAGCCGCAAAGCCCCGCAATGCCAAAGACATAGACCCCGACAGGCACTGAGGCCAGTTGCCGCCACGTCCCGTTCGCCAGCGTCCAGACCACGCCCAGCACGCCGCCGACCGCGAAGGTGATGGCGTTAAGCAGCAGCGGCGGCACCGGCGCCGATCCCACCGTCAGAAGTGCCAGCAGCGCCCAGAGAAGCACCGCCACGAACCCGACCGTCGTCGCCCTGCCCCGTGTCATTCCCGCCCCCAGCTTGCCTTGCCCTCCGCATAGCCAGCGGGCGGGCGAAAGAAAAGGGCCGGCCCCGCAGGACCGGCCCCCTGTTTTCGCGCAAAGCCCGTCAGACGAAGAACTGCGCCCCGTTGGCCGAAATGGTCGATCCGTTGATGAACCCCGCGTCGTCGGAGACGAGGAAGGCCACGCAGCGCGCGATCTCTTCAGGTTCGCCCAACCGGCCGGCGGGGATATTGGCGATAATCGACTCGCGCACCTTTTCCGGCACTGCCATCACCATCTCCGTCGCGATATAGCCGGGGCAGACCGCATTGGCGGTGATCCCGGCCCGCGCGCCTTCCTGCGCCAGGCTCTTGATGATGCCGAGGTCGCCCGCCTTCGTCGCAGCATAGTTGACCTGGCCGAACTGGCCCTTCTGCCCGTTGATCGAAGAAATCACCACGACGCGGCCGAACTTGCGTTCCCGCATCCCCGGCCAGACCGGGTGGACTGTGTTGAATACGCCGGTCAGGTTGGTGTCGATCACCTGATGCCACTGTTCCGGCGTCATCTTGTGGAACGGCGCGTCGCGGGTGATCCCGGCATTGGCGACGACGATGTCCACCGGCCCCAGATCGGCCTCTACCTTGGCGATCCCGGCCTTGGAGGCATCGTAATCGGCGACATTCCACTTGTAGGTCGGGATGCCGGTGTCCTTGGTGAAGGCGGCGGCGGCCTCGTCATTGCCGGCATAGTTCGCGGCGACGGTGTAGCCGGCGTTTTTCAGCGCGACGGAAATCGCCGCGCCGATCCCGCGCGTGCCTCCGGTGACCAAAGCAACTCTCGACATGATTCCTCCTCTTTGGAAATGGCCGCTGAAATCCTGTTACCTAAATGAACAATCGGGCGCAACATTGTTGCGCCCGGTTTTTTGCATTTGCAGAAAAATTACCGTCCGGTCTCAGGCGCGCTCAAGACACATTGCCACGCCCATGCCGCCGCCGATGCAGAGCGTGGCAAGGCCCTTGCTGGCGCCCGAACGCTGCATTTCGAACAGCAGCGTGTTGAGGATGCGCGCGCCGGAGGCGCCGATCGGGTGGCCGATGGCGATGGCGCCGCCGTTCACGTTCACCTTCGCCGGGTCCCAGCCCATGTCCTTGTTGACCGCGCAGGCCTGCGCCGCGAAGGCCTCATTCGCCTCGATCAGGTCGAGATCGCCCGCCTTCCAGCCCGCCTTTTCCAGTGCCTTGCGCGAGGCATAGATCGGGCCGACACCCATGATCGACGGGTCAAGACCGGCCGTCGCGTAGGACGCGATCCGCGCGATGGGCTTCAGCCCGCGCCTGCCCGCCTCTGCCTCGGACATGACCAGAACCGCCGCCGCACCGTCATTGATGCCCGAGGCATTGGCCGCCGTCACGGTGCCGTCCTTGGCGAAGGCGGGGCGCAGCTTCTGCATCGCCTCGATCGTGGCGCCGTGGCGGATATATTCGTCCTGATCGACGGTGATGTCGCCCTTGCGGGTCTTGACCACGAAGGGGATGATCTCGTCCTTGAACTTGCCGGCCTTCTGCGCCGCCTCGGCCTTGTGCTGGCTGGCCAGCGCGAATTCGTCCTGCTGTTCGCGGCTGATCTGCCATTGGGTCGCGACGTTTTCGGCGGTCGTCCCCATGTGATAGCCGTTGAACGCATCCCAGAGGCCATCCTTGATCATCGTGTCGATGAAGTTCAGGTCGCCCATCTTCTGCCCGGCGCGCAGATGCGCGGCATGGGGGGAAAGGGACATGCTTTCCTGACCGCCAGCCAGCACGATGGCGGCATCGCCAAGCTGGACATGTTGCGCGGCCAGCGCGACGGCCCGCAGGCCCGAGCCGCAGACCTGGTTCAGCGACCATGCGGCGCTTTCGATCGGCAGGCCCGCGTTGATATGCGCCTGGCGCGCGGGGTTCTGGCCCTGCGCGGCGGTCAGGACCTGACCCAGGATGGTCTCGCTCACCTCGGCCTTGTCGATCCCGGCGCGTTCGACGACGCCCGCAAGAACGGCGGCGCCCAGGGCATGCGCGGGCGTGTTGGCGAACGAGCCGTTGAAACTCCCCACGGCCGTGCGGCCGGCAGCTACGATTACGACATTGGTCATCTGGATGATCCTCCCGAGCGGCGATGAGCGTGGCGAAAGGATCCGAAGGGCCCCTTTGCCGCTATGCAGCATGGCGATAGGAGGCCCCGCGTCAAGTGCAACTGCCCGCGCTCAGCGATATGGTTGCGCCATCATCGCCGCCAACAGCCCCCGGCCCCGCCCGCGCGTTCACGCGGTCTTGCGCGGCGCGGGCATTTTCCAGGGCGGCGTGACCGTGGGCGCGCCGAAATAGTAGCCCTGCATGCAGTCCATCCCGATGGAGGTCAGGTATTCCGCGTCGCGCGCCGTCTCGACCGATTCGGCCACAGCGAACATGTCGAACTGCCGCGCCACGGCCAGAAGCGCCTGTGTCACGATCTGGTTGTCGGTGCTGTCCGTGACACCGCGAATGAAGCTGCCGTCGATCTTGATGAGGTCGAAGTAGAAATCCCGCAGATGTCGGAAAGAGGTCTGCCCGGCCCCGAAATTGTCCAGCGCGAAGGTGATCCCGTCCGGTTGCAGACGCGCCATGAAGGTTGTCACCAGTTCCGGCATCATCATGGCCGAGCTTTCGCTGATTTCAAGGATCAGCCGTTCCCCCGCCGTCGCGCAGGATTTCAGCCCGTGGGTCAGCACACGCGTGAACTTCGGGTAGCCGATGGAGCGGGCCGACATGTTCACCGACAGCCGCAGCGACGGATCGCGCGCCAATGCGCCAAGGGCCATGCCCAGCGCGCGGCAGTCAAGCCCCCGCCCGTTTTCCATCGGCTCCACCGGCGGTAAGTAATCCCGTGCCGGGATGACGGTACCATTGGTATCCGTGACGCGGATCAGCCCTTCGTAGAACGCGGGCGTGCCGGCTTTCCGGGTCTGCACGACCGGCTGGAAGGCAAGGAAAACGTTCCCCCGCCGCACCGCGTCCTCGACAAGCTGGACGATGTTCTGCCCCCGCTGCGTCACCGCGGAATTCAGCGGGCTGTCATGGTCCGCCTCGAAAATCCGCTTTCGTCTGATCCCTGCGCCTGCTGCCATCTTGCCCTCCGTATCCGCTGCTGGCAGCCTGCACAGGAAGCGATAAGAAGCGGTAAAGACGGATGAGGGCAGGATGAGTGACAGATGTGGCTGGTGCGGAACCGATCAACTTTATGTCGATTACCACGACCGTGAATGGGGCGTTCCCGAACGCGACGCCCGCGCGCTTTGGGAAAAGCTGATCCTCGACGGGTTCCAGGCGGGGTTGAGCTGGTACACCATCCTGAAGAAGCGCGACAACTTCCGCGCGGCCTTCGAAGGGTTCCACCCCGAGGTGATCGCGGGCTGGGGGGAGGCCGACGTCGCCCGGCTTCTGAACGATCCCGGCATCGTGCGGTCCCGGTCGAAGATCGAGGCGACGATCGGCAATGCCCGCGCCTATCTTGCGATCGACGGGCGCGAGGGGTTCGACCAGTTCCTTTGGCGCTATCTGGACGGCGCGCCGCTTCAGAACCGTATCTCAAGCATGGCCGTGGTGCCGGCCTCGACCCCGCTCTCCGAACGCATCTCGAAGGATCTGAAGAAGGCGGGTTTCCGTTTCTGCGGCCCGACGATCACCTATGCCTTCATGCAGGCCGTGGGCATGGTCAACGACCACATCGTTACCTGCCCGGCCCATGACCGCGTGGCAGCACTGGCGAAGGGCTGAGCCGTCGGAAGGGGTCAGCCCGCCTCGCCGGTCAGCGCGGCCACGATCGCGCGGGCGCTGTCGCTGTCCCATTCGGCATCGCCCGACATCCGCGCAATCTCCCGCCCGTCGCGGTCCAGAAGGATCGAGACGGGCAGCCCCATCACCCCCATCTCGCGCGAAAGGGTCAGCTTCGGGTCCAGATAGACCGGCAGCGTCTTCACCCCCACCTCATCGAACAGCCGGGTGATGCCCGGCAACGCATTGCGCCCCGCCGCGATGGTCACAACCTCGAACGCATCGCCCCCCAGATCGCGGTTCAGCGCATCCAGCGCGGGCAGTTCCTTGCGGCAGGGCGCGCACCAGACGGCCCAGAAATTCACCAGCGTGATCTTGCCCTTCCAGTCGGCCAGCGCATGTTCGCCGCCATCGCGGTCGGTGAAGGTCGCGGCCGACACCTCAACCGGCGCCTCATGCACCGCAAGCTTCAGCATCGACCCTTCACGCAAGCTGGCGATATCCGCACCAAAGGCGGTATTTGCACCTAAGGCAACGGCCGTATAGAGAACGGCGGACAGGACTCTGCGCATGAAAGCCTCCGGGGGCAGGATATGACCGACAAGACCCAGAACGCGATGTGGGGCGGGCGTTTCGCCGCCGGGCCGGACGCGATCATGGAGGCGATAAACGCCTCGATCGGCTTCGACAAGCGGCTTTACGCCCAGGACATCGCAGGGTCCCGCGCCCATGCGGCCATGCTCGCCGCGACAGGTATCATAAGCGATAAAGATGCCGAAGCGATCCGGGAAGGCCTCCTCACGGTCTTGTCAGAGATTGAAGGCGGAAACTTCGCCTTTTCGACCGCGCTGGAAGACATCCACATGAATGTGGAGGCGCGGCTGAAAGAGATCATCGGCGAACCGGCCGGGCGGCTGCACACGGCGCGAAGCCGCAACGACCAGGTGGCGACCGACTTCCGTCTCTGGGTCCGCGATCATTGCGACGCGGCGGTCGGCGGGCTGGTCGCGCTGCAACAGGCGCTTCTGGCGCAGGCCGAGGCCGGGGCCGACTGGGTCATGCCCGGCTTCACCCACCTTCAGACCGCGCAGCCGGTGACCTGGGGCCACCACATGCTCGCCTATGTCGAGATGACCGCGCGCGACATCGGGCGGTTTTCCGACGCCCGCAGGCGGATGAACGAAAGCCCTCTGGGTGCCGCGGCGCTGGCCGGGACCGGCTTTGCCATCGACCGCGAGATGACGGCAAAGGCGCTTGGCTTCGACCGGCCGATGGCCAATTCGCTGGATGCCGTCAGCGACCGCGACTTCGCGCTTGAATTCCTGTCAGCCTCGGCGATCTGCGCCGTCCACCTGTCGCGGCTGGCGGAAGAGCTGGTGATCTGGTCCTCGGCCCAGTTCCGTTTCGTGACGCTCAGCGACCGCTTCTCCACCGGCTCCTCGATCATGCCGCAGAAGAAGAACCCCGACGCGGCGGAGCTGATCCGCGCCAAGATCGGCCGCATCCTTGGTGCGGCGGTGGCGCTGTTTACCGTGATGAAGGGGCTGCCGCTCGCCTATTCCAAGGACATGCAGGAAGACAAGGAACAGGTCTTCGACGCAGCCGATACGCTGATGCTGGCGCTGGCCGCCATGACCGGCATGGTCAGCGACATGACCGCGAACCGGGCCAACCTGGAAAAGGCCGCCGCCTCGGGCTTTTCCACCGCCACCGATCTGGCCGACTGGCTGGTGCGCGAGGCGGGCCTGCCGTTCCGCGACGCCCACCACGTCACCGGCACGCTGGTGGCGCTGGCAGAGAAGAAGGGCTGCGACCTGCCGGACCTGTCGATTGCCGACATGACCTCGGCCCATCCGGCGATCACTGAAGGCGTCTATTCGGTGCTTGGTGTTCAGAACTCCGTCGCCTCACGCAAAAGCTTCGGCGGCACCTCGCCCGACCGGGTGCGCGAACAGATCGCGGCCTGGAAGGCACGTCTGAGCCGTTAACGCGCCCGGCGCGCTTGAACTGCGGCCCGCGACTCGCCACACATCATCGGCGTAACGTATGGGGTGACCCGGATGCAGGATATGGCGCTTCAGGGACTGGTGGTGGAAGGGCGGCCAGAGGACTTTGAAAGCTTCTGGTGGTTCCGGCCCTTCGGCCTCGATGTGCAAGCCGTCTTCGAACTGCTTCCCGAGGCGATGCAAAAGGCGCAACAGGTGGTGCCGGAAACCGGGCCTGAGCGGCGCGCGACTCGGCCGCTTCCCCCGGATGAACCCGAGGGGAGGATTTTCGTATGGCCGACCCGGCACACCGGGCTGACTGTGCTGCTGACACAGATCGACGGCGCATGGTCGATGACGGGCTGCTGGCCGTTCCTGACCACCGGGACGGAACATGACGCGGAAATCAGCAGCGTGGTCCTGGCGCCGGACCGCCTGCGCGCCATGGTCGAAGCGCGCATAGGCGGCGAACTTGACCTGACCTACTACGACTACGCATTCGCCACCAACCGGGGGCTTTACGTCAAGGGCGTCGATCACCGCCTGGTGCTGTGCGGGATCGCCCATGCCTTCGGCCCGGCCGACACCGCGCCGGTGGAGATCGGCCCCGACGCGCCCAGCTTTTCCGCCCTCTCGGAGTGGAGCGGGGTGGTGGGCGACAATGGCAAGATCGCGATCCAGACCAAGGGCATGGCGGCGATCTTCCAGCGCGGGGACATAGCGCCCAACGCCTATGAGGTCCGCGGCCCGGTCGTACGGGTCCGCAAGAACCTCGACCCCATGCTCGGCCAGCAACTCTGGCTGATCTGCGTCAAGGTCGCGCGCATCGGTGAGGACGACACGGAGGTGAACCTCGACATCGCCGTCACCGAACCGATGCTGGAGGGTCGCCCGCTACCGGCCCTGGGCGATGACGCCGAAGCCCTCATCCTGCTTCAGGGGTCCATCTGTATACTTGCCATCAACAGCCGGGCCCCCGACGCGGCCGCCCCGCATCTCGGTCAGACGGAAGGTACATGATCATGAAACAGGCATTCCCGATCCGCGCCCGCGTGATCCTGTCGGCGGGTTTATGCCTGCTGCTCGCCGCCTGTACGCAGCCCCGCGCCCATGCAGCCTTGCGCGTCACGCCCGATGGCGTCAGGGTCGCGCCGTCGCTGTCGACAACCATCGCCGGGATCGGAATATCGGTAAGCCAATGACACGCCTGATTGCCTCATTCAGCCTTCTCGCCCTTCTCGCCGCCTGTGGCGCCGACGGGGAGCCGACCGCCCCGCCCGCCAAGCCGAATGTCGCCGTTTCGGGCGAGGTTGCCGTCGGCGTGACCGGCGAGCTTTGATCCGCCCGCTCAGTCCAGCGTCCGGCGGAATCGCAGAAGTGCAAGCACCGCGTAAAGCACGACGAACAGCGTCAGCGCCGCCATCGGCTGCGCGACGCCCGCATAATCCGCGCCTTTCAGCATGACCGCCCGGATCAGGCGCAGGAAATGCGTCAGCGGAAAGATCTCGCCCAGCGCCTGCGCCCATCCCGGCATCCCGCGATAGGGGAACATGAAGCCCGACAGCAGCAGCGACGGCAGGAAGAAGAAGAA
>DAIOXI010000037.1:0-1885 GCA_036758045.1 Albidovulum sp.
CGGCGCGGGCGTGGTCCTTGGCGGCGCGATCCCGGCGTCTCAGGCGCTGGCCGAACGTCTGGATGCCCCGGTGTGCTGCGGCTACCAGCACAATGACGCCTTCCCCGGTTCCCACCCGCTTTTCGCGGGTCCCTTGGGCTACAACGGGTCCAAGGCGGGGATGGAGCTGATTTCCAAGGCGGACGTGGTCCTTGCGCTTGGCACAAGGCTGAACCCGTTCTCCACCCTGCCGGGCTATGGCATCGACTATTGGCCAAAGGACGCGAAGCTCATCCAGGTGGACATCAATCCCGACCGGATCGGGCTGACGAAGCCGGTCGCGGTGGGGATCGTCGGCGATGCGAGGAAGGTCGCCGAAAGCCTGCTGGCGCAGCTTGGCCCGAACGCGGGCGATGCCGGGCGGGACGACCGCAAGGCCCTGATCGCCAGGACGAAATCCGCCTGGGCGCAGGAACTCACCTCGATGGATCACGAGGCCGACGATCCGGGCACCGACTGGAACGAGCGCGCCCGCAAGGCCAAGCCGGACTGGATGAGCCCGCGCATGGCCTGGCGCGCGATCCAGTCCGCGCTGCCAAAAGAGGCGATCATTTCCTCCGATATCGGCAATAACTGCGCCATCGGCAACGCCTATCCGTCTTTCGAGGCGGGGCGCAAATACCTCGCCCCCGGCCTTTTCGGCCCCTGCGGCTATGGCTTTCCGGCCATCGTCGGCGCCAAGATCGGCAACCCGGACGTGCCGGTGGTCGGCTTCGCCGGTGACGGCGCCTTCGGGATTTCCATGAACGAGATGGTGGCGATCGGCAGAAGCGAATGGCCCGCCATCACCATGGTCGTCTTCCGAAACTACCAGTGGGGCGCGGAAAAGCGCAACACGACGCTGTGGTATTCGGATAACTTCGTCGGCACCGAACTGAACGACAAGGTCACCTATGCCGGGATCGCGCGGGCCTGCGGCTTGCTGGGTGTTCAGACCAGGACGATGGAGGAGCTGACCGCCGCCCTGACCCAGGCGCTGAAGGATCAGAAGGCGGGCAAGACCACCTTCATCGAGGCGCTGATCAATCAGGAACTGGGAGAACCCTTCCGCCGCGACGCGATGAAGAAGCCCGTCGAGGTGGCCGGGATCGACCCTGCCGACATGCGGCCGCAGAAGGGCGCGTGATGGCGCTGCCCTTCGGGCTTTCCCCCGGTGCGGCGGTCTTCTTGCTGGCGGCGATCCTTGGCGCGGCGGTGGTGCGGGGCGTTTCCGGCTTTGGCATTTCCGCCCTCGTGGTCGCCGTCACGGGGCTGGTCAGCGATCCGCGCAACGCGGTCGCCGTGGTCCTGTTCTGCGAGATCGTGATGACGCTTCAGGCCGCAAGGGGCATCGCCGGCCATGTCGACTGGTCGCGCGTGGGACTTTTGCTTCTGGGCGCGGCGGTGGGCGTGCCGCTCGGCGTCCATGGCCTTGTCAGCGTCGGCGTGGACGGTGCGCGGGTGGCGATATCCCTCTTCATCCTTGCGATGTGCGGGATGCTTCTGGCCGGCTGGCAGATGCGGCAGGAGCTGCGAGGCTGGCCCAATGCGGCGCTCGGCGTCGTCTCGGGCGTGGCCAATGGTGCCGCGATGGCCGGTCTGCCGGTGGCGGCGGTCCTGTCGGCCCAGCCGATCCCGCCGCAGGTCTTCCGCGCCACGCTGATCGCCTATTTCGCGGTGCTGGACATCTTTTCCTTCCCGCTCTTGTGGCAGGCGGGGCTTGTCACCCGCGACACCTTCGTGGCGCTGGCCTTCGCGCTGCCCGCGCTTCTGATCGGCAATCATTTCGGCAATTACCGCTTCAGCCGCGCCGCCCCGCAGAACTTTCGCCGCCTCGCCATCGGTATTCTGGCCACGCTCGCCACAC
>DAIOXI010000037.1:1895-2889 GCA_036758045.1 Albidovulum sp.
GGCCTTGCAAGGGCGGTCCTGTGATGCCTGACTGGCGCCAAAGACAGGAACCGGCCGAGGATCAAAGCCATGCGTGACCCCTTTCCCTTTCTTTCCGGCACCGCGCCGGTCTGCCCGCCGGGCCTGATCGCCCGCGCGCGCGGCTTTCGTCCGCCCCGCGTGGCGCTGGTCAATGCCGCCGCACCCTTCCCCTTGCAGGGCATGCGCGAGGCGGCGGAGGCGGGTCTGGCCGAGCCGATCCTGATCGGTGACAGGAACAAGATCGCCGCCATGGCCGAGGAAATCGGCTGGAACATCGCCGGGCTGCGCCTGATCCACGCGCCCCGCGACACCGCCGCGCCGGAAGCCGCGCGTCTGGCGCGTGAGGGGCAGGCGGACGCGATCATGAAGGGGCAGATCCATTCGACGACCTTCCTCAAGGCGCTGCTGCCGTCCTCGGTCGGGCTGCGCGACCGCTCGATGCGCTGCGGCCATGTCTTTCACATCACCGTGCCGGGGCATGACCGCCCGCTTCTTCTGACCGACGCTGCGCTGAACGTGAACCCGGACAGGGAGACGCGCCACGCCTGCCTCGCCCATGCCGTCACGCTGGCCGAAAGGCTGGGGATCGACACGCCGAAGGTCGGCCTTCTGGCCCCGTCCGAGGATGTCAGCCCCTCGATCCCCAATACCGAGGAGGCGGCCGCCATCGCCGAATGGGCGCGCCTGTCGCTGCCGCAGGCGATCGTCGAGGGGCCGATGGCGCTGGACCTGATCTTTTCGCATGAGGCGGCGGTGGCGAAGAATTACACCTCGCGCGTAGCGGGCGATGCGGATGTCATGGTGGTGCCGAACATCACCAGCGGCAATGCGATCTTCAAGCTGATGGTGCTGGGCATGGGCGCCTGCGCGGGCGGGTTGGTGATGGGGGCGAAGGTGCCCTTCCTTCTGACCTCACGCTCGCAGGACGCGGCGGCGCGGCTGGCTTCGGTCGCGCTTGGCGCCATCGTCGCGG
>DAIOXI010000037.1:2899-6383 GCA_036758045.1 Albidovulum sp.
CGCGGGGGGCGCATGATCTTCGTCGTCAATGCCGGGTCGTCCTCGATCAAGGTCGCGCTCTTCGACGGCGCGGCGCAGGTGCTGTCGGGCATGGTGGGGGAAATCGGCGGCGCCGCGCGCCTGACGGTCGGGAAGGGTGCCGCGCGCGCCGTCAGTGCGCCGGACCATGAGGCGGCGCTGGCGCTGCTGATCGAGGGTTTCGCGGATCAGGGCCATCCGCTGTCGGCCCTGCGCGCGGCGGGCCACCGGGTCGTCCATGGCGGGCGCGACCTGACCGCGCCGGTGCTGGTGGCCGATGCGGTTCTGGCGCAGGTAGAGGCCTGCGTGCCGCTCGCGCCGCTGCACAACCCGCATAACCTGTCAGCCATCCGGGCGCTGATCCGGCTGGCGCCCGACCTGCCGCAGGTCGCCTGTTTCGACACCGCCTTTCACGCCACGAACCCCGAGGTGGCGCTGCGCTACGCCCTGCCGCCCAAGGCCGAGGCCGAGGGTATCCGCCGCTACGGCTTTCACGGCATTTCCTATGACAGCCTGACACGGCGGCTGCCCGGTCTTCTCGGCCATATGCCGGGCCGGGTGCTGGCGCTGCATCTGGGCAATGGCGCCTCGCTTTGTGCGATCCGGGAGGGGCGGTCCGTCGCCACGACCATGGGCTATTCCCCGCTTGAAGGGCTGACGATGGGGACGCGCACCGGGTCCATCGACGGCAACGCGGTCTTGCGGCTGGCGGAGTTGCACGGCGTCGAGGGCGCGGCGCGGATCCTGAACCGGGAAAGCGGGTTGCTGGGGCTGGGCGGGCTGTCCGACATGCGCGCGCTGCGGGCGGCCGATACCGAGGCCGCGCGCTTTGCCATCGACCATTTCGCCTATTGGGCGGTGCGCCATGCAGGCTCGATGATCGCGGCGATGGGCGGGCTTGACTGCGTCGCCTTCACCGGTGGCATCGGCGAACATGACGCGGCGATGCGGGCGGCGATCTGCGACGGGCTGGTCTTCATGGGTGTCGCCATCGACGGCGCGGCCAATGCGGCGGCGGCGGGGCGGCTGGACCGTGGCGCAGGGCCGACGGTCCTGATCGTTCCGGCGGCGGAAGAGGCGCATATCGCGCGCGCCACGGCAGAAGTGATCGCGCGAGGGATATAGGTCTTGCAATACGACCTCGGGGCGGACAACGTTCCCGAAAACAGGCAGGGATGGGGAACGAATGGGCTATCGGCAGCCGGATCTGAATACGTCACCGGCGGTTTCGGATGAGGTGCGCAAGACCACCTGCTACATGTGCGCCTGCCGCTGCGGGATCAATGTCCATCTGAAATCCGGGCGCGTCACCTATATCGAGGGCAACCGCGACCATCCCGTGAACAAGGGCGTCCTCTGCGCCAAGGGCGCTTCGGGGATCATGCAGGTGACCGCGCCGTCGCGGCTTCGCGCACCGCTGAAGCGCGTCGGCCCGCGCGGGTCGGGCGCGTTCGAGGAGATTTCCTGGGATGAGGCGCTTGAGATCGCCGTCGGCTGGCTGAAACCGATCCGCGAGACGGCGCCGGAGAAGCTTGCCTTCTTCACCGGGCGCGACCAGTCGCAAAGCTTCACGAGCCTTTGGGCGCAAGGCTTCGGCACGCCGAACTACGCCGCGCATGGCGGCTTCTGTTCGGTCAACATGGCCGCCGCGGGCATCTACACCATAGGTGGCGCCTTCTGGGAATTCGGCCAGCCGGACTGGGACCGGACCCGGCTTTTCCTGCTGTTCGGCGTGGCCGAGGATCACGACAGCAACCCGATCAAGATGGGCATCGGCAAGCTGAAATCGCGCGGCGCGCGGGTGATCGGCATCAACCCGATCCGCACCGGCTATAACGGCGTTGCCGACGACTGGTACGGGATCACGCCGGGGACCGACGGCTTGCTGATCCTGTCCCTGATCCACGAGCTTTTGACGGCCGGGAAGGTCGATCTCGACTACCTGTCGCGCTGGACCAATGCGCCCTGCCTGATCGAAGAGGCGCAGGGCGAGGAAAAGGGGCTGCTGCTGCGCGACGTGCTGGGCAAGCCGCTGGTCGTGGACCGGGAAAGCGGCGACCTCGTGCCCTTCGACACGCCCGGCATCCGGCCCGACCTTGCCGCCGTCAGGGATGGCAACCGCACCGTGTTTCAGCATATGGCCGAACGCTATCTGTCGCCCGACTACGCGCCCGAGGCGGTGGCGGAGCGTTGCGGGATCGCGGCTGGCCGTATCCGCGCGCTTGCCGCCGAGATCGCCCATGCGGCCTTTGACGCCCCCGTCATCCTCGACCGTCCCTGGACCGATTTTCGCGGCGAGCGGCATGAGAGGATGGTGGGCCGCCCGGTCAGCTTCCACGCCATGCGCGGCATTTCGGCGCATTCGAACGGGTTTCAGACCGCCCGCGCGCTGCATGTCCTTCAGATCCTTCTGGGCAGCGTGGAAACGCCCGGCGGCTTCCGCTTCAAGCCGCCCTATCCGAAACCCGCCTTCGCGCATCCGACGCCGCATTCCTATTTCCTGCCCGGCCGGCCGCTGGACGGTCCGCATCTTGGCTTCCCGCACGGGCCGGAGCATCTGGCGCTGAAGCTTGACGACCAGACGCCGGCGCGGATCGACAAGGGCTTTACCTGGGAAAACCCGCTGTCGGCGCATGGGCTGATGCACATGGTCATCCCCAATGCCCATGCCGGCGATCCCTACAAGATCGACACGCTGATGCTCTACATGGCGAACATGTCATGGAATTCGTCGATGAATACCGGCGCCGTGATGGAGATGCTGACCGACAAGGACGAAGACGGCGACTACAGGATTCCGCATATCATCTATTCCGATGCCTATGCCTCGGAAATGGTGGCCTATGCCGACCTGATCCTGCCCGACACGACCTATCTGGAACGTCACGACTGTATCAGCCTGCTTGACCGGCCGATCTGCGAGGCCGACCATGCCGCCGATGCGATCCGCTGGCCGGTCACGCCGCCCGACCGCGATGTGCGGGGGTTTCAGTCGGTGCTGGTGGACCTTGCCGGGCGTCTGGGCCTGCCGAACTTCGTCGGCAAGGACGGCGCGCCGCTTTACCGCGACTATGCCGACTATATCGCCAACCATGAACGCCGCCCCGGCGTCGGCCCCCTGATGGGCTTTCGCGGCGACGGGAGCGCGGTGGGGCGCGGGGCGGCGAACCCCGACCAGATCGCGCGCTATATCGAGAATGGCGGTTTCTTTCAGGTCGAGGTGCCGGATGAGGCGGCGTTCTTCAAGCCGTGGAACAGCGCGTATCAGGACTGGGCCGTTTCGCTGGGTTTCTACGATCAGCCGCAGCCCTATATCTTCCAGCTTTACGCCGAGCCGATGCGGCGGTTTCAGCTTGCCGCCGAGGGCTATCACGAACGTCAGCCGCCCGACCATCTGCGCGAGCGCATCAAGGCGACGATGGACCCGCTGCCGATCTGGTATCCGCCTTTCGGCGACGATGTGGCC
>DAIOXI010000037.1:6393-12099 GCA_036758045.1 Albidovulum sp.
GGCCGGAGATTATCCGCTCCACGCGCTGACGCAGCGGCCGATGGCGATGTATCACTCCTGGGGCTCGCAAAACGCCTGGCTCAGGCAGATCCACGGGGTCAATCCCCTTTATGTGCCGACGAAGATCTGGCAGGCGCAGGGCTTTCGCGACGGCGACTGGGCGCGCGTCACCTCCCCTTCGGGAGAGATCACGGTGCCGGTCGCCCATATGGCGGCGCTGAATGAAAACACGGTCTGGACCTGGAACGCCATCGGCAAGCGCAAGGGCGCCTGGGCGCTGGACACCGACGCGCCTGAGGCGACGAAAGGCTTTCTTCTCAACCACTTGATCCACGAACTTCTACCGAAAAAGGGCGATGGATTGCGTTGGGCGAACTCTGACCCGATCACCGGACAGGCCGCCTGGTTCGACCTGCGGGTGCGGGTCGAGAAGGTCGCCGCGCCGGACGAGGCGCAACCCGCCTTCGGCCCCCTGCCATCCCCGGTTCCACCGGCGAAAAGGAACCGCCCATGACCGCCTTGCCGCCCCCTTCGAAGGTCAAGCTGGGCCTTGTCATCGACCTTGACACCTGCGTCGGCTGCCATGCCTGCGTGACCGCCTGCAAGGGCTGGAACGATCAGGGCTATGGCGCGCCCCTGTCGGACATGGATGCTTATGGGGCAGCGCCTTGCGGGACATTCCTGAACCGAGTTCACAGCTATGAGGCGCAAGAAGCTGATAATACGTCAAAAATCGTCAACTTCCCGCGCTCCTGCCTGCATTGCGACAACGCGCCCTGCGTGACCGTCTGCCCGACCGGCGCCAGCTACAAGCGCGCCGAGGACGGGATCGTTCTGGTGAACGAGGATGCCTGTATCGGTTGCGGTCTTTGTGCCTGGGCCTGCCCTTACGGTGCGCGGGAGATGGACGGCGCGGCGGGGGTGATGAAGAAATGCACCCTTTGCGTCGATCGGATCTATAACGACAACCTGCCGGAAGAGGACCGCGTCCCCGCCTGCGTGCGCACCTGCCCGACCGGCGCGCGGCATTTCGGCGATCTGGGCGATCCCGACAGCGCCGTCAGCCGTCTGGTGGCAGAGCGGGGCGGCTATGACCTGATGCCGGAGATGGAGACGGCCCCGGTGAACAAATACCTGCCGCCGCGCAGGAAGGGGCCGGCGGATGTCGCGCCCCTGACCCCGCTTCTGGATGTGCAGGCGAGCGGGTTCGCGGGCTGGCTCGACCGTCTTCTGGAGAAGTTCTGATGCATCCCGCACCTTCTGTCATCCTGTTCACCGTCCTTTCCGGCATGGGCTTTGGCCTGCTGGCCTTCCTCGGCCTTGGCGCGGCGCAGCCGCTGGGGCTGGCCGCCTTCCTGCTCTGGGGGCTGGGCTACGGGCTGGCGGTTGGCGGGCTTCTTGCCTCCACCTTCCACCTCGGCAATCCGCAGCGGGCGCTGAAGGCGTTCACGCAATGGCGGACAAGCTGGCTCAGCCGTGAAGGCTGGACCTCGGTCCTGACGCTGCTTCTGCTGGCGCCGGTGGCGCTGGCGGCGCTCTTCGGGGTGGTCATGCCGCCGATGTTCGGGGCCACCGGGGCGGCGATGGCGCTTCTGACGGTGTATTGCACCTCGATGATCTATGCGCAGCTTCGCACGGTGCCGCGCTGGAACCACTGGACCACGCCTGCGCTGTTCATGTGTTTCGCGCTCACGGGCGGCGCGATGCTGAGCGGGCATAACGGGGCGGGCGCGGTACTGGCGCTGGCGCTTGGCGGGCTGCTGGCCTTTGCCTTCCGGCGCGGGGACGGGGCCTTTGCCGGGGCCGGGTCCACCATCGGGACCGCGACGGGGCTGGCGGGTCAGGTGCGGCAGGTCGCGCCGCCGCATACGTCGGAAAACTACCTGATGAAGGAGATGATCTATCGTGTCGGGCGCAAGCATTCGCGCCGCCTGCGGATCATCGCGGTCCTGTTCGCGAGCCTCCTGCCCGCCGCGATCCAGTTGTTCGTGCCGCCCCTGCCGGTGGTCATGGGCTTTGCCGCGCTCTTGCACCTGATCGGGGCCTTCGCCGCGCGCTGGCTGTTCTTCGCCGAGGCCGAGCATGTCGTGGGGCTTTACTACGACGCGCGCCCTGCGGCCGCTTCCATTTCCTGAAACCTGCCCTTCGATCTTCGCGAAGGGGTCAGGCTTTGCTTGCCGTGGGGGCCTGTCTTGCCCCCAACTGCGCCGGGGTATCGGGACCGGCAGGCGAAACGTGCGGGCAGGATCAGGCGATCACGGCGAAACTGTCGCCCAGCCAGGGGGCGACCTCACGCGCGGGCAGGATCGCGCGGCTGCGCATGATCGCCTTCAGCATGCCCGCGATGTCGGTCGCGACCGGCATGGTCCCGTCGGCGGGCGCGAAAAGGGAGATGCGCCGCGACATGGCGGCCAGCGGCAAGGGGTGCAGTTCCACCTTGGTCAGGAAGGCCCGGGCGCGGATCACGGCCAGCGGCGTGGTGATCGAAAAGCCCAGACCCGCCGCGACCAGCGCCATGATCGACTGATTGCTGTCGATCTCGATCCGTTCGGGCAGGTGGACGCGGTGGCGGGCCAGATGCGCCTCGATCTGGCGGCCCATGAATTGCGCGCGGTCGTAGCGCAGGAAGGGCAGGGCGGACAGCGCCTCCATCTCGCGCCCTTTCGGAAGGTCGAAGCCGCGCGGAACCGCCAGAACGTAGGGATCGCGCAGAAGCGGATGTTCCGTGGCGCCCGCGACCGCGTCCTGCGGGGCGGCGGCGACGACGATGTCGAGCGTGCGTTGCGTCAGCATCGCGGTGATCTCATGGCTTGGCCCGGTGGTCAGGCTGAAATGGCAATCGCGCAGGTTCTGCGTCAGCGCGATGACAAGGTCGGGGGTGATCTCGGCATCGAAATCGTCGATGACGCCCAGATGCAGGTGGCCGATCTGGGCAATGTCGAGAACCGCCAGTTCCGCCTGTGCTTGCCGCAACTGCCCCATCGCGTCGCGCGCCCGGCGCAGGACGAGGCGCCCGGCCAGCGTCAGTTGCAGCGGGCGGTGGGCGCGGTCGAACAACTCCACCCCCAGCGCCGCCTCAAGGTTGCTGATCTGCTGCGAGGCGGCGGGCAGGCTCAGGCCGATGCGTCGTGCACCGTCGGCCAGCGTCCCGGCCTGCGCCGTGGCGTCGAAGAGTTCCAGCGCGCGCAGCGTGACGCCTTTGGGCAGGGTCGGCATCGGGGCCTCCGGGCCTGTCATGAATTTCGAAAAAATGAACTTGAGGCCGGGACGGGTCAAGCCCCGTCGCGGATGATCTGACAGGGAGAGCGTTTGGATGAGTGTCCAGTTTCTGAAAAAGGGCCGGGAAGCGGCCGCGATGGCCGAGGATGAGCTGCGCGCGCGGGTCGCCGCGATGCTGGCGCGGTTGCGATCCGGGGGCGACGCGGCGGCGCTGGACTATGCGCGCGAGCTTGACGGCTGGAACGGCCCGGTTCTGGTGACGGAGGAGGAGATCGCTGCTGCGGCAAAGGCGCTGCCGCAGCAGGTCAAGGACGACATCCGCTATGCCCATGACAATATCGCCGGTTTCGCCCGCGCCCAGCGCGCCAGCCTGTCGGAGACGGCGGTGGAGTTGCGCCCCGGCCTGCGTGTCGGCCAACGCCTGATCCCCATTGCCGCCGCCGGGGCCTATGTGCCGGGCGGGCGCTATTCGCACATCGCCTCGGCGCTGATGACGGTGACGACGGCGCGCGAGGCGGGCGTGGGCCATGTCGCCGCCGCCTCGCCCCCGCGGTCGGGTGAGGGGATACCGGCGGCCGTCCTTTATGCACTCAGCGTGGCCGGGGCCGACCGGATCCTGAAGCTGGGCGGTGTGCAGGCCATCGCGGCGCTGAGCTTTGGCCTTTTCGGCCTGCCGCGCGCCGACATCCTGATCGGGCCGGGCAATGCCTATGTGGCGGAGGCCAAGCGGCAGTTGTTCGGTGAGGTCGGCATCGACATGGTCGCCGGGCCGACCGACAGCCTTGTGATCGCCGATGCGACGGCGGATGCGGAACTGGTCGCCTGGGACCTTGTCGGGCAGGCCGAACACGGGCCGACCTCGCCCGTCTGGCTGGTGACCGACGATGAAGGGCTGGCGAAGCGGGTCGCGGCGCGCATCCCCGACCTGATCGCCACGCTGCCCCCCGAAAACCGCGCGGCGGCGGAGGCCTCCTGGGGCGAGCGGGGGGAGATCATCCTGTGTTCGGACCGGGAAGGCATGGCGGTCGAGGCCGACCGGATCGCGCCGGAGCATCTGCATGTGCAGGCCGCCGATCTGGACTGGTGGCGCGGGCGGCTAAGCGCCTATGGCTCTCTCTTCCTCGGGGCCGAGGCGACGGTGGCCTTTGGCGACAAGGCGTCGGGCACCAACCATGTGCTGCCGACCTCGGGTGCGGCGCGCTATACCGGGGGGCTTTCGGTGCTGAAATTCCTCAAGACCGTGACCTGGCAGGAGGTTTCGCCCGACGCGCTGCGCGATCTGGCCGCGGTCACCGCCCGCATCTCGCGCTATGAGGGGATGGAAGGCCATGCCCGCAGCGCCGATATTCGGCTTGAGCGATTCTTTCCGGGTGAGAGCTTTCGGCTGAGGTAGGGCGAGATGCGGCTGGTGGGCATTCTGGGCGGCATGGGGCCGGAGGCGACGGTACTTCTGATGCAGAAGGTGATCGACCGGCGCGCGGGCGGCGGCGATGCGGGCCATGTGCCGCTGCTGGTCCATCAGAACCCGCAGGTGCCAAGCCGGATCGCGGCGCTGATCGAGGGGACGGGCGACAGCCCGGCGCCGGTGCTGGCCGCTATGGCGCGGGCGTTGGAGGGCGCGGGGGCAAGGGCGCTGGCCATGCCCTGCAACACGGCCCATGCCTATGCCGGGGCGATCCGGGCGGCGGCGGGTGTGCCGTTTCTGGACATGATCGCGCTCAGCACCGAACGGCTGGCCGGGCAGGGGCGGCGTATCGGGATGCTGGCCTCGCCCGCCGTGCGGCTGGCCGGGGTCTTTGACGCTGCCTTCGCGGCGGCGGGGCTGACCGCGGTCTGGCCCGCAGATGACGCCCCCGTGCTGGCGCTGATCCGCGCGGTCAAGGCCGGGCGGACAGGGGCGGAGGAACTCGCGGCGCTGACGGATGCGGCGCGCGGGCTGGTCGCGCAGGGCGCCGATCACCTCGCCATCGCCTGCACCGAACTGTCGCTGCTGGCGCCGGGCCTGCCCGAGGGGGTAGACTGGACCGATACGCTCGATTGTCTGGCGGACGCCATCGTGGCCTTTTCGACCGCCGCCGGTGATTGATCTTTGCGGCCATTGCCGGAATGGTGGGCGCGACTCGCGGGCGGCCCTTATGGCCATCCGCAGCGAATGAAGGGAGGACACCCGATGAAGGCGCTGATCGTCGAGAAGGACGAAGATGGCAAGACCCATGCCGCCGTGCAGGAGATCGACGAAAGCCGCCTGCCGGAGACCGAGGTCACGGTGGCGGTCGAGTATTCGACGGTGAATTACAAGGATGGCCTTTGCATCGGGCCGGGGGGCGGGCTGGTGCGGAATTACCCGCATATCCCCGGCATCGACTTCGCCGGGACGGTGGAGGCGTCCTCGGACGCGCGCTACAAGCCCGGCGACAAGGTCGTGCTGACCGGCTGGCGCGTGGGCGAGGCGCATTGGGGCGGCTATGCGCAGAAGGCGCGGGTGCG
>DAIOXI010000037.1:12109-17520 GCA_036758045.1 Albidovulum sp.
CGGGCTCACGACACGGGCCGCGATGGCGGTCGGGACGGCGGGGTTGACCGCGATGCTGGCGGTGATGGCGCTTGAGGATCACGGGCTGAAACCCGGTCACGGGCCGGTTCTGGTCACCGGGGCGGCGGGCGGTGTCGGGTCGGTCGCGGTGGCGATACTGGCAAAGCTCGGCCATGAGGTTGCCGCCGTCACCGGGCGGCCGGAGCAAGCGGAGTATCTGCGAAGCCTTGGCGCGACGCAGATCGTCGCGCGGAACGAACTGACCGAGGTCACCAAGAAACCGCTGGAAAGCGAGGTCTGGGCGGGCTGTATCGACGCCGTGGCGGGCCCGATGCTGGGGCGCGTGCTGAAACAGATGAAATACGGCAGTTCCGTCGCCGCCATCGGCCTTGCGGGCGGGGCGGCCATCGAAGGCGCGCTCATCACGCCCTTCATCCTGCGGGGCGTGAACCTTCTGGGCATCGACAGCGTGATGCAGCCTTACGACAACCGCCTGCGGGCCTGGAAACGGATCGCCAGGGACCTGCCGATGGAGAAGCTTGAGGCGATGGTGGAGCCTGCAACGCTTGCCGACCTGCCGCGCCTTGGGGCGGCGATCCTGAAGGGGCAGGTGCGGGGGCGGGTTGTCGTCGATGTGAACGGCTGAGGCGCGCACGCGGGTCGCGAAACCCGGCCGAAGGCGGGGGAAGATCTCAGCCGTCTCTGGCCCAAAACCCGCGAATCTGTTCTTCTGCGCACCGACACACCAAGCCGCCCAAAACCGTGCGCGGCGCTGGACTTGAGAAAGCAAAGACACTATGAGCATTCCGGTTAGCGCTAACATTCGCAGCAGGAGCGAGGTGCACATGGTTTCCCGCGTCATTCCGGTCGAGACGTTCGACCTCGTCATCTTTGGCGGCACGGGCGATCTGGCCCGGCGCAAGATCCTGCCGGGGCTTTATCGCCGCTATGTCGCAGGGCAGATCCCCGAAGGGTCCCGCATCGTCGGCGCGGCGCGGGCGGAACTGGACGATGCCGGGTTCCGGGCCTTCGTGGCCGAGGCGATCGCGGAATTCGTCCCCGCCAAGGCCCGCGATCCCGAGGCGGTCGCGCGGTTCGTTGAACATCTGCACTATGTCAGCGTCGATGCGAAGGGGACGACCGGCTGGAAGGAGTTGGGCAAGCTGATCCGCAAGGATGTGGTGCAGGCCTTCTATTTCTCCGTCGCGCCGTCCTTGTTCGGCGATCTGGCCGAACGGCTGCATGGCAACAAGATCGCGACGCCGGACGCGCGGATCGTGGTCGAAAAGCCCTTTGGCCGCGACCTTGAAAGCGCCAGGGCGCTGAACGCGACGCTGGCCGAGCATTTCGCGGAAAGCCAGATCTACCGGATCGACCATTACCTCGCCAATATATTGTTCGAGCCGCTCTGGAACGCGCGCCATGTCGATCACGTCCAGATCACGGTGGCCGAAACCGTGGGTGTGGGCGGGCGTGGTGCCTATTACGACCGTTCGGGCGCCATGCGGGACATGGTGCAGAACCACATGATGCAGCTTCTGTGCCTGATCGCGATGGAGGCGCCCTATCGGTTCGACCCCGACGCGGTCCGGGACGAAAAGCTGAAGGTGATCCGCGCGCTGGAACCCGTGACGCCCGAGGATATCGTGCGCGGGCAGTATCGCGCGTCGAAGGATACCGCCTCTTATGCGGCCGATGCCGAAAACCCCAATTCCACCACCGAAAGCTTCATCGCGCTGAAGGTAGAGGTGGCGAACTGGCGCTGGAAGGGGACGCCCTTCTACCTGCGCACCGGCAAGCGGCTGCGCGCGCGGGCGTCCGAGATTGCCATCGTCTTCAAGGAGGTCCCGCATTCGATCTTCGGCGATGAGGAAGGCTGGCGCGAAAACGTGCTGTCGATCCGCTTGCAGCCGAATGAGGGGATGACCCTCAGCGTGATGATCAAGGAGCCGGGACCGGGCGGGATGCGCCTGACCGAGGTGCCGCTGGACATGTCCTTTGCCGAGGCCCTGGGGGAGGACGGGGCCGATATTCCCGACGCTTATGAGCGGCTGATCATGGATGTGATCCGGGGCAACCAGACGCTTTTCATGCGCGGGGATGAGGTGGAGGCGGCCTGGGCCTGGACCGATCCGATCATCGCGGGGTGGGAGGCGAAGGGCGACAAGCCTAAGGGCTATGATGCTTTTTCCTCTGGCCCCGAGGATGCGCTGATGCTCTTGCATCGTGACGGGCGGCGATGGCGGGAGATAGCGGAATGAACCTGGTAGAATATCCCGACGCGGAACTGATGATGTTCACGCTGGCCGATCAACTGGCCAGCGATCTGGGCGCGCAACTGCGTACCCATGACCGGGTGAGCCTGTCGGTGCCGGGCGGCACCACGCCGGGGCCGGTCTTCGACGTACTGTCGGGCGTGGGGCTGGACTGGGACCGGGTCACGGTCTTCCCGAACGACGAACGCTGGGTGCCGGAGACGAGCGAACGGTCGAACGGGCGGCTGCTGAAACAGCGCCTGCTGACCGGCAAGGCGGCGGCGGCCACCTTCCTGCCGCTTTATACCGAGGCGGAGCGGCCGGAGGATGCGATTGACGCATTGGCCGAGGCGATCGAACCGCATCTGCCGATCTCGGTCCTCTTGCTGGGCATGGGGGCGGATATGCACACGGCCTCGCTCTTTCCCGGCGCGGATCGTCTGGCCGAGGCGCTGGCGCCCGATGCGCCGGTCCTGCTGCCGATGCGCGCGGAAGGCGCGGGCGAGCCGCGCGTGACGCTGTCGGCGCGGGTGTTGCGGGACGCGATGGCGATCCATGTCCTGATCACCGGGGCGGAAAAACGCGCGGCCCTTGAGCGGGCGATGGACCTGACGCCGGACAAGGCGCCGATCCGCGCGGTTTTGGATGAGGCCACCGTCCACTGGGCGGCCTGAACGGAGGCATGGAATGACTGTGTGGGACGATCTGCGGAAGCACCGCAAGGCGACGGCGGACCGTCCGATCCTCGAATTGTTCGAAAATGACAATCGCGCGCCGGGGTTCAGCGTCGATCTGGACGGTCTTTTGTTCGATTACTCCAAGACCGCGATTGACGAAGCGGCCCGTGACCTGCTGGTGGAACTGGCGGTGACGACAGGTGTCGCGGCCCGCGCCGAGGCGATGTTTGCCGGCGCGAAGATCAATGAGACAGAGGGCCGCGCGGTGCTGCACACGGCGCTGCGCAATCTCGACGGCGCGGTCAGCGTCGATGGCCGCGACGTCATGCCCGATGTCCGCGCCGTCCATGAGCGGATGCGCAGCTTTGCCACCGACGTGCGTTCCGGCCGCTTCAAGGGGCAGGGCGGCAAGATCACCGATGTGGTCAATATCGGCATCGGCGGGTCCGACCTTGGCCCCGCCATGGCGGCCATCGCGCTGTCGCCCTATGCCGACGGACCGAGGGCGCATTTCATCTCGAACGTCGACGGGGCGCAGGCGCATGACGTGCTGGCCGGGCTGAGCCCGGAAACGACGCTGGTGATCGTGGCGTCCAAGACCTTCACCACCATCGAGACGATGACCAATGCCGAAACCGTGCGGAAGTGGATGGGCGAAACCGTCCGCACCCCCACGGCGCAGTTCGCCGCCGTGTCCACCGCGCTTGACAAGACCGAAAGCTACGGTATCCCGGCCACCCGCGTCTTCGGCTTCGAGGACTGGGTCGGCGGGCGCTATTCGATGTGGGGGCCGATCGGGTTGTCGCTGATGATCGCCATCGGGCCGGAGAATTTCGCCGATTTCCTCGCCGGCGGCGCGGCGATGGACGCGCATTTCCGCGCCGCCCCCTTGGCGCAGAACATGCCCGTGATGCTGGCGCTGGTCGGGATCTGGCACAACCAGATCTGCGACTATGCCACCCGCGCCGTGCTGCCTTACGAACAGCGCCTTGCCCGGCTGCCCGCCTATCTTCAGCAGTTGGAGATGGAGAGCAACGGCAAGCGCGTCGCCATGGATGGCTCGGACCTGGTCGAAAACTCCGGGCCCGTGGTCTGGGGGGAGCCGGGGACGAACGGGCAGCACGCCTTCTATCAGCTCATCCATCAAGGCACCCGCGTGATCCCCTGCGAATTCATACTGGGGCGCGAGGGGCATGAACCGGACCTTGCCCATCAGCACCGGCTTCTGGCCGCGAATTGCCTTGCGCAGTCCGAGGCGCTGCTGCGCGGGCGCGACCTTGGCGCGGCGCGCGATCTGATGGCCGCGAAGGGGTTGACGGGGAAAGAGCTTGACCGGCAGGCGCGGCACCGGGTCTTTCCGGGCAACCGGCCTTCGACGACGCTGCTTTACCCGAAGCTCACGCCCTATGTCCTTGGCCAGATCGTCGCGCTTTACGAACACCGCGTCTTTGTCGAAGGGGTGATCCTTGGCATCAACTCCTTCGACCAATGGGGGGTGGAGCTTGGCAAGGAGCTTGCCCTCGCGCTCGACCCGGTGCTGAAAGGCGAGGTGGGGGCAGAGGACAAGGACGGGTCCACCCGCCAGCTTGTCGCCTATCTGCGCGGATAACTCAGCCCGCCAGCCCGTCCGCCAGATAGCGCGCGCAGCCTGCCAGCGCGAGGTAGTCATCCTCGACGATGGCGACGGAGAATTCGCGCAGGAACGCCGCAAAGCGGCCCTTGTCGCGGAACGACTCGGCAAAGCCGAAGGGGCCGTAATGGGCGGTGAAGGCGCGGGCGACGCCGCCGATCAGGAAGATACCCGCGTAAGGCACATGGATCAGCGCAAGGTCCCCCGCCACCGCCCCCAGAAGCCGCACGAAGGCGCGGCCCGTGGCGGTCACGACCGGATCGTGCCCGCGTTCCATCGCCGCCATGATCTCAGCCGCTTTCAGGCGCGCCTCAAGCCCCGCCTCGGCCGCGTGGAAGGCGTAAAGCCGTTCAAGGCCCCGGCCGGACAGCACATCCTCAACCCCCGCGAAGCCATGCGCCTTTTCCACATGCCGCATCAGCGCCAGGTCGGCCTCGCTGCGCACCGGGATGGACGGGGGCGGCGTTGAACCCGGTGCCGACGCCGATCACCAGCCGCGCGGCGCGGGTCGGGTCATTGGCCGGCCCTTCGATCACCGGGCGCAGGAAGGCGGGGTCAAGCGTGTCGAGCCCGTGGCCCTGTGCCTGAAGGTCGTTCAGCACCGCCACGCGCGCGGCCCCGGTCGCCTTCGCCACGCCCGCGCAGTCGATGCACCAGTCGAGGTTGGTCATATGCGCGACGCCATCGTCCACCGGCCCGGCCACGGCGACGCAGGCGCCTTCGATCACAGGCGAACCGGCCTCTGCCAGATAGCGGGTCAGAACCTCGCCCAGCCCGGCATGGTCGGCATTGGGGAAGCGGCGGATGGAGCTGCGGTCGATCTCCGCCCCCCCGGCCAGCGCCACGCGG
>DAIOXI010000038.1:0-216 GCA_036758045.1 Albidovulum sp.
AAGCGCATGGCCGGTGGGCGGATTTTTGTGTTCCGTTACGGCAACTTGCACAATTATGTCACAATCCCCACGCGGCCACTTCATTGTCGGGCGACATGGTCATAAATTGGGCAAAACGGGAAAGGCAGATTTATGGAACCGACGCGCGACAACATTCTCGATGCCCTGCGGCGGATCGCTCTACCCGATGGCAAGGACCTGGTTTCTGCCGACCTC
>DAIOXI010000038.1:226-2905 GCA_036758045.1 Albidovulum sp.
CTATCGCCGCATGTACGACGATCAGTCGCCGCTGCTGCACTTCCTGCACGCCCTGAAGGTGCCCGCGCCACGCGCGCTGTACTTCCCCGTCGAGCTCGTGCTCAACGCCGACCTCGTGCGTGCGCTGTCAGTTACGGGCGGGGCGGTACGATTCGTCATCGAGGTTCCCGATCCGTCCGCCGCGCGGCAGATGGAGCCGGTTCTGAAGGCCGCCGAGGCGGCGGTCCAGGCGGTGCCGGGAGTGGCTTCCGTATCGGCCGTGCTGACCGCGCCTGGCCCGGCGCAAAAAACGGCCGAGCCGCCCAGCCTGAAGATCGGCGGGCACCCGACGCCGCAGACCGGCCCCAGGAAGATCAGCGGTATCGACCGTATCGTTGCGGTGGCCTCCGGCAAGGGCGGGGTGGGCAAATCCACCCTGTCCTCGAATCTCGCGGTCGCGCTGGCAAAGCAGGGGCGGCGGGTCGGGCTGCTCGACGCAGATATATATGGTCCGTCGCAACCGCGCATGATGGGGGTGTCGAAACGGCCCGCCTCGCCGGACGGCAAGCGCATCCAGCCGCTTGTGGCGCATGGCGTGACGATGATGTCCATCGGCCTGATGTTGAAGGAAGGCGAAGCCGTCGTCTGGCGCGGGCCGATGCTGATGGGCGCGCTGCAACAGCTGCTTGAGCAGGTCGTGTGGGGCGAACTTGACGTGCTGATCGTCGACCTGCCGCCGGGCACCGGAGATGTGCAGCTGACGCTCTGCCAGCGCACCCATATGACCGGCGCCATCGTCGTGTCGACGCCGCAGGACGTGGCGCTGATCGACGCGCGGCGCGCCATCGACATGTTCGGCAAGCTCAAGACCCCGATCCTTGGGCTTGTGGAGAACATGTCTACCTATGTCTGCCCGAATTGCGGGCATGAGGCGCATCTGTTCGGTCATGGCGGTGTGGCCGCAGAGGCCGAGGCGCTGGGCATCCCCTTCCTTGGCGAAGTGCCGCTGAGCCTTGAGATCCGCCAGGCGGGCGACAGCGGTGTGCCGGTCGCCGCCGGAGAGGGGCCGATGGCCGAGGCCTATGGCCGCCTCGCCGCGCGCCTGATCGCGGGCGGAATGGCCTGACCGGCCGCTGAACGCACCCGGCTTCGGGATTTCATGGGAATGATGCCCCTCCTGTGGGAGGGCATGGGAAAGCACGACAATCACGCCACTCGCGCCGAATCAATCGGGCGTGAGTTGGCGTGATTTGTCGCGATTCCGAGTGTTTTTGGCCGGGAAAGGCCGTGCGCCTGGGCGGGGTCCGAAATTTTCTGGGATTTTGCGGGAACTTATCTTCTTGCCAGTTTATGCCCATATATTGTGCGACCACGCCGTCCGTTCCGCTGCATTTATGAATTTTGGCGTCGCAATCGCCCCAAAATGCTGTTTCTGAAGGGGTCTAGAAGCCCCATCTTGTGTCCAGGTGGATTGGATTTCTGTTGCTTCCCGTAAAATCCCATGGCAAACAGGGTCCACCGATGAGGACGGGCACGAACATTCAAGGTGGGCGCGAGAGGCCGCGTCTCCATCCCGGCCGCCTTCCGTCGTGTCATCGAAGCCTCTGACCCCGACTGGAAAGAAGGTCTTCGCCCCAACATCGTCATCGTCTACGGCCCCGAAAGCCAGAACTGGCTCGACGTGTTCTCGATGGAGGCCGTCAACGAGATAGATGAGCAGATCGGGATGATGCAGCGCGGCTCTCCCGAACGTCTGATGAACGAGGAGCTGATGTATGGTCAGTCCTTCGAGGCGCAGATCGACGATGACGGCCGCCTGACCATCCCGCAGAAATACCGCGACAAGATCGGCCTGAAGGGCGAGGCGTTCTTTATCTCCGCCGGTGACTATTTCCGCATCTGGAACCCCGACGCCTATGAGGCGAGGGCCGCCCGGCGCAGCCAGAAGCTCGCCAGCCAGTACGATGAGGACTTCGATCCCAGAAGCCTCCTGCCAGCCCTGCCGAAAGGGTAAGCCATGGCTGCCGCCGCTGCCCGCGCAACCCCGACCGACCCCCATATCCCTGTCCTGCTCGGGCCGCTTCTTCAGGCGGTCGCGCCGGTATCCGGCACCTGGGTGGACGGCACCTTTGGCGCGGGCGGCTATGCGCGCGGGCTTCTGGCCGCCGGGGCCGGTACCGTGATCGGGATTGACCGCGATCCGTCGGTCTTTCGCATGGCAGAGGCCTGGGCGGCGGGTTATGGCGACCGGCTGCGGCTGGTCGAAGGCACGTTTTCCGATCTCGATACGCTGGCCGGCGAACAGGTGGATGGCGTCGTCCTCGACCTTGGCGTGTCCTCCATGCAGCTGGATCAGGCGGAACGCGGGTTCTCCTTCCAGAAGGACGGTCCCCTCGACATGCGCATGTCCGATACGGGGCCGACGGCGGCGGACTTCGTCAACACCGCGTCCGAGGGCGAGATCGCCGATGTTCTCTTTCACTATGGCGAGGAGCGCGCCGCGCGCCGCATCGCCCGCGCCATCGTCGCGGGCCGCCCCTTCGCCCGCACGCTTGACCTTGTGCAGGTCATCGAACGCTGCCTGCCGCGCGCGAAGCCGGGCCAAAGCCACCCCGCCACCCGCAGTTTTCAGGCGATCCGTATCGCGGTGAACGACGAATTCGGGCAGTTGGCCGAGGGGCTGGAAGCCGCCGAACGGGC
>DAIOXI010000038.1:2915-4340 GCA_036758045.1 Albidovulum sp.
GGCGGGACGCTGGCGGTCGTGACCTTCCATTCGCTTGAAGACCGGATCGTGAAGCGGTTCTTCCAGCACCGTTCGGGGGCCGCGGGGCTGGGCAGCCGCCACGCCCCCGCCCGCGTACAGGACGCACCCGCCTTCACACTGAAAACCCGCCGCGCCGTCGGCCCGGATGAGGCAGAGCTTGCCGCCAATCCCCGCGCGCGCTCCGCGAAACTGCGCGTCGGCATCCGCACCGACGCACCTGCCGGGCGCGCCGAGCGTGCAGCACTTGGCCTGCCGAAACCGGCCCTGGGAGGGCGAACCTGATGCGTAACCTGATGCTTTTCCTTTCCGCCGTCGCGGTCATGGGCCTGGCTTTCTGGGCCTACCGGGAAAACTACCGGACCCAGGCGGAGATTTCGCAGGTCAAGGCGCTTCAGGCCGAGATCCGGCAATTGAAGGAATCCCTTTCCATGCTGAATGCGGAATGGGCCTATCTGAACCGCCCCGACCGTTTGCGGGAACTGGCGGACCTGAACTTCCCCCGCCTCGGCCTCTTGCCGCTGAATCCCGAGCAGTTCGGCGATGTGGCGGCGATCGCCTATCCCGATCTCGTCCTTCCGCCGATCACCAACCCGATCGAGACTGCGGCGGCGGCCGCCCTTGCCGAAGGGACCGCGCAATGACCCGTATTCCGCTGCGCCCGCTGGCCCGCATCCTGTCCGCCCGCGCCAAGGGCGAGAACCCTGACGTGATCGAGCGGGAGAATATCCGCCTGCGCCATGAAGAGATGCGCGACCGTTCCCGCGCCGTCGCCGAGGGGCGGCTGCTGCTCCTTTGCGGCGCTTTCCTTGCCGTCTTCGGCGTCGTCGCGGCGCAGATGGGCTTTCTGGCGGCGAGCGAGCCCGCCGAACCCGTCAGCGCGGGCTCCGGTTCCGCCATCGTCGCCCAGCGGGCCGGTATCGTTGACCGTGAGGGGCGGATTCTGGCGACCAACCTCGTCACCCATTCGCTTTACGCCCAGCCGCCCCAGATGGTCGACCCTGTCGGTTCCGCCGAA
This sequence comes from Albidovulum sp., assembly GCA_036758045.1. GTDB lineage: Bacteria > Pseudomonadota > Alphaproteobacteria > Rhodobacterales > Rhodobacteraceae > Albidovulum. The sequence goes on from DAIOXI010000038.1 coordinate 3,952, forward strand.
AAGCTGGCCGCGATCTTTCCCGACCTGGATGCAGAGCGGTTGAAGAAGGATTTCACCGGCAAGCGCAAGTTCCTGTGGGTGAAAAAGAAAATCTCTCCCGAACAGATGCAGCTGGTGCATGAGATTGGCGATCCCGGCCTGTTGTTCGGCCCGCGCGAGATGCGGCTTTACCCGAACGGCGCCATCGCCTCGCACGTCCTTGGCGGGGCCAGTTTCGGCCGCGAAGGCGTGCGCTCGGCCGAGGTGGTGGGCACGGCGGGGGTGGAAAAGACCTTCGACACCTGGCTGCGCGATCCCGCCAATGGCGGCGCACCGCTGCAACTGTCGCTGGACCTGAGCGTGCAATCGACGGTGGAGGACGTGCTTTACGGCGGCATGAAGCTGATGAA
>DAIOXI010000038.1:4350-12903 GCA_036758045.1 Albidovulum sp.
CCATACGGGGGAGGTCGTCGCCATGGCCTCGCTGCCCGACTTCGACCCCAATACCCGGCCCGCGCCGCTGTTGAAGGGCAACCCCGGCGACAGCCCGCTGTTCAACCGCGCGGTGCAGGGGGTGTATGAGCTTGGATCAACCTTCAAGATCTTTACGGTGGCGCAGGCGCTCGACCTCGGGCTTGTGAACCCCGATACGCTTGTCGATACCAAAAGCCCGATGGTCTGGGGCAAGTACCGCATCCGCGATTTTCATAACTACGGCAATCAGTTGACCGTCACCGACGTGATCGCGAAATCCTCCAATATCGGGACGGCCCACATCGCCCTGATGATCGGGGCGGAGCGGCAGCAGAAGTTCCTGAAATCGCTGGGCCTTCTGGACCCGACCGCGGTGGAGCTGGCCGAGGCGCCGACGGGGCGCCCGCTGCTTCCGAAGCGCTGGGCGGAGATTTCGACGATGACAATTTCCTATGGCCACGGGTTGTCGGACAGCCCGCTGCACCTCGCCGCCGCCTATGCGACGATTGCCAATGGCGGCACAAGGATCACGCCGACGCTTATCAAGACCGACAAGCGCCAGGCGGGCGAAAGGGTCATCTCCGAAGCCACCTCGCGCGAGATCCTCGACATGATGCGCCAGGTCGTTTCCCGCGGCACGGCGAGTTTTGGTGACGTGCCGGGCTATTCGGTCGGCGGCAAGACTGGCACGGCGGACAAACCCAAGCCGACCGGGGGCTATTACAAGGACAAGGTGATCGCCACCTTCGCCGCGGTCTTCCCGACGACGGCGCCGAAATACGTCCTCATCGTCTCGCTTGACGAGCCGGTCGAAACCTCGGGCGACGAACCGCGCCGCACGGCGGGCTGGACCGCCGTTCCTGTGGGGGCAGAGATCATCCGGCGCGCCGCCCCCCTTCTGGGAATGCGGCCGGAACTTGAACAGCTCTCGCAGGCTGAAGTAATACGCGTTCGCAATTGACGGGCGCCGGGGCGCCAGGGGGGCGCGACATGGCGGCAGAGACGAAATCGCTGGCGGAGCTGGGGCTGACCGCCCAGTCCGGGCGCGAGGCGCGCATCACCGGCCTCGCGGTGGACAGCCGTCAGGTCAAGCCCGGCCATCTTTTCGCGGCGCTGCCGGGGTCGAAGGTGCATGGCGGCGAGTTCATCCAGTATGCGTTGCGTATGGGCGCCGCCGCGATCCTGACCGACCGTGAGGGGGCGGCGATCGCGAAGGCCGAACTCGCGGCTTCCGACGCCGCGCTGGTGCTTGCCGAGGACCCGCGGCAGGCGTTGGCTTTTGCGGCCGCCTTGTGGTTCGGGCGTCAGCCGGAAACGATGGTGGCGGTCACCGGCACCTCGGGCAAGACCTCGGTCGCGACGTTCACCCGCCAGATCTGGCAGGCGCTGGGCCGGCCTGCGGCCAATCTCGGCACCATGGGGGTTCTGGGCGATTTCACCGCGCCGCTCGCCCATACCACGCCGGAACCCATCACGCTCCACCGTCTCTTGCGCGACATGGCCGATGCCGGGATCACCCATGCGGCGATGGAGGCGTCGTCCCACGGGCTTGATCAGGGGCGGCTTGACGGGGTGGAACTGAAGGCGGCGGCGTTTACGAATTTCAGCCAGGACCACCTCGACTACCACGGCAGTTTCGACGATTACTTCGCCGCCAAGGCGGGGCTGTTCGAGAGCGTCCTGCCCGAGGACGGAACCGCCGTCATCAACGTCGATGAACCGCGCGGCCGCCAGATGGCCTCGATTGCCGAGGCGCGGGGCCAGACCCTTCTGACCGTGGGCCGCGATGCCGCCGCCGATCTGCGTATCACCGGCCAGCGTTTCGACGCCACAGGACAGGATTTGCGCTTCAGCTACAAGGGCGGGGCCTATCTCGCGCGTCTGGCCCTGATCGGCGGCTTTCAGGCCGAGAACGTGCTGGCCGCCGCCGGTCTGGCCATCGCGGCGGGGGAGGAGCCCGAGGCGGTCTTTGCCGCGCTCCACGGGTTGACCACGGTGCGCGGGCGGATGGAGCTTGCCGCCAAGCGCGACAACGGCGCCACCGTCTTTGTCGATTATTCCCACAAACCCGGCGCGCTCGCCTCGGCCCTGCAATCTCTGCGCCCGCATGTCCTTGGCCGGATCGTCGTCGTCTTCGGCGCGGGCGGCGACCGCGACCGGCTGAAACGCCCGCTGATGGGCGAGGCGGCGGCGGCCTATGCCGATGTCGTCATCGTCACCGACGACAACCCCCGCAGCGAGGACCCGTCGGCGATCCGCGCCGAGGTGATGAAGGGCTGCCCCGAGGCGACGGAAATCGGCGACCGGGCCGAGGCGATCCTGCGCGGCGTCGATGCGCTCTTGCCGGGCGACGCGCTTCTGATCGCGGGCAAGGGGCATGAAACGGGGCAGATCATCGGCTCCGACGTCTATCCCTTCGACGATGCCGAACAGGCCAGCGTTGCCGTGGCGGCCCTTGAGGGGCGGATCTGATGGGCGCACTGTGGACCTCGGGCGATGCGGCGGACGCGACGGGCGGGCGGGTCACGCGCCCGTTCGCGGCAACGGGCCTCTCCATCGACACAAGGACGCTGCAACCGGGCGATCTGTTCGTCGCGCTCAAGGATGTGCGCGACGGCCATGACTTCGTCGCCGAGGCGCTGCGGAAGGGGGCTGCGGGGGCGCTGGTTTCGCGTCTGCCCGAAGGCTGCGCCGAGACCGATCCGCTGCTGATCGTTCCCGATGTGCTGGACGGGCTGACCGCCCTTGGCCGCGCGGGCCGGGCGCGGAGCGGGGCAAAGGTCGTCGCCGTCACCGGATCGGTCGGCAAGACATCGACCAAGGAGATGCTGCGCGCGGTGCTGGCCGGGCAGGGCCGGGTCCACGCGGCCGAGGCGAGCTTCAACAACCACTGGGGTGTGCCGATCACGCTGGCGCGGATGCCTGCGGACGCCGACTATGCGGTGATCGAGATCGGCATGAACCACCCCGGCGAGATCGCGCCTCTGGCCGCCCTTGCCCGCCCGCATGTGGCGATGATCACCACCGTCGCGGCGGCCCATCTTGAGGCGTTCGAGAATGTCGCGGGGATCGCCCGTGAAAAGGCCGCGATCTTCGGCGGGCTCGAAGCGGAGGGCATTGCCGTCATCCCCTCGGGCCTCGACGTGACCCCGATCCTGCGCACCGCCGCCGAAGCGGCCGGGGCGGCGGTGCTGACCTTCGGCGCGCTCGCGGGTGACGACTACCGCGCGACAGACATCACGCTGGCGCAGGACCGCACCGTGGTGCGCGCCACCCGCAAGGGCGCGCCGGTCCTCTTCAAGGTCCAGACGGCGGGCCGCCATTTCGCGATGAATGCGCTGGGTGTGCTGGCCGTGGCCGATGCGCTTGGCGTCGAGCCGGCGGTCGCCGCCTGCGATCTTGGCCAATGGGCGCCCCCCGCCGGGCGCGGCGCGCGCGAGAGGATATATCTCGATATCGTGGATGAGGGGCTGAGCTTCGATCTGATCGACGACGCCTTCAACGCCAACCCGGCCTCGATGGCCGCCGCGCTGGATGTGCTGGCGGCGGCGGAACCGCGCAATGGCGTCGGCCGCATTCTGGAGGGCCGCCGCGTCGCGGTTCTGGGCGATATGCTGGAGCTTGGCCCGGACGAGGCAGCACTTCATGCCGCCATCGCCACCCATCCGGCGATGGCCACCATCCACACCGTCCATTGCGTCGGCCCGCGAATGCGCGCGCTCTGGGACGCGCTGCCCGCCCGCAAGCGCGGCGACTGGCGCGAGACGGCGCAGGAAATGGCCGAGGCCGCCCATCACATTGTCGATGCGGGCGATGTCGTGCTGATCAAGGGCTCCAAGGGGTCGAAAGTCAGCATTGTGGTTGACGCGCTGAAGAAACTGGGACAACCGGGCGCCGGCGCCGTACAGGGGACAGAGTAGATGCTTTACTGGCTTTCGGGCCTCGCCGAGGGCGGGGACATTTTCAACCTGTTCCGTTACATCACCTTCCGCGCGGGCGCGGCGTTCTTCACCGCGCTGCTCTTCGGTTTCTTCTTCGGCAGGCCGCTGATCGACTTGCTGCGCCGCAAGCAGAAAAAGGGCCAGCCGATCCGGGATGACGGGCCGGAGTCGCATTTCACCAAGGCCGGGACACCGACCATGGGGGGGCTTCTGATCCTCTCGGCGCTTCTGGTCTCAACGCTTCTCTGGGCGCGGCTGGACAGCCCCTATATCTGGATCGTGCTGTTCGTGACCTACGGGTTCGGCCTGATCGGCTTTGCCGACGACTATGCCAAGGTGACCAAGCAGAACACGCGTGGGGTGTCTTCGCGGGTGCGGCTTCTGATCGGCCTTGTGATCGCGGCCATCGCGGGGGCGGCGGCGGCCTGGGTCCAACCGGCCGAGCTGACCAACCCGCTTGCCCTGCCGGTCTTCAAGAACGTCCTTGTCAACCTCGGCTTTGTCTTCGTGCCTTTCGCGGTGATCGTCATCGTGGGTGCGGCCAATGCCGTGAACCTGACCGATGGGCTTGACGGGCTGGCGGTGATGCCGGTGATGATCGCGGCGGCGACCTTCGGGATCATCGCCTATTTCGTCGGCAACATTAACTTCGCCGACTATCTCGGCCTGCATTATGTGCCGGGGACGGGGGAAATCCTCGTCTTCACCGCGGCGTTGATCGGCGGCGGCCTCGGGTTTCTGTGGTACAACGCGCCGCCCGCCGCCGTCTTCATGGGCGATACCGGCTCGCTGGCTCTGGGCGGCGCTTTGGGCGCCATCGCGGTCGTGACCAAGCATGAGATCGTCCTGGCGATCGTCGGCGGCCTCTTCGTGGTCGAGGCGCTGAGCGTCATCATTCAGGTCGCCTATTTCAAGCGCACCGGAAAGCGTGTCTTCCTGATGGCGCCGATCCACCATCACTTCGAAAAGAAGGGCCCAGATCGTGATCCGCTTCTGGATCATCTCGCTGATCCTCGCGCTGATCGGGCTGGCCACGCTGAAGGTGCGATAGGCGGCCGATGGTGCGCCCTTTGCACCCCACCGCCCTTGTCACCGGGGCCAATCGCGGCATCGGGCGGGCCGTCGCGGCGGGGCTGATCGCCAAGGGCTGCCGGGTGACCATCGGCGCGCGTGACCGCGCTTTGGGGCAGGCGGCGGCGGCGGAGCTTGGTTGCGACTGGGTGCATCTCGACCTTGAAGAGCCTGACAGCTACTTCGCCGCCATGACGCAGGCGGGCGGGTTCGACATCCTTGTCAACAATGCGGGCACCCTTGGTCATGCCTCGCTTCTGGCGCCCGACAGCGATTTCGACCGGGCGATGCAGGTGATGGTCAACGCGCCGCTCGACCTGATCCGGCTGAACCTGCCGTATTGGCGGGACAGCGGCTGGGGGCGGATCGTCAACCTGTCTTCCGACTGGGGCAGCTTTGCCGCCGGACTGGAGGGGCCGGGCGCCTATGGGGTCGCCAAGGCATCGCTGAACGCGCTGACCAAGGCGCTGCCGCGCGACTTGCCGCAGGGTGTCAAGGTCAACGCGATGTGCCCCGGCTGGGTCGCGACCCGGATGGGCGGCGCCAGCGCGCCCCGCAGCCCGGAAGAGGGCGCGGATACCGCCCTCTGGCTCGCGCTTTTGCCCGAGGACGGGCCGACCGGCGGCTTCTTCCGCGACCGCCGGCCGATCAGCTGGTAGCTCAGGCGATCTCCACCACTTCGAAGTCGAAGGTCAGAGCCTTGCCCGCCAGCGGGTGATTGCCGTCGAGCACGACGGTCTCCGCCGTCACCTCGGCCACGGTCACGTTGACCGTCTGGCCCTGCGGGGTGCGCATCTGAAGCCCGGTGCCTATCTCAAGCGGAATCTCTGCCGGGATCTGGTCGCGCGGGATCGCCTGCATCGCGCCGTCCTGCCGTGGACCATAGGCGTCGTCGGCGGCGATCGTCACGGTCTTCTTCTCGCCCACCTGCATGCCGGGCAATTCACGGTCGAGACCGGGGATGATCTGGCCCGATCCGACGGTGAATTCCAGCGGCGCGCGGCCCTGGGAGCTGTCGAATGTCGTGCCGTCGGCCAGTGTGCCGGTATAGTGAATACGCACGGTATCGCCGGATTTGACATCGGTCATGGCGACCATTCGGGATATGTCAGGGTGAATTCTGAGGCCGCGCCTGTCGCGGGTGCTCGCGTGGGGGCAAGGGTAGAGGGCAATCCCCCGGAGGTAAAGCCCGCGTTTTGCCCGGCCTTGCGGGGCCGGGGCGCAGCGGGCATTGTCCGGGCGCATTCGCGGGGGGGAAGATGATTCCGGTTCAGGGCTTTTCCGGTCGGAAGGTGGCGGTTCTGGGGCTTGGCCGGTCGGGCCTTGCCACCGCGCGCGCGCTGGCGGCAGGCGGGGCCGAGCCCTGCCTCTGGGACGACAGCCCCGAGGCGCGCGACAACGCCGCGACGCAGGGCTTCGCGCTGACCGATCTGACGCGGTCTGATGCCTGGCATGGTGTCGCCGCGCTGATCGTGTCGCCCGGCATCCCCCATCTTTATCCCGAACCGAACAGGCTGATCGCCCGCGCGATGGAGGCGGGCGTGCCGGTCGATAACGACATCGGGCTGTTCTTCCGGTCCTGGGCGGCGTCCGACTGGGAAAAGATGGAGCGCACGCCGAAGGTGGTGGCGGTGACCGGATCGAACGGCAAGTCCACCACGACCGCCCTGATCCATCATATCCTGAAGCAAGCCGGTCGCCCGACCCAGATGGCGGGCAATATCGGGCGCGGGGTGCTGGACATCGAACCGGGGCAGGACGGTGAGGTGGTGGTGCTGGAACTGTCCTCCTACCAGACAGAGCTTGCCCGCGCGCTCACGCCCGACATCGCCGTTTTCACCAACCTCTCGCCCGACCACCTTGACCGCCACGGCGGCAAGGGCGGCTATTTCGCCGCCAAGCGCAGGCTTTTTGCCGAGGGCGGGCCGGACCATGCGGTGATCGGCGTCGATGAGGTCGAAGGTCGGTTCCTCGCCAACCAGATGGCCGAGGGGGCGGCGGACGACCGGGTGATCCGTATCTCCTCGGGCCAGAAGCTTGACGGGGAGGGCTGGTCGGTTTTCGCCCGCAAGGGCTTCCTTGCAGAATGGCGCAAGGGGCGGCAGGTGGCCGCCATCGACCTGCGTGAGGTGGGCGGCCTTCCGGGCGCGCATAACCACCAGAACGCCTGCGCCGCCTATGCCGCGGTGCGGACGCTGGGCCTTGCCCCGAAGGAGATCGAGAAGGCGCTGCACAGTTTCGCGGGCCTTCCGCATCGCAGCCAGCTTGTCGGCGAACGCGGCGGGGTGCGCTTTGTCAATGACAGCAAGGCCACCAATGTCGACAGCGCCGCCAAGGCGCTTCAGGCCTTCCCGAAGATCCGCTGGATCGCCGGGGGGCTGGGCAAGGAGGGCGGCATCGCCGGGCTGGTGCCTTACCTGAATTCGGTCGTGAAGGCCTATCTCATCGGCCATTCGGCGCGCGATTTCGCGCTGGAACTGGGCCAGACCCCGCATGAGATCTGCGAGACGATGGACCGCGCCGTCGCCCGCGCTGCGGCGGAGGCCGAGGCGGGGGAGGTCGTGCTGCTGGCCCCGGCGGCGGCCTCCTTCGACCAGTATCCGAACTTCGAAAAACGGGGGGAGGACTTCACCGCGCGGGTGCAGGCGCTGCCGAAACGCGCGCGGCCCGCGTTGTGATCCCACGCGCCCCGTGCGATAAGCGCCCCGTATTCCAAACGACCGAGATTGGCCCCCGCGTGATCGAGCCGATTACACTCTCCTACGCCACCCACCCGACCCGCCGCGGCCCCAGGGACCTTTTCGCGGACCTCTACCTGCCCGAGGGGCAGGATAAGCCTGCCGACCTTATCACCTGGATGCATGCGGGCGGGTTCCGCACCGGCAATCGCAGCCACCCGTCGCATGCCAGGGCCGCGACGCTTTTCGCCGAACATGGCTATGCGATGGCCTTTATCGACTATCGCCTTGCCCGCCCGCCCGCGATCCTCGACCCCGGCACCGAGGCGCGGCTTGAGGAGTTGATCGCCGACGCCACCGCCGGCGGGATCGAGATGAATGAAACCTTCTTCGGCCCGCGCCCCCTGGGCGTGGTCGAGGATTGCTGCGCCTTCCTGCGCTTCATCGCCGGGGCGGCGCAGGACCATGGCCTGTCCGGCCGGATGCTTCTGGGCGGCAGTTCCGCCGGGGCGATTTCGGCGCTGAACACGCTTTACCTGCCAAAGCATCTGGGGCTGGAGCGGCCCGAGATCGCGACGGTCTTTTCCTTCTCCGGCGGCTTCGCCTATCCCTCCTTCGTCCACGATACCGGCGCGCGCATCCTGGCGCTGCATTCGGAACTGGACGACCGGGTGCCGATCTCCTCGATCCGGCGGCTGGCGGAGCAGGCAGGCGATCCGCTTGTCCTGATCGAAAGCATCGAGCACAAGCATGGCGAACTGACCCTGTCGGCGCGCGAACCGCTGTGCGTTGCCGTCAAACGCTGCGTCGCCTTCGACCGCGCGGCCGATCCTTTCAGCATT
>DAIOXI010000038.1:12913-15459 GCA_036758045.1 Albidovulum sp.
GAAGGGGCCGGGCGCGCCTTGACGCACCCGGCCGTGCCCTTACTTCGCGCTGGCCGGAAACGCGGGCAGCCTGGCGATGTCGGCCGCGTCATGCTGGATCACCAGCGTCGCGTCCAGGTTCGCCGCCATCTCCTGCAGCCGTGCCATGGAGGCAAGGCTTTCGGCGCGGCTCATGTTGAAGGCAGGCACGCTTTTCGCGGCGATCTGTTCATGGAAATGCACCACATCGCCCGACAGCAACACCGGCCCCGCTTCCTCCAGCCGCACCAGAAGCGCCATTTCCCCTTCGGTATGGCCGGGCATGGACAGCATCGTGACGCTGCCGTCGCCGAAGATGTCCCGGTCGCCGGTTACCGCCTCGACAGCGCCATTGCCGGTGCGCCAGTGGTTCAGCGTCGCCGGATCGAAGGCGAAGGGTGGCGGGGTGTCCTCCATCGCCGCAAGGTCGGGCTGGCCGATCATCAGCGTGGCCTGCGGGAAGGTCGCCGCCTGGCCGGTATGGTCGAAATGGCCGTGGCTGAGGCCGATGCGGCCGATCCGCTCCGGCGTCACCCCGATTTCCGCCAGCTGCGCGGGCAAGTCGCGGGTCAGCGTCGCGGACATCGGCGCCTCCGGGTCGATCGGGGCGTTCAGAAGTGCCAGTGGCAGGCCGGTATCCCACAGCAGGTAGTCGCTGTCGTGGCGGATCAGGTAGCAACTGTTCGTCAGGGTCTTCGGCGCGGGGCCATAGGCGAAATTGTCGGAAAAAGCGTTCAGGTCCTTCACCGCGATGGTGCCGCAATCAAGCCGCCAAAGCTCGGTCTCGGCGGCCTGCGCGGCGCCGGATGACAGCGCGGCGATCAGCAGGGCGGGGGGAAGCAGTTTCATGTCAGTCTCCTGTTTCGGTCCGGTGACACTGGCATGGGGGCGCGGGCGGAAAGGGCCGGAATGGCGCAGCTTTGCGCCCGAAACGCTCAGTTTCGCCCTGTCGCCGACCTGCGGCGCGGCGTAAGCTTGACCCCATGAACCTGCATCCCGACTTTCAGGCCGACACCCTGCGGCGCGCCCTCCTTGAGCGGCTTTTCGGCCAGATGCGCGGCCTTGGGCAGCCCCGCGCGGGCGGTTTCCACCCGCAGGGCGACCAGCTTTTCACCTATTGCGCGGTCGAACGCGAACGGCTCGCGGCCACCACGCTTGACCATCCGCTGATCGGCATCGTCCTGCGTGGCCGCAAGGAGGTGTGGATTGGCGATGCGGGTGAAACCCTTCTGCCGGGGACGCTGTTCAGCCTGCCGAAGGGGGTGCGGATGGACATCGTCAACATCCCCTCGGACGGCGGCGTCTATGAATCGCTGATCTTCGAGATCGCGCACCTTCCCCCCGGCATCGGGACGTTGCCGCAAGGGCGCGGTCGCCCCGCTTCGCTGGCCCTGCGCCTGACCGGCGATCTGGTCGAGGCGGTGGCCCATGCCGCGACCGCCATCGCCGCCACGCCCGCGCGCGGCGACATCAAGGCGCTGCGGCTGGCCGAGATGCTGGCGCTGATGCAGGCCGACCCGGCGGCGCGGCATATCTTCACCCGAGACCTGGCCGAGGACCTCGCCTGGCGGATCGCGGCCCGGCCCGATCACGCCTGGACGGTGGCAGAGGCCGCGCGCGAGATGGGGCTTGGCGCCTCGACGCTGCGGCGGCGGCTGGCTGAGGCGGGGACCGGTTTTCGCGACATCGTGACCGGCGCGCGCATGGCCGCCGCGCGGCGGCTGATCGAGGGTGGTGCGGCCGCGGGGGAGGCGGCCGGGGCCGCGGGATATGCCTCGCGCTCCCATTTCGCGCGGCGCTACCGGGCGGCCCATGGCAGGCTGCCAAGCGGCCGCGAGACGCGCAAGGACCCGCTTTAGGCCCCCGCCGAAGGCGATCTTTTCCTAGCACCGCGCCATGATCCGCGTTACACTTCGTCCCAGACCCGGCAAACGGGCATGTACGAGGCAGCAAGAGCGGTAATCCAATGACGGAAATGGTGTTCGGCACCGTCCCGGTGCGCGCGGGCGAACCTGTCCTTCCCCGGTGGTGGCGGACGATCGACCGCTGGTCGCTGGCGGGCGTTCTGGTGCTGTTCGGGGTGGGGCTTCTGCTTGGCCTCGCGGCTTCCGTCCCGCTGGCCGAAAAGAACGGGCTGCCCCCCTTTCACTACGTCACCCGGCAGGCCTTCTTCGGTGGCGTGGGAATGGTGGTGATGCTGGTGATTTCCATGATGTCGCCCGACATGGTGCGGCGGATGGGGGTGATCGGCTTTCTCGGCGCCTTCGTGGCGCTGGCCCTGCTGCCCGTCCTTGGCACCGATTTCGGCAAGGGGGCGACACGCTGGTATTCGCTGGGCTTCGCGAGCTTTCAGCCGTCGGAATTCCTCAAGCCCTGCTTTGTCATCATCTGCGCCTGGCTGATGGCGGCGGCGCAGGAGATCAACGGCCCTCCCGGCAGGCTCTATTCCTTCTTCCTTGCCGTCACGGTCGTGCTTTTCCTCGCCTTCCAGCCCGATTTCGGGCAGGCGAGCCTGATCCTGTTCGCCT
>DAIOXI010000038.1:15469-17517 GCA_036758045.1 Albidovulum sp.
CCGGCGCGCCGATCACGATCCTGACGGCGGTCGGCGGCATCGTCGTGGCGGGGGGGATCGCCGCCTATGACGCCTCGGAACATTTCGCGCGACGGATCGACGGCTTCCTTGCCTCCGAGGTCGATCCCCGGACCCAGATCGGCTACGCGACAGACGCGATCCAGTCGGGCGGCTTCTTCGGCGTCGGCGTGGGCGAGGGGACGGTGAAATGGTCGCTGCCCGACGCGCATACCGATTTCATCATCGCCGTCGCGGCCGAGGAGTACGGGCTGATCCTCGTCCTCTTCATCATCGCGCTTTACGCCCTTGTGACCGGGCGATCCCTGCTCCGGCTGATGAAGGAGCGCGACCCCTTCACGCGGCTTGCAGGCACCGGCCTTGCCTGTGCCTTCGGGGTGCAGGCGCTGATCAACATGGGCGTCGCGGTGCGGCTTCTGCCGGCCAAGGGGATGACGCTGCCCTTCGTCAGCTATGGCGGGTCGTCCGTCATCGCCAGCGGGATCGCGCTTGGCATGTTGCTCGCGCTGACCCGGTCGCGGCCGCAGGGGCGGCTGCATGACATCCTTATCAAGCGGGGCAGGTAGGTGGCGGCGCCCCTTCTTCTGATCGCGGCGGGGGGGACCGGCGGGCATATGTTTCCCGCCCAGGCCCTTGCCGAGATGATGGTCGCGGGCGGCTGGCGGGTGAAGCTGTCGACCGACGCGCGGGGCGCGCGCTATGCGGGCGGTTTCCCCAAGGAGGTGGCGGTGGAAGAGGTCGCCTCGGCCACCTTCGCGCGGGGCGGGCTGGCGGCGAAGGCGCTGGTGCCGTTTCGCATCGCGGGCGGGGTGCTGGGCGCGATGCTCGCGATGCGGCGCGACCGACCGGCGGCGGTGGTGGGCTTTGGCGGCTACCCGACGATCCCGGCGCTGTCGGCGGCGACGATCCTGCGCATCCCGCGGATGATCCACGAACAAAACGGCGTGCTGGGGCGGGTGAACAGGCTTTTCGCGCCCCGCGTCGATGCCATCGCCTGCGGCACCTGGCCGACCGACCTGCCCGAGGGCGTCACTGGCACCTTCACCGGCAACCCGGTCCGTGCCGCGATCCTGGAACGCGCGGGCGCGCCCTATATCCCGCCGGGCGATTACCCGATGAGCGTCCTTGTCATCGGTGGCAGTCAGGGGGCGCGCATCCTGTCGGACGTCGTCCCCGCCGCGTTGGCCGCCTTGCCCGTCACCCTGCGCGCCAATGTCCGTGTGGCACATCAGGCCCGAGCGGAGGATCGGGACCGCGTCGTCGCCGCCTATGCCGAGGCCGGCATCCGCGCCGAGGTGGAGCCGTTCTTCGCCGACGTGCCCCGCCGCCTGAGCGAGGCGCAACTGGTGATCTCGCGCTCCGGTGCCTCCTCCGTCGCCGATATCTCCATCGTCGGGCGGCCCGCGATCCTGATCCCCTTCGCCGCCGCTGCGGGCGACCACCAGACCGCCAATGCCCGTGGCCTGGTCGAGGCGGAGGCGGCCGTCCTGATCCCGGAATCGCGCCTTGACGTCGCCACGCTCGCGGGGCATGTCGCCGCGATCCTTGAGAACCACGAGGCCGCGGCGCGCATGGCGCGGTCCGCACTTGGCTACGGAACCCCGGACGCGACCGACCGTCTTGTCGAGATGGTCCTGACCCTGACCGAAAGAAAGTCCTGAATGAACGCCGCCACCAAACTGCCCGGAGAGCTTGGCCCCATCCATTTCATCGGCATCGGCGGCATCGGCATGTCGGGCATCGCCGAGGTGCTGATGACACTGGGCTACGAGGTGCAGGGCTCGGACGCGAAACGCTCGAAGATCACCGACCGGCTGGAAAGCCTTGGCGCCACTGTCTTCGAGGGCCAGCGCGCCGAGAATATCGGCGAGTCCGGCGTGGTCGTCATCTCGACCGCGATCCGGAAGGGCAACCCGGAACTGGAGGAGGCCCGCCGCCGTGGCCTGCCCGTCGTGCGCCGCGCCGAGATGCTGGCCGAGCTGATGCGCCTGAAATCCAACATCGCCATCGCGGGCACCCATGGCAAGACG
>DAIOXI010000039.1:0-3917 GCA_036758045.1 Albidovulum sp.
AACCTGCACGGTGCCGGTCAGCCGGTCGCCCAGCTTCGCCTCATCCAGATGAACGATGTGATTTTCGGCGGTATAGTAGGAATGGCCGCCCCGGACATAGTCCATATCGGCGCCAATCAACCTGAGGAAATTGTCGCAAACCATTGTTCCAGCGTAGAGATACCGGCTTTCGGTCATATGGCCGTTATAATCGATCCAGCCCGGCAGGACCTGCATCTGCGCGATCTCCATGGCCTCGGCTTTCGGCGGTTCGGGCAGCAGCGCGGCAAGGCGCCTGTCGTGATCCTTCAAGACCTTGCCCGCGCCCCAATCGCGGTCCTTCAGGACCCGCATGAAACCGATCAGGTTGCCGTCTCGGATGCGCTCAAGTTCCCGTATCGAGTATTTTCCGGACTGCGCGTCGGACTGCCCGGCGATCAGGTCCACCAGTTCGTCATCATACTCCGGCACGTCCATCAGCCTCGTCCAGGGCCAGGTCAGGCAAGGGCCGAACTGCGCCAGGAAGTGCTTCATCCCGGCCTCGCCGCCCGCGATGCGGTAGGTCTCGAACAGGCCCATCTGACCCCAGCGCAGGCCAAAGCCCATGCGGATCGCCTCATCAATCTCTTCGGTCGTGGCGATGCCGTCCTTGACCAGCCAAAGCGCCTCGCGCCACACCGCCTCAAGAAAGCGATCGGCGATATGGGCGTCGATTTCCTTGCGGACATGCAGCGGGAACATGCCGATCTGTCGCAGGATTTCCTTTGCGTTCTCAATGAGTTTCGCGTCGGACTTCACGCTAGGAACGACCTCGGCCAGTGGCAGAAGGTAGACCGGGTTGAACGGATGCGCGACGAAGATGACCGAGGGGTCGGCGGCGCCCTCTTGCAGTTCCGACGGCTTGAAGCCGGAGGTGGAAGAGCCGATGGGGACGCCATGGCTCGATTGCTGGATCTGGGCGAAGACGCGGTGTTTCAGGTCAAGCCTCTCTGAGACGGATTCCTGAATATATTCAGCACCTTCCACGGCGTCTGCAATGCTGCCTGAAAAGCTCAGCCTCCCCTCCGGCGGCATCGGGACGTCGGAAAGCGCGGGCAGCGCGGCGCGGGCGTTGGACAGCACCTCGCCAATCTTGCGTTCCGCCTCCGGGTCGGGGTCGAAGACCGCCACGTCCCAGCCGTTCAGGAGGAACCGCGCGGCCCAGCCGCCGCCGATGACCCCGCCTCCGATGATCGCTGCCTTGCGCGTCATGGCGCCCCCTTCCCTGTTCCGGCCCGCTTCGGGGCGTGGTTCTTCTGCCGATTGCCCGACGCCGGGCTCAGCGGGTCTTCGGCGCCCGTTTCACCAGCCCCAGCTTCGCCCGCACCTCATCAGGCCCGATGACCCGCGCGCCCATGTTGGTGACCAGCGTCGCGGCGCGTTCGACGAGCTGGGCGTTGGTCGCAAGCTGGCCCTTGCCAAGCCAGAGGTTGTCCTCCAGCCCCACGCGGACGTTGCCGCCCGCAAGGACGGCGGCGGCGGCATAGGCCATCTGGTTGCGCCCCAGCGAGAAGGCCGAGAAGGTCCAGTCGTCGGGGACATTGTTGACCATCGCCATCAAGGTGTTCAGGTCGTCCGGCGCGCCCCAGGGGACGCCCATGCAAAGCTGCACCAGGGCCGGGCCCTTCAGCACGCCTTCCTTCACCAGCTCCTTGGCGAACCAGAGATGGCCGGTGTCGAAGGCCTCTATCTCGGGCGTCACGCCCAGTTCGGTCATCATCGCCCCCATGGCGCGGAGCATGCCGGGGGTGTTGGTCATGACATAATCGGCCTCGGCGAAGTTCATCGTGCCGCAGTCGAGGGTGCAGATCTCCGGCAGGCATTCGGCGACATGGACGACCCGTTCGGCCGCGCCCACCATGTCGGTCCCGGCCTGCACCGGCAGCGGGCGCTCGGTGGGGCCAAAGACGATGTCGCCGCCCATTCCTGCGGTCAGGTTCAGGACCACGTCCATCTCGCTCTCACGGATGCGGTCGGTGACCTCGCGGTACAGCTTCGGGTCGCGGGCGGGTTTGCCGGTTTCGGGGTCGCGGACGTGGCAATGGACGATGGCGGCCCCGGCACGGGCGGCGTCGATGGCGGAATTGGCTATCTGCTCAGGCGAGCGCGGGACATGCGGGCTGCGGTCCTGGGTGCTGCCCGATCCGGTGACGGCGCAGGTGATGAAAACGTCACGATTCATGGTCAGCGGCATGCGATTCCTCCCGAATTTCGGCTGAGTATAGCGGTGGCGCGGCGGCCATGTTTGCGCTTCACGAAGGCCGTTTTGCGCAAGGCGCATTTTCCGCGCAGGCCGCGCCTTTCGCCGGGGTTCGTTCGCAAACCCGATACAATCCCCCTGCTCCACCGGGTTTGATGGCAACGCAGGCAGGATCATCGCCCAGGTATCTGATTTTCGCGGGAAATCATCCGCCGGATGCGCTACACTGACCCCGACGGGGTGCGGGAGTCGCGGCCCCTTGGCCCGTTGGTCAGAAGAAGGTCTGCCGGATTTCCTGATGATGAAAAAGATTACCGTCGTTTCCCCCTGCTACAACGAAGAAGACAATGTCGAGACCTGCTATGACACGGTCAAGGCAATCTTCGACCGCGATCTGCCCGGCTATGAGCGCGAGCATATCTTCGTGGACAACGCCTCTTCCGACCGGACGGTGGAGATTCTCCGCGCCATCGCCGCCAAGGACCCTGCGGTCAAGGTGGTCGTGAACGCGCGGAATTTCGGCGTCTATCGCTCCACCTTCAACGGGTTGAAGCATTCCACCGGGGATGCCACGCTGTGCATGTTGCCGGTCGATCTTCAGGACCCGCCGGAGCATCTGCCGGAATTCGTGAAGCTGTGGGAATCGGGCTATGACGTGGTCGCTGGCGCGCGGTCCACGCGCGAAGAAGGCTTTGTCCTGCGATCCGCCCGCAAGGCGTTCTACCGGATCATCAACTGGCTGTCGGATTTCGAACTGTCGCCGGACGTGGGGGAATTCCAGCTGGTCGACCGCAAGGTTCTGGACGCGGTGCTGAGCCACAACGACCACTACCCCTATATCCGCGGCATCATCGCCTCGGTCGGGTTCAAGAAGGTCATCATCCCCTATACCTGGAAGGCGCGGAAGCGCGGTGGCAGCAAGCATAACCTGATGATGCTGATCGACCAGGCGCTGAACGCGATCTTCGCCTTCACCAAGGCGCCGATGCGGTTCTGCACCTTCGTGGGGTCCGGCATCGCGGTGCTGTCGATCCTGTTTTCGGTCTTCTCGGTGCTGGCCTGGTTCGTCGGGCTGGGCGACGCGCCGCGCGGGACGACGACGATCATCGTCGCGCTGTTCTTCCTGTCCGGGGTGCAGCTTCTGTTCATCGGGATGCTGGGCGAATATATCACCGCGATCCACAATCAGGTGCGCGGCGGGCCAAGCGTGATCGAGAAGGAGCGGATCAATATCGACGACACCCTCACCCTTCCGGCCGGAAGCGACCGGGTCACGCCGCTGACGCCGCGCAAAGCATGACGACAGGACCAGTGCCGGTGCCGCGCCCGCTGGGCCAGGCCGCGACCCTTGGCGCGATCCTCGCGCTGGCGGGGGCGTTCTTCCTGCCCGCGATTGGCGTGGCGATGGCCGGGCCGGACCGCTGGGCGCTGGCGGTTCTGGCGGTCGCGCTCTGGGCCTTGGGGTTTTCGCTGAAGCGCGGGGCGGTGGCCTTTGGCGGTCTCGCCTTCGTCTTCGTGATCGGCGGGGCCGCGCAGCTTTACCTGACCGAGGCGCTCTGGTTCCCGACGCTGCACCTGCGTCCGAGGGGACCGGGGGAATGGCTGGCGGCGGGGCTGATCCTGGCCGAGGCGCTGGTGGGCGCGGGCGCGGCGCTGCCGCTGGGACCGGGGCGGATGATTGCCATGGGCCGGGCGCGGC
>DAIOXI010000039.1:3927-14652 GCA_036758045.1 Albidovulum sp.
GGGCGGGGTTGTGTTGCTTCTTTTTGCGGTGGTGTTTCTGTTTGTGCTGGTGCCGTCCCCGATGCGCGGGGCGACGCGGACGATGCCGGTGCTTCCGGCGGTGGTCGCGGTGGCGGCGGGGCTGGCGATGGGCTGGTTCGCCTTCGAACGGATGCCGCATGTGGAGGATGAGGTCGCCTATCTCTTTCAGGCCCGGACCTTTGCCCATGGCGCGCTGACCCTGCCCGCCCCGCCAGAGGCAGCGGTGCCGGGGCTGGACTACTACCTGATCGAGGTGAAGGACGGGCGCTGGTTTTCCGCCACCCTGCCCGGCTGGCCGGCTGTTCTGGCGCTGGGGGTGTTGCTGGGGCTGCCCTGGCTTGTGAACCCGCTGCTGGCGGGCGTCTCGGTCCTGCTGGCCTATGACATCACCCGCCGCCGCGCGGGGGTTGAGGCCGGGGATATGGTGGCGCTTCTTCTTGGGTCTTTGCCGTGGCTGGCCGTGGCCGGCGGGTCGCTGTTGCCGCAGGTTCTGAGGCGGTGCTTGTTTGTGCTGGCGGGGTGGCTGATCCTGCGGGCCGAGGACGGGGGCAAGGCGCCGGGGCGAAAGCTGGTGATCGCAGGGCTGGCCATCGGCGTCGTCTTTGCCGCGCGGCCGATGGACGGGCTGGTGATCGGGGTGCTGAGCGGGCTTTGGGTGCTGACCGGGCGCGAGCGGGGCGTCCTGCGCGCGGCCCAATTCTCCATCGGGGCGCTGGCGGTGGTTGCCGCGCTTCTGGCCTATAATGCCCATATCACCGGGCATGCGCTGGTCCTGCCGCTGTCGGATTACCTCGACCGGCACTGGGCGCCGGGGGCGAATGCCTATGGCTTCGGGCCTCAGATCGGGCCGCCGGGGGGCTGGGGGGCGCTCAACCTTTGGCCCGGCCATGGCGTGCTTGAGGCGGGGCTGAACACCGTCAATTCCGTTGTCAGCCTGCAATTCGACATGCTCGGCTGGCCGATCGGCTCACTGGCGCTGATCTTCGCCTATCTCATCTGGTCGCGGAAGGCGGGGTTCGATCTGGCGATGGCGCTGGTCGCGGTCGTGGTGATTGCGGTCATGGCGCTTTACTGGTTCGCGGACACCTATTACATGGGGCCGCGCTACTGGTTCCCGGCGATCTTCCCGTTCCTTTATCTGTCGATGCGCGGCTACCGGGCGCTGCAGGAGAGGTTCGGGATTTCGGGCGCGGAGTGTGTGCGGCTTGACGCCGTGATCGCGCTTTGCTGCGCGTTCGGGATTTTCGTCTTCACGCCCTGGCGCGGGGTGACGAAATATTACGAATACAACCATTTCTACACGCTTTTCCGGGATGAGGCCGCGAAGGGCGCCTTCGGTGACGCGGTTGTGGTCTTTACCGATATCGGCAATGAAGGTTCGGCCCTGATGCTGAACGACCCCTATCTGCGGCCGGGCAAGCCGGTGTTCCTCTGGGATAGCGGGAGGCTGGACATGGCGGCGCTGAAGGCCGCGTTTCCGGGGCGGGAGATACGCCATTACACGCCGGACTGGTCGCCGGATCGGTAGGGCCGGAGCCTTGGCGTGCCGGACCTGATCCGGGCCGCTTCCCGCGGCGACGGGGGGCCCGGATCGGGTCCGGGACGTGGTCGCTTTCACCTCGGGCGCAGCGCGCCCCTTCGGCCCGGAACAAGCGGCCTCAGGCCCCTTCGGGCAAGCGGCCGACCGCCCCTCAGCCGCCGCAGCTCCAGTCGGTGACGGTGAAATAGGACGGATCGAAGGCCTCGGCGTCGTGGACCCAGGTCACGCGATCCGCGTCGTAGCGGTTGATATATTCCCAGACGATCTTGCCCGCCGGCGTCACCTCGAATGCACGGCCCGATTGCGCCTCGGCGATCAGGATGTTGCCATTGGCCTGCATCTGATGCGTGCTGCGTTCGGGGGAATACATCGGCTGATCGGGCCGCCCGCCATAGAGCGTGACGGCGGCCTTCGTCGCCGGGTCGATGCGCCAGATCCGGCTGCCGCCGCCGCGCGACCCATCGAGGCTCAGGTCGCTGTGATTGTCGAAGACGGTGATCGTGCCGTCGGCGTTGAAATCGGGGTCGTGCTGGCGGATGAAGGGGCCGATCATCCACCATTTGATCTTTTCGGCCTTCGCATCCGTCACCATGACAAGGTTGCGGTTGCGGACCGAGAGCATGAGATCGCCCGCCTCGAACATCGGGAAGGCCGCGGCCTTTTCGGGCAACAGTTCCTCAACCTCGTTCAGGTGAAACTCGCCATTGACGCGGGTGTTGAAGAAGCCGGTGGCGGTCAGCTGCGGTTCAAACCCGTTTTCGAGAAACATCTCGGTCAGCGGCTTTTGATAGATCAGCTTGCCGTCGGGGGAGAATTTGTAGACCAGATCCTCCCAGTACGGTCCCGCGAAGGGCCAGGGGATGTCCTTGTTCTGCTTGTCGACATGGGAGCCCCCGGCGATGACGATGCCGCCATCGGCCATCCAGTTCGGCGAATGGTGGCCAAGGATGCCCGGCGTCGTCCACTTCACCTTGCCGCAGCGATCCAGCCGCATCACCCCGCCGCTCTCGAAGCTGGCGACGATGTCGCCCTCGGGCGTGATGATCGTGCCATGGGTTATGGCGTTCCAGTCGGTCGCGGGCGGCTCGCGGAAAAAGCTTGCATCGGGGAACAGCGCCGAGACGCTCAGCGTCCATTCGTTCAGCACCGTCCCGTCGCGGCGCATCAGGCGGACCTTGTTGTTGCCGTCGAAAAAGCCCGACAGCAGGATCAGGTCATCCTGTTTGGCGGCCGGGTCGTTGACGGTCACGCCCTGCCCCGGATAGCGCGCCGGGCGCAGGAAATGGATCGGCTCGGTCCCGCGCAGATTGGGCAGTTCCTCATAAAGCGTCTTGGCCTCATCGAGCGTCCCCCAGACAACCTCATAGGCCTTGTTTTCCTTCACCGCGGAATAAAGGCCCGCCACGAAGGTGCCGCCAAGAACCAGCGCCGTTCCCGCAAGCATCGAGATCAGTTTTGCCTTTTCCATCGCCCCGGCCCTTCCCGTCAGTTCCTGCCGATCAGCCGCCTGATCTGCTTGCTGATATTGACGACCACGCGCCCGTCCGGCGGGTTGTCGCCCGCGCCATAGATCACCGTGCGCGGCGTGACATAGATCGCGGCGCCGGTATCGACGGGCAGCTGTGTCGCGCCATGGTCTGCATAAAGCGCGCGGTCGCGGACGAACAGCCCATAGCCCTGTTCGACCGCCAGCGGCTCCCCATCCTCCGGCCCGGCCTGGTCGAGCGGCTGGAGGATGTAATTCGGCTCCACCCCCTCGGGCCGGGGTTCGTAGGAATAGAACCACCAGACCAGCGGCGCGCCGTAATAGCGCGTCTTCGGGTCATCCTCGCCATAGGTCATGGGGAAGAGCTTGCCGAGCAGCACATGCGCGATGTCGAGCGATTTTTCGCTGAAACCGGGGAAGCGGTCGCCGTCGCCGGGTTCGCCCGTCTCGAAGACCGGACCTTGGGTCGCGACGTACTGGCCGATGGTGCGTTCGAAGGTGTGCATCTTCATCTCCGGCCATGAGAGCCAGGTCGAGACCGCCAGCAGCACCGCCGCCAGCCAGCGCAAGGGTCCGCCCCAGCGCGCGTCCTGCATCAGGGGCGAGCGCCACATGATGACCAGGGGCGGGATCATAGCCGGGATGAAATGGTGCAGGAGAACGCGGTAGGCCTGAAAGTAGAAGAAGAAGAAATAGGCCAGCGTCAGCAGTGTCAGCGCCCGCGACACCCGGTCCTGCGCGCGCCATGTCAGCAGGAAAAGCGCGGGCAGGATGCCCAGCGGCACCGCCCAGAAGGCAAAACGGCCAAAGTCGAGGAAGCTGACATAGCGCAGCCGCGCGGTGATGCTGTCGGCGCCGAATTCGTCGCCCGTCACCGGCAGGCCGAATTGCCTGGCGATCACCGGCACAAGGACCGAGATCAGCACCGCCCCGACGACGATCCCGGCGGCCCAGAAAAGCCGCGCCCAGGGCATCGGGCGCCAGACCAGAAAGACGGCGGCGGGCCACATCGCCAGCCAGAGAATGCCGGTGGGGATCACGAGGTGGCAGAGGATGCCCGCCACCGCCATCAGGGCGCGGCGATCCTCGATGAAGAACAGAACGAAGCCCATGAAGCAGATCATCGCCAGCGTCTCGCGCGCGGCGGGCATCGGGCTGTCGCCGAAATAGACGTGGTAGCCGCCGGAATAGACATTGGCGAGGACGTAGAGAAGAAGCGCGCCGATGATGAGCGCAACGTCCGTCGCGCGCAGATCCGGCAGATGGTCGCGCCCAGTGCGGATCAATTGCGCCAGCACGGGGTACAAAAGGCCCAGATACATCAGAAGCGGCGCGCGGACGGAGAATTCCCATTCCCCGAAAAGCCTGAGGAACCAGCTTTCGGGGAAGACGAAGAGCACCATGGTGATGCTCGGCGCCTTGGAGATCGGGCCTGCCTCACGGCTCCAGAATGGCCAAAGCTCATTGATGTAGAGGCGTGCGAATTGCAGCGAGCCGGAGCCGTCGCCGGTGAAATTCTCCCAGTAGAATTTCGGCGCGAAGAGGATAAGGCACAGCAGAAACAGCGCCGCCCCGATCCAGAGATCGCGGCCGGACCGCTCCAGGTTCAGGCGGTTCGCATGGCCCTGCGACAGGCGCAGCCCCGCGACCAGCAACGCCGCGACCGACAGGGCCACGACGAAGGAAAGGTAGGGCAGCCCTTTGAGGATCACGCCTGTGGCCAGTTGAAACACCGTTGTCGCGGCGATGTGGATCACCAGCGTCGTGGCGAGGGCCGAGACGATCAGCCCCGGCGCGAGGAAAAGGAAGGCCGAGGGCAGCGTCACCAAGGGCGTCACGACGTAAAGCGAGAGCGCATGGCCCGGCAGGACATAGGGGTTGGCCGAGCCGCCAAGGTCCCAGCGCATCAACACCTCGCGCAGCGTGCCAAGGCCAAGCCAGACGGTCAGCCCGGCCAAGAGGACCAGAAGCGCCGCCATGGCCATCGCGCGGGGTGCGGTGCCGGCCCCGTTGCCGATCCGGTCAATGTGCATCGGGTTTTCCCTTTCCGCCGAAGGGCAGCCGCCCGGTCAGGGCCAGCGACACGAGGATGAAGGCGACCATGGCCATGGGCAGCACGAGAAGCGCCTGCGCCCAAAGATCGGACAGCCCCGCCCCGATCGCGGCCTTCAGCGCCAGCTTGTTGAGGAAGAAGAGCGAGCCGTAGGCAAGGATGTAAAGCGGCAGCCGCCCGAAGCCCTCGGTCTGGAAGACGATCTTGCCGTGGGTGCCGAAATTCCAAAGCACGCCAATGACATAGGAGACGGCCAGCGCCCATTGCCAGGGCAGGCCCACGACGCGCAGGAAGAACGCATAGGCGAGAAAGCCGAAGATCGTGTTCAGCACGCCCACGAAGAGGAATTTGACAAAGCGCCAGAGGTCCGGGCGCGATTGCAGGGTGGCGATCATGCTTCGGCCTTCTCGGCTGTCAGGACGGCGCTTATGCCGGTTTTGAGGTCATAGTGCGGGCGGAAGCCGGTGGCGGCAAGGCGGGTAATCCCGGCCTCGATCAGGGCCGGGTCATCGGCGGGGCGCGGGCGGGCGCCGAGGCGGATCAGGTCCTCGCGCCCCATCTGGCGGGCAAGCTCGCCGATCATCGCGCGGACCTCGATGGCACGGCCGGAACCGATATTGACCGCGCCTTCCGCGTCAGAGGCCAGAAGATGCGCGAGCGCGCCTGCCACATCCGCCGCATGGAGGAAATCGCGCCGTTGCAGACCGTCGGTGCAATCGACCGGCTGCCCGGCAGACAGGCCCTTGATGATGTCGCCGAAAAGCCGGCCTTCCGGCTCGCCCGGACCGTAGACGAAAAAGACCCGCGCCCAGACCAGCGACACGCCAAGCGCGGGCGCAAGCCCCATCGCGGCGAGGCCGGTCGCGGCCTTGGCGGCACCATAGGGGCTTTGCGGGATCAGGGGCGCGTCCTCGGTCAGATGCCCCGTGCCGCGCCAGTCATACTCGGCGCAACTGCCCACCATCACCGCGCGTCGGCCACCGTGCCGGGCAAAGGCGCGTAGCAGGCGCAGCGAGGCGACGGTCCAGTCGAGGTTCTCCGGAGCCGTCATGCGGGCCGTCGGCGCGTCGTGCCAGGCGAGGTGGATCAGGTGGCTGGCCCCTGCCCGTTCGGCCACCCCTTCGGGGTCGGCCAGAAGATCGCCCGTCAGACGACCGCCCGACCGGCTGAGCGCCACAACCTCATACCCGCGCGCGGACAGAGGCGCGGCAAGGTGCCGCCCGATCAGCCCGGTCGCGCCGGTGACGAGGACGCGGCCCCCGGTCATACGGTAATCGTCGTCTCGGGCACCGCGGTGACGAAACGGGTGCCGCCCTTGCGCAGGTCGGCGAGTTGATTGATGACCTCGGCCTTCAGGTTCCAGGGCAGGATCAGGACGAAATCGGGCTGCACCTTGCGAAGGTGATCGACGTCATGCACCGGGATGCGGCTGCCGGGCAGAAGCGTGTTCTGCTTGGCCGGATTGCGATCGACGCAATAGGCGATCAGGTCCGGCCCGACCTGACAGTAGTTCAGCAGCGT
Source organism: Albidovulum sp. (assembly GCA_036758045.1). Lineage (GTDB taxonomy): Bacteria > Pseudomonadota > Alphaproteobacteria > Rhodobacterales > Rhodobacteraceae > Albidovulum. Next base: position 10,549 of record DAIOXI010000039.1, read on the forward strand.
GTTGCCCTTGGCCGCCGCGCCATAGGCGGCGACGGTCTTGCCCTGCACCTTGGCGCTGTTGAGGAATTGAAGAAGCCCGTCGCGGACGGCCTCCACCTTCTCGGCGAAGCCCTGATAGCCCTCCTCGCTGTCAAGCTTCGCCGCCGCCTCATCGGCGCGGACCTTGGCGACGCCGGGCTGTTCGGTCCAACGCGCGTCCTTGCGGCAGGCATAGACGCGAAGCGACCCGCCATGGGTCGGCAGTTCCTCGACGTCGAAGACGCGCAGGCCCTTGTCGGCGAACACCTTTTCGACCGCCAGCAGCGAGAGGTAGGAATAGTGTTCGTGGTAGATCGTGTCGAACTGCACTTCCTTGATGAGGCGCAGGAGATGGGGGAATTCGACCGTATAGACCGCGTCCCCGGTCAGCAGCGTGGCGACACCGGCGACGAAATCGTTGATGTCGGGGACATGGGCCAGGACGTTGGCCGAACAGATCAGGTCGGGGCGCTTGCCCTCGTCGGAAAGCCGCTTGGCGAGCTTTTCGCCGAAGAACTCGACAATCGTCGGCACGCCGATCCTTTCCGCCGCGGCGGCGACAGAGCCGGAAGGCTCGACCCCAAGAACCGGGATCCCGGCGGCGACGAAGTTCTTCAGGAGGTAGCCGTCATTCGAGGCGATCTCCACCACCAGACTGTCGGGGCCGAGGGCGAGCTTCTGCGTCATCATCTCCGCATAGCGGCGGGCATGGTCGAGCCAGCTGTCGGAGAAAGAGGAGAAGTAGGCGTAGTCAGAGGTAAAGATCTTGTCGGCCGGAACGTCCTCATCCACCTGCACCAGCCAGCAGTTCGGGCAGACGCGGGTGTGCAGGGTGTATTTCGGCTCCGGCTCCTCCGCCTTGTCCATCGGGATGTAGGAATTGGCGACCGCGGACAGGCCGAGATCGACGAAGGTCATCGGCATGTCGGACCCGCAATGGCGGCATTTGGGGATGGTCGTCACGGTATTCTCCTGCATCGCGTCCAACATTTACCAGATCTTCCAGGGCGCCTTGCCGGTCGCCCAATGCGCCTCAAGCTCCTGCCTTTCGCGGATCGTGTCCATCGGCTGCCAGAAGCCCTTGTGTTCGTAGGCCATCAACTCCCCATCCTTCGCAAGCCCCATCAGGGGGGCGCGTTCCCAGATGGTCGCGTCGTCTTCGAGGTATCTGGCGACCTTGGGCGACAGGACGAAATAGCCGCCATTGATGACGCCGCCATCGTCGGCGGGCTTTTCGGAAAACTCGTGGACCTGCCCGGCGCGGATGTCGAGGCGGCCGAAACGCGCGGCGGGCGGCACGGCGGTGACGGTGGCCATCTTGCCATGGGCCTTGTGGAAGGCGATCAGGCTGGAAACATCGACATTGCCGACGCCGTCGCCATAGGTCATGCAGAACGCCTCTTCATCCTTCAGCTGCGGCATCACCCGGCGCAGACGGCCGCCGGTCATGCTGTCCTGCCCGGTGTCGATCAGGGTGACGCGCCACGGCTCTGTCTGGTTGTTGATGATCTCGGTCGTGCCCTTGCGCAGATCGAAGGTCACATCGGCGCCATGGAGGTAGTAGTTGGCGAAATATTCCTTGATGACATAGCCCTTGTAGCCGCAGCAGATGATGAAGTCGTTGATGCCATGGGTCGAATAGATCTTCATGATGTGCCACAGGATCGGGCGGCCCCCGATTTCCACCATCGGCTTCGGGATGCGAACCGTTTCCTCGGCCAGCCGGGTGCCGAGACCGCCGGCCAGAATGACGCACTTCATAAAATCCACTCCTTCCAAACTCCGGGCCTTGTGGCGCGGAAATTCGCCCGGCCCCGTCGGGCCGGCGCCCCGGACGACGCATCTTCGCGCCGGTCCCGAACGGCCCGCCCCCGTGGCAGCGGGGTAGCACAACGGCGGGCCTTTCGCTACAGCTATGCCATTCTGGACGGTTGACGTAACACGCTTTGTCGTCAGTTTAGGCAGCGGCAGCCGATCGTTTCGCGCTTCGGCATTTGAGAAGGAAGATTACCAAGATGAAGATCCTGCTGGTGGGCCACAGGGGCTATATCGGGCCGGTCGCGGCCACGCATCTGACACGCGCGATCCCCGGCGCCGAAGTGCATGGAATCGATGCCAACTGGTTCAACGGGTCCGAGGCCGCGGGCTTTCCCGACAGCGTTTTCACAAGCCAGCGCAAGGGCGATGTGCGCGACCTGACCAAGGATGATTTCGCGGGCTTCGACGCGGTCGTGGCGCTGGCGGCGGTGTCGAACGACCCGATCGGGAAGGAGTTCGAAAATGCCACGGCGGACATCAATTCCCAGGCGGTCCTGAAGGCGGCGACGGCGGCGAAAGCGGCGGGCGTGAAACGGTTCGTCTTTGCCAGTTCGTGTTCAATGTACGGCGCCGGGTCCGACAGTTTCCGAAAAGAGACTGACACCCTGAACCCGCTGACGGCCTATGCGCGCTCGAAAGTCGCGACCGAGGAGGGCTTGCGCGGGATCGCGGGCGACGGGTTGATGGTGACCAGCCTGCGCTTTGCCACCGCCTGCGGGGCCAGCCCGATGCTGCGCCTTGACCTGGTGCTGAACGACTTCGTGGCCACCGCGCTGCGCACCGGCAAGATCGAGGTCCTCTCTGACGGCACCCCCTGGCGGCCGCTGATCCATGTCGAGGATATGGCGCGCGCGATCGAATGGGCCGTCACCCGCGACGGTGCCGAGATGGTGGAGGTCAATGTCGGCTCGCAGGCCTGGACCTGGCAGATCGGGCAACTGGCCGAGGACGTGGCCGGGGTGCTGGGCGGCGTCGCGGTGGAGATCAACACCAATGCCGCGCCCGACAACCGATCCTACCGGGTCGATTTCTCGCGCTTCGCCGAACTGGCGCCGAACCACCAGCCGCAGAAGGATTTCCGCGAGGCGGTGGAGGAACTGGCCGATGAGGTGCGCGCCATCGACTTCGCCGGCGCGGGCGTCCGGGAGTCACGCTTCATCCGGCTGAACATCCTGCGCGGCCATGTCCGCGACGGGCGGCTGGACGGCGATCTGCGCTGGACGAAATGAAACGGGTGGCGGGGTCCCTGCCCCGCGCTCCCTGCGCGCGGTTGAAACTTTGAGCAATCGCGACAAGGTGTTAGGCTTCGCACCAGAGATTGACGGATTGAACGGGTGGAAACGTGCGGAATTTTCTCTTCGCGAGGGTCGAGTTGTGGCTGGTCCTTCTGCTGTTCCTTTTCGGCCTGATCGGCATGATCGGCTTCGGTGTCCTTGTCCTTGACGGGGAACGCGAGACCAAGCGCTTCGGCGCGCTCGGCCCCGCCGCGCTCAACGTGGCAGAGATCCCCGATACCGTGAAGGCGCTCCTGAAGGGCGACACGACGATGCAGGCGTTCCAGCCGCATCGCTTCGGCGACAAGCCCGCCGGATGGACCATTTCCAAGGGCGCCGGGCTGACCGGCTATGTGCTGCTGAGCCATTATGACGGCGACCGGGGGCGGCATGTGGTGCAGTTGGTCTCGCTCGCCGATGGCGCGGTCAGGCATGAATGGCTGCCCGATGCCGATACGCTGCTGCCCGCCCCGCCCGACTCGGCGCTGATCGAACCGACGCTGTGGAACACGGGCCATTATCGCGCGATTCACCCCTATCTGGCGCCGGACGGTACATTGGTGATCAAGGATCACCAATCCTATCTCTTCGGTCTGGATAGCTGCGGCAAGGAACTATGGTCGCAGACCGGCGAATTGTTCCACCATTCGACCGAAAGCGACGGCGCGGGCGGCTACTGGATTCCCGGCTATGTCGACCCGAGCGCCGTGGAACGCACGACGCCGGACTTCAACGACGACGCGCTGGTCCATGTCGGCCCGACGGGCGAGGTGCTGTGGAAGAAATCGGTGACGCAGATCCTTCTCGATCACGGGATGGAGTATGACCTTTTCGGCGCCGGGCGCTATCAGGACGACCCGATCCACCTGAACGACCTTCAGCCGGTGCTGGAGGACGGGCCCTACTGGAAGAAGGGCGACCTGTTCCTGAGCTTCCGGCACCTGTCGATGATCATGCTCTACCGTCCCGCGACGGATGAGATCGTGTGGTACCA
>DAIOXI010000039.1:14662-17306 GCA_036758045.1 Albidovulum sp.
GCAAGGCCCGTGGCTCGCGCAGCATGACGTCGATATCCTCGACGATCACCGCATCGGGGTCTTCGACAACAACGCCTATGACCGCGGCACCGGCGCGCGGGTGCATGGCACGAACGAAATCGTCGTGCATGACTTCACCACCGGCGCCGACACGATGCCCTTCGACCCCGCCTTCAAGGCGACCGAGGCGCATACGCTGTTCGAGGGGCTGTTCACGCTCCTGCCGGATGGGTCTGCGATGATCGAGGAGGAGAACTCCGGCCGGCTGATCTTTGCCCGGCCCGACGGGACCGAACTGGCGGAGTTCATCAACAAGGGCAAGGACGGCATTTCCTACCGCATGGGGTGGAGCCGCTACATGTCCCAGGCCGAAGGCGACGCGGCGCTGGCAAAGCTGACCGCCTGCACCGGCGGTTAGGTCGGTCTAGCCAAGCGCGGCCAGCGCGGGGAAGGTTTCCAGCAGCCAGTAGGAAAACTGGCTGAACCCGCCCGTCAGCATCAGAAGGCCGATGGTCCAGAGCAGAAGGCCCATGATCCGCTCGATCCGGTCCATGTGGCGCTTGAAGAACCCGATGGCCCCGGTCAGGCGCGGGAAGAAGGCCGCGACCAGCAGGAAGGGAATGCCAAGGCCAAGCGCGTAGATCGCCAGCAGGCCAAGGCCCCGCGTGTAGGAGGCATCCTGCGTCGCCAGCGACAGGATCATGCCAAGCTGCGGGCCGATGCAGGGCGTCCAGCCGAAGGCGAAGGCAAGGCCAAGCAGATAGGCGCCAAAGGCCGACCCGCCCCGGTCGCCCGCATCCATGCGCATTTCCCGGTTCAGGAAGCCGATACGGATCACGCCCAGGAAATGCGCGCCGAAGACCATGATGAGGATCCCGGCGGCGACGTTGAACCAGTCCATCCAGGCGCCGATGGCCCGCCCCAGTGCGGTGGCGGCGAAGCCCAGCAGCAGGAAAACGGTGGACAGGCCAAGGACGAAGAAGGCCGCCGCCAGCAGCGTCCGGCGCCGCGCGGCGCGGTGGTCGTCCTCGCTATCGGCAAGGTCGCGCATGCTGATCCCGCCCATATAGGCAAGGTAGGGCGGCACGATGGGCAGGACGCAGGGGCTCAGGAACGACAAGACCCCTGCCAGAAGCGCGATCAGCGCGGCAAGGGCGAACCCGGCGTCGATGAGGGTCGTTTCAAGCATGGCTCAGCCTTAGCCGATGGCCGGGGCGGCGTCACGGGGGCAAAGTGTTTCGGCCGGTCACATGACCGTGGCGCGATGTCGCCCCCCCCCGCTGACGAAAAAGGCCGGGCGCTTGGCCCGGCCTTACCGTGGTTCCCCGTGTGCCTCAGCGGCCAAGCGACCACCAGCCACGACGGCGCGGTTTCGCGGCGCTGTCTTCGACAGCCTCGGCCTCGGCCGGGTCGGGCTGCGGGGCGCTGTCGGCGCCATGCGGCTCCGGTTCGGGCATCGGCACCGGGGCCGAGGCGGCGATTTCGACCGGCTCCGGCGCGGCTTCGGCGACAGTGTCCGGTTCCGCCACAGGTTCCGCCGCCGAGACCGGCTCAGCCTTGGGCTTGCGGGTCCGCGACCGGGTCGCCTTCGGCTTGGCGGGCGCGTCCTCGGCCGGGGTCTCGGCGGCCTCGGCGGGTGCCTCTTCGGCCGGTTTGGCCTTGGCGCGGGAGCGGCGGGCCTTGGGCTTCGGCGCGTCTTCCGCCTCTGCCGCAGGGGCCTCGGCGGCCTCGGTGGCCGTATCGGTCGCCGCGACCTCTTCCGCCGGTGTCTCCCCCGCCTTCGACTTGCGGCTGCGGGAGGACCGGCTTACCCGGCGCTTCTTCGGCTCGGCGGGTTCCGCTTCGGCCTCTGCGGCCTCCGCGGCTTCGGCTGCCTCGGCGGGCGTCTCATCGGTCGCCGCCTCAACCTCGCCCTCATCCTGACTGTCCTCGCGCGCGGCATCAGTACCGCCATTGCCGGACTTCCGCCGCCGCCGCCGACGGCGCTTTTTCTTGCGCGGCGTGTCACCATCCTCGGACGCAGGCGCGGTGCTGGCCTCTTCGGCCTCCTCGCCCTCATCCACCTCGACGATATCCTCGTCCTCTACCGCGTCCTGCATCCTCAGCGCGTCGACCGACACCACCTGGCTGGGCGCTTCGGGGACATTGCGGGTGGCGGTCTTGAACTTCTCGATCTCGAAATCCGGGCTGATGAGCGAGGGGTCCGCCTCAAGCCGCACTGCCATCCCATAGCGCAGCTCGATCTGCGCGATATGCTCGCGTTTGTTGTTCACAAGGAAGTTGACCACCGCGACCGGCGCCTTCAACAGCACCTCGCGCGAGCGTTTGCGCGTCCCCTCCTCTTCCAGCTGGCGCAGGATTTGCAGCGCAAGGCTGTCGTCAGAGCGGATGATCCCGGTACCGTGGCAATGCGCGCAGGGCTGCGTGGTGGATTCCAGCATGCCGGGGCGCAGACGCTGGCGGCTCATCTCCAACAGGCCAAAGCCCGAGATGCGGCCAACCTGAATGCGGGCGCGGTCGGTCTTCAGCTTGTCTTTCAGGCGCTTCTCGACGGCGGCGTTGTTCTTGCGCTCCTCCATGTCGATGAAGTCGATGACGATCAGGCCGGCAAGGTCGCGCAGGCGCAATTGCCGCGCCACCTCTT
>DAIOXI010000040.1:0-4508 GCA_036758045.1 Albidovulum sp.
CGATGGCTGGTGGTGGATGGTCGGCAAGATGTGGGTCTTCTTCTTCCTCTTCGCGATGGTGAAGGCGATCGTCCCGCGCTACCGCTACGACCAGCTGATGCGCATCGGCTGGAAGGTGTTCCTGCCCTTGTCCATCGGCTGGGTGGTGATCGTGTCCTTCCTCGCGAAATTCGAAGTGCTTGGCGGCTTCTGGGCGCGCTGGGCGATTGGGGGCTGATATGGCGAATGTCGATTATGGCCGCGCCGCGAAATACTTCCTGCTCTGGGACTTCCTCGTCGGCTTCAAGCTGGGCTTCAAGTATTTCTTCGCCCCCAAGGCGACGCTGAACTACCCGCATGAGAAGGGGCCTCTCTCGCCCCGCTTCCGCGGCGAACATGCGCTGCGCCGCTATCCGAACGGTGAGGAACGCTGCATCGCCTGCAAGCTTTGCGAGGCGATCTGCCCGGCGCAGGCGATCACCATCGAGGCCGAGCCGCGCGAGGATGGCAGCCGCCGCACCACGCGCTACGACATCGACATGACCAAGTGCATCTATTGCGGCTTCTGCCAGGAGGCCTGCCCGGTCGATGCCATCGTCGAGGGGCCGAATTTCGAATTCGCGACCGAGACGCGCGAGGAGCTGTTCTACGACAAGGCGAAACTCCTCGACAACGGCGCCCGCTGGGAGGCCGAGATCGCCCGCAACCTCGAACTTGATGCGCCTTACAGATAAGTAGGATTTACGTAATGCAGCTTGGCTATAGCGGAACAGAAATCACGGGAATGCCCGCGCTGCTGGTCATGCTGGTATTGGGTTTCCTCGCCTATGGCTGGCCCGCGATGATAATCTCGAAGCGTGCGCATGGATCGGCTTGGCCCGGTATCTTGATGAGCATTCCTTTCATCAACATCATCGCCATATGGGTTTTCGCATTCTCACGCTGGCCGAAGACTGATGGGAAGCGCTCCGAATGACCGACGCCTTCCAGAAACTTTTCGCGCAGATGATGGAGCAGGGCCAGGAGATGGCCCGCACCTTCAACCCTGCGCTTGAGAATTTCTCGGTCGCGGGCTTCGACAAGATGTTCCCCACCATGTCGAAGGACATGATGGAGATGTGGTTCGGCAAGACCTTCAACCGCGAGGGGCTGGACGCCAAGACCCGGCTTCTGGTCACGGTCGCGGCGCTGACCGTCCTTGGCGCGCAGGCTGAACCGCAGATGAAGCTGACGATCCGCCACGCGCTTGAGGCGGGCGCCACGAAACGCGAGATCGCGGAAGTGATCTATCAGATGAGCATGTTCGGCGGGGTTCCCGCCATGACCAAGGCCCTCGAAATCGCCCAGGGCGTCTTCGATGAGCATGGTGACAAGGGAGACGACGCATGACGGTCGCGGTTTTCGCCTTCTACCTCTTCGCCATTACCGTGGTGGCGGCGGGCCTGATGGTGGTCCTGTCCCGAAACCCGGTGCATTCGGTGCTGTGGCTGATCCTCGCCTTCCTCTCCTCGGCGGGGCTTTTCGTGCTGCTCGGGGCGGAGTTCGTGGCGATGCTGCTGATGATCGTCTATGTCGGCGCGGTGGCGGTGCTGTTCCTCTTCGTCGTGATGATGCTCGACGTCGATTTCGCCGAACTGAAGGGCGAGATGGCGCGCTACATGCCGCTCGGCCTTCTCATCGGCGTGGTGATCCTGATGCAGCTCGGCATCGCCTTCGGCGCCTGGGAAGCTTCGCCCACCGCCGAGACGATGCGAGCGGCTGCTACGCCGGAGGATCTACATAACACCGCAGCACTCGGGCGCCTGATCTATGACCGCTATATCCTGATGTTCCAGCTTGCCGGCCTGATCCTTCTGGTCGCGATGATCGGGGCGATCGTGCTGACGCTCCGCCACCGCCCGAACGTCAAGCGCCAGAACGTTCTGGAGCAGATGTGGCGCGATCCGGCGAAGGCGCTGGAGCTGAAGGACGTGAAGCCGGGGCAGGGGCTGTAGGATGGGCGATATCGCCCATCCTACGGGAGTGCGGCGGTAGACCTCCCGGCCCGGCCGGGGATGACGACAGTGGCCCCGGATCAGGTCCGGGGCGCGCGCGAGAGAGAACGGAAAGACGACACGAGGGTGCGCTGAGGCGCCCGGAGGGACGAGAATGATCGGATTGACACATTACCTTGGCGTTGCCGCCGCGCTTTTCGTGATCGGCATCTTCGGCATCTTCCTGAACCGGAAGAACGTCATCGTCATCCTGATGTCGCTGGAACTGATGCTTCTGGCGGTGAACATCAACTTCGTCGCGTTTTCGTCCTTCCTGCACGACCTCGTGGGGCAGGTCTTCACGATGTTCGTCCTGACCGTCGCCGCCGCCGAGGCCGCGATCGGCCTGGCGATCCTCGTCTGCTTCTTCCGCAACCGCGGCACCATCGACGTCGAAGACGCCAACGTGATGAAAGGCTAAGGGGCCATGGAAACGATCATTGTTCTTGCGCCTCTTGTCGCCGCGATCATCGCGGGGTTCGGCTGGCGGATCATCGGCGAAACGGCGGCGATGGCGCTGACGACCGGGGTTCTGTTCCTCGTCTGCCTGATGTCCTGGATCGTCTTCCTGGGCTTCGACGGCACCACCCAGCACATTCACGTCATGGACTGGATCCAGTCGGGCAGCCTCGATACCGCCTGGTCGATCCGGGTCGACCGGCTGACCACCATCATGCTGATCGTGGTGACGACGGTTTCCAGCCTCGTCCACCTCTATTCCTGGGGCTACATGGCCCATGACGAGAACTGGGGCCATCACGAGCATTACAAGGCGCGTTTCTTCGCCTATCTCTCTTTCTTCACCTTCGCCATGCTGGCGCTGGTGACGGCCGACAACCTGGCGCAGATGTTCTTCGGCTGGGAAGGCGTGGGTGTCGCCTCCTATCTGCTGATCGGGTTCTACTACAAGAAGCCCTCGGCCAACGCCGCCGCGATCAAGGCTTTCGTGGTGAACCGGGTGGGGGACTTCGGTTTCGCGCTTGGCATCTTCGGGCTTTTCTACCTGACCGACTCGATCCTGATGGACGATGTCTTTGCCGCCGCGCCGACGCTTGCGGAAACCCGGCTCGGCTTCCTCTGGACAGACTGGAACGCGGCCAACCTGCTCGCCTTCCTTCTCTTCATCGGTGCGATGGGCAAATCGGCGCAGTTGTTCCTGCACACCTGGCTGCCGGACGCGATGGAAGGCCCGACGCCGGTGTCCGCCCTGATCCACGCGGCGACCATGGTGACGGCGGGCGTCTTCCTTGTCTGCCGCATGTCGCCCCTCTTCGAATACGCACCCGAGGCGAAGTCCTTCGTCATGTATATCGGCGCGGCGACCGCCTTCTTCGCCGCCACCGTCGGTCTGGTGCAGAACGACATCAAGCGCGTGATCGCCTATTCGACCTGTTCGCAGCTGGGCTACATGTTCGTGGCTGCCGGCGCGGGCATCTATTCGGCGGCGATGTTCCACCTGCTGACGCATGCCTTCTTCAAGGCGATGCTGTTCCTCGGCGCGGGGTCTGTCATCCACGCGATGCACCACGAACAGGACATGCGGAACTACGGCAATCTGCGCAAGAAGATCCCGCTGACCTTCTGGGCGATGATGATCGGCACGCTGGCCATCACCGGCGTCGGTATCCCGCTGACCTCGATCGGCTTCGCCGGCTTCCTGTCGAAGGACGCGATCATCGAAAGCGCCTGGGGGACGGGCAACGGGTTCGCCTTCTGGGCGCTTGTCGTCGCGGCGCTGTTCACCAGCTTCTATTCCTGGCGGCTGATGTTCCTGACCTTCTACGGCAAGGAACGCGGCGATCATCACGCGCATGAACATGCCCATGAAAGCCCGGCGGTGATGACGGTGCCGCTTGGCGTGCTGGCGCTTGGCGCGATCTTCGCCGGGATGCTCTGGTACAAGCCGTTCTTCGGCGATCATGAGAGGATGCTGTCCTTCTTCGCCATGCCGCAGCACGAGGCGCAGGCCGAGGATCACGCGGCGGCGCCGGCCGAAGGCACCGCGCCCGAAGGCACCGCGACGGGGGCCGTCCCGGCCGAAGGCGATCACGCCGCTGCCCATGCGCCGGAAGGTGCGATCTTCATGTCCGAGGCGACGAATGCCGTCTTCGACAACGCCCACCATGCCCCGGCCTGGGTGAAGGTCTCGCCCTTCATCGCCATGCTGATCGGCTTCTTCACCGCCTGGGTCTTCTATATCCGCGACCCGTCGGTCCCCGGCCGTCTGGCCGCGCAGCAGCCGATCCTTTACCGCTTCCTGCTCAACAAATGGTACTTCGACGAGATATATGAGGCCATCTTCATCCGCCCGGCGCGCTGGCTTGGGGCCTTCCTGTGGAAGAAGGGCGACGGCGACGTCATCGACGGAACGATCAACGGGGTGGCCATCGGTTTCGTGCCGATGCTGACCCGGATCGCGGCGCGGCTTCAGTCGGGCTACATCTTCACCTACGCCTTCGCGATGGTTATCGGGATCGCGGTCCTTCTTCTCTGGAT
>DAIOXI010000040.1:4518-6275 GCA_036758045.1 Albidovulum sp.
TTTCGTTCCCCTCGTCGCGGCGGCGATCCTGGCGCTTTTCCTGAAGGGCAACGACCCGGCGGCGCAGCGCAATGCCAAGTGGCTGGCGCTGATCGCGACGACGGTGACCTTCCTGGTCTCGCTCTTCCTGCTGGCGGGTTTCACGCCCTCCGACACGGGCTTTCAGTTCGTCGAGGAGCATGAGTGGATCTTTGGCCTGCAATACAAGGTGGGGGTGGACGGGAGTTCGATCCTCTTCGTCCTGCTGACGACCTTCCTGATGCCGATCACCATCCTCGCGACATGGGAGGTGGATACCCGCGTCAAGGAATACATGGTCGCCTTCCTGGTCCTCGAAGGGCTGATGATCGGCGTCTTCGTGGCGCTCGACCTCGTGCTTTTCTACCTCTTCTTCGAGGCAGGGCTGATCCCGATGTTCCTCATCATCGGTATCTGGGGCGGCAAGGACCGGATCTACGCGGCCTTCAAGTTCTTCCTCTACACCTTCCTCGGCTCGGTTCTGATGCTGGTCGCGATGATCGCGATGTATGTGGATGCAGGGACGACGGATATTCCGACGCTGCTGAACCATCAGTTCGCGTCCGAGACGCTGAACATCTTCGGCTTCCACATCGTCGGCGGGATGCAGACGCTTCTGTGGCTCGCCTTCTTCGCCAGCTTCGCGGTGAAGATGCCGATGTGGCCGGTCCACACCTGGTTGCCCGACGCGCACGTTCAGGCGCCGACGGCGGGGTCGGTCGTGCTGGCGGCGATCCTGCTGAAGATGGGCGGCTACGGCTTCCTGCGCTTCAGTCTGCCGATGTTCCCGATCGCCTCGGACCTGCTGTCCGGCTTCATCTTCTGGCTGTCGGCCATCGCCATCGTCTATACCTCGCTGGTGGCGCTCGCCCAGGAGGACATGAAGAAGCTGATCGCCTATTCCTCCGTCGCGCACATGGGCTATGTGACGATGGGCATCTTCGCCGCCAACCAGCAAGGGCTCGACGGGGCGATCTTCCAGATGCTCAGCCACGGCTTCATCTCCGGCGCGCTCTTCCTCTGCGTCGGCGTGGTCTATGACCGGATGCACACGCGCGAGATCGACGCCTATGGCGGGTTGGTGAACCGGATGCCGGCCTATGCGCTGATCTTCATGTTCTTTACCATGGCCAATGTCGGCCTGCCCGGCACCTCCGGCTTTGTCGGTGAGTTCCTGACCCTGATGGGGGTCTTCCAGGTCTCTACCTGGACCGCGCTTTTCGCCACCTCGGGCGTGATCCTCAGCGCCTCCTACGCGCTCTGGCTCTATCGCCGGGTGGTCTTCGGCGACCTCATCAAGGAAAGCCTCAAGACGATCACCGACCTCAGCGGGCGCGAAAAGCTGATCTTCGCGCCGCTCGTGGCGATGACGCTGCTTCTGGGCGTCTATCCCAGCCTTGTGACCGACATCATCGGGCCGTCGGTGGGCGCGCTCATTTCCGAATACCATGCCTCCCTGCCTGCCGTCGCGGATGCGGCGCAGGTGGCCAGCCACTAAGGACGACCCGCGATGATCTCTGCCGATTTCTCCGCCATCCTCCCCGAAGTGGTCCTGGTCCTTTACGGCATGGCCGCCCTTCTGGGCGCCGCCTATACCGGCAAGGACGAGCTGACCGGAACGCTGACCTGGGCGACCTCGGCCATCTTCGTCGGTGTCGCCGCCTGGATCGGCCTGTCGGGTTCGGGCGAGGCGCTGGCCTTCACCCGCAGCACCTCGGTTTGCGCGCGCAGCGTGTCGC
>DAIOXI010000040.1:6285-17229 GCA_036758045.1 Albidovulum sp.
ATGCCGGCGCGCGCTTCGCCACGCGCGACCCATGCCAGTGCCGCCCGAACATCATCGGCAAAGACGACATTCTTCTTTATGCCGTCCCAAAGGTTCATGGCGGTCAATGCCTGCTTCGCATGAATGCCCGCGGGCACGCCGTCCGGATTGGCAAGGGCGAGGCGCTGGCCTTCAACGGCGCCTTCATCGACGATGCCTTTTCGCGCTTTGGCAAGGTGACCGTGCTTCTCGCCGCAGCCGCCGTCCTGGTGATGAGCCAGGATTACGTCCAGCGCCGCGGTCTGGGGCGGTTCGAGTTGCCGCTACTCGTGAATTTTGCCGTGGTGGGGATGATGATCATGGTCTCCGCGGGCGACCTGATGTCGCTTTACATGGGGCTTGAGCTGCAATCCCTGTCGCTCTACGTCGTCGCGGCTCTGCGGCGCGACAGCGTGAAATCGACCGAAGCGGGCCTGAAATACTTCGTCCTTGGCGCGCTTTCGTCGGGCCTGCTGCTTTACGGCGCCTCGCTGACCTATGGCTTCACCGGTACGACGGTCTTCTCCGGCATCCTCGCGACCATCCAGGGCGACCATGTCTCCATCGGTCTTCTCTTCGGCCTTGTCTTCCTTATCACCGGGATCGCCTTCAAGGTCTCGGCGGTGCCGTTCCACATGTGGACGCCGGATGTCTACGAAGGCTCCCCCACACCGGTCACCGCCTTCTTCGCCACCGCGCCGAAGATGGCCGCGATGGCGATGCTGGCCCGGCTGATGCAGGAAGGCTTTGGCCCCGCCGCCGGCGACTGGGGGCAGGTGATCGCCCTTCTGGCAGTGCTGTCGATGTTCCTTGGCGCCATCGCCGCGATCGGGCAGACCAATATCAAGCGGCTGATGGCCTATTCCTCGATCGCCCATATGGGCTTTGCGCTGGTGGGCCTTGCCTCCGGGACGCAGGAAGGCGTTCAGGCGATGCTGATCTACATGGAGGTCTATGTCACCATGAATGTCGGCACCTTCGCCTTCATCCTGTCGATGGAACGCGACGGGGCGCCCGTGACCGACATCGCCGCGCTGAACCTTTATTCGAAGCGCGAGCCGGTGAAGGCCTTCGCGCTGCTGATCCTGATGTTCAGCCTGGCCGGTGTGCCGCCGATGCTGGGCTTCTTCGCCAAGTTCGGCGTGCTGATGGCGGCGGTGAATTCGCACATGATCCTGCTGGCGCTGGCCGGTGCGGTGGCGGCGGTCAATGGCGCGTTCTACTACCTGCGCATCGTCTACTACATGTATTTCGGGACCGAGACGGACGCGCTGGACACGCGGATGATGCCCGCGCAATGGCTTCTCCTGATGGCCTCCGCCGTCATCATGGTGGTCGGTGTCGTGAACCTCTTCGGGATCGAGGGCGCCGCCGCGGCGGCTGCCGAAGCGCTTGTCCACTGAACGGGTGACAGACCCCTTCGCCTGGCCCGAGGGTGTGGCCCGCCATGTCCTCGCCGAGGTTGACAGCACCAATGCCGAGGCCGTGCGGATGGCCCCCGGCCTGACCCGTCCGACCTGGATCTTCGCCCATCGCCAGAGTGCCGCGCGCGGACGGCGCGGGCGCGGCTGGGCGGCGCCGGACGGCAATTTCGGCGCCACGCTGGTGATGCGCCCCTCCGGCACTCCGCAAGAGGCCGCGCAGCGCAGCTTCGTCGCCGCGCTGGCGCTGGCCGATGCGCTGGCGCTGGTCGCGGGGCCGGGGGTGACGCTGCGGCTGAAATGGCCCAATGACGTGCTGCTGAACGGCGGCAAGGTCGCGGGCATCCTGCTGGAAAGCGCGGGGCAGGGCGGCGCGGTCAGCCACCTTGCCATCGGCATCGGCGTGAACCTGGCCGAAACGCCGCCGCCCGAGGTACTGGACCCCGGCGCGCATCCGGCGGCCTCGCTTCTGGGCGAAACCGGGCTGCGGATCGCGCCCGAGGACTTCCTGCCCCCGCTCGCCAATGCCTTCGACAGATGGGAACGGCAGCTGGCCACCTATGGCTTCGCCCCGATCCGCACCGCCTGGCTGGACCGTGCCGCCCGCATCGGCCAGCCGATCACCGCGCGCACCGGGACCGAGACGGTCGAAGGCACGTTCGAAACCATCGCCGAGGACGGCGCGCTTGTCCTCGCCACGCCGCAGGGCCGACGGGTGATCCCGGCGGCGGATGTCTATTTCTGAGGGGGCCAGCGCATGCTTCTCTGCATCGACACCGGCAATACCAATACCGTCTTTTCGGTCTGGGACGGCACGCGCTTTGTCTGCACGCTGCGCACCTCGACCGAACATCAGCGGACGGCGGACCAGTATTTCGTCTGGTTCGTGACGCTGATGGAACATCACAAGGTGCCGGTGGATATCGACGCCTGCGTCATCTCATCGACCGTGCCGCGCGTGGTCTTCAACCTGCGCGTCCTCTGCGACCGCTACTTCAACTGCCGCCCGCTGGTCGTGGGCAAGCCCGACTGCGCGCTGCCGGTGGCGCCCCGTGTCGATCAGGGGGCGACGGTCGGCCCCGACCGCCTGGTCAACACCGTCGCGGGCTTTGACCGGCATGGCGGCGACCTGATCCTTGTGGATTTCGGGACCGCCACGACCTTCGATGTGGTGGACAGCGACGGCGCCTATATCGGCGGCGTCATCTCGCCCGGCGTCAACACCTCGCTTGAGGCGCTGCACATGGCCGCCGCCGCGCTGCCCCATGTCGATGTGACGAAGCCGCAGGTGGCCATCGGGACCAATACGGTTGCCTGCATGCAGTCGGGCATCTATTGGGGATATGTCGGCCTTGTCGAGGGGATCGTGCGCCAGATCCGCATCGAACGGGACCGGCCGATGAAGGTCATCGCCACGGGCGGCCTCGCGCCGCTTTTCGACCAAGGCACCGACATCTTCGACAGTGTCGAGGACGATCTTACGATGCATGGCCTTGAACTGATCTACCGCTACAACCGGGAACGGGACACCGCATGACCAAGAACCGCCTGATCTACCTGCCGCTTGGCGGCGCCGGTGAAATCGGCATGAACGCCTATGTCTACGGCTACGGGCCGGAAGGGCAGGAACGGCTGATCGTCGTCGATCTCGGCGTGACCTTCGGCGACATGGACGGCTCTCCGGGTATCGACCTCATCATGGCCGACATGGACTGGCTGGCGGAGAATGCGGAGCGGATCGAGGCGATCTTCATCACCCACGCGCATGAGGATCACGTCGGAGCCCTCGGCCTGCTCTGGCCGCGCCTGAAGGCGCCGATCTATGCCCGCGCCTTCACGGCGGCCATCGCCACGCTGAAGATGGAAGAACAGGGCCAGCCGCTTGACAGGGTCAAGGTCGTGAAACCCCGGCCCGAGGTCGTGAAGGCCGGGCCGTTCACCGTGCAGTTCGTCCCCGTCAGCCACTCGATCCCCGAAAGCGCGGCCCTTGTGATCGACACGCCCGCCGGGCGGATCGTCCATACCGGCGACTTCAAGCTGGACGGCACGCCCATCGTCGGCGAACCCTTCGACCCCGAGGAATGGCACCGCATCGCGCATGAGGGCGAGGGCGTGAAGGTGCTGGTCTGCGATTCCACCAACGTCTTCTCGACCCAGCCCGGCCGGTCCGAGGCGACGCTGGCCGATCCCATCGCGAGGTTGATCGAGGGGCTGGAGGGCATGGTTGTCGCGACCACCTTCGCCTCCAACGTCGCGCGGCTGAAGACGCTGGCAGAGGCGGGCCGGGCGGCGGGGCGGTCGGTCTGCCTTCTGGGCCGCGCGATGAAGCGGATGCTGACGGCGGCGGTGGAAACCGGCGTGCTGACCGATTTCCCGCCGATCCTGACCCCGGAAGAGGCGCTGGAGGTGCCGCGCGAAAACCTGATGCTGATCGTGACCGGCAGCCAGGGCGAACGCCGCGCGACCTCGGCTCAGCTTGCGCGCGGCAAGTATCTGGGGCTTGAGATGCAGAAAGGCGATACCTTCCTCTTCTCCTCCAAGATCATTCCGGGCAACGAACGCGGCGTGATCCGGGTGATGAACGCATTCTCCGAAATGGGCGTCGATGTCGTGGACGATCACGGCGGGCTTTACCACGTCTCCGGCCATGCCAACCGCCCCGATCTTGAGGCGGTGCATGACCTTCTGGCGCCCAAGATCCTGATCCCGATGCATGGCGAACATCGCCACCTGCGCGAACATTGCAAGATCGGCATTTCCAAGGGCATCGCGGCGGAACTGGCGGTCAACGGTGCGGTCGTGGACCTGACGGGGGATGAACCGCGCATCGTCGAATATGTGGAAGCGGGGCGGACCTATCTGGACGGCTCGGTCCTGATCTCGGCGATGGACGGCGTGGTGCGCGACCGGATCCGCATGGCGCTGAACGGGGTGGTCTTCGCGACCATGATCCTGGATGAAGGCGATCAGCCGCTGGGCGACGCCTGGGTGGAGGTCATGGGCCTGCCCGAACGCACGAAGGACGGCAAGCTTCTGGCCGAGGTGCTTGAGGCGGAACTGACCGAGCTTCTGGACCGCTCCGGAGCCAAGGTGCTGGGCAATGACGACAAGCTGGAAGAGGCGGTGCGCCGCACCGTCCGCCAGGTCGCGGTCGAGCAGATCGGCAAAAAGCCCGAGGTCAACGTGGTGGTCAGCCGCTTGACGGCGGAGTAGGCGGGGGCCGTCAGCGCCCCCCCATGGCATTTCGGGTTCACACTGCCCAGGCTTCGAACTTGTTTTGTTCGAATTCCGATACTTTGCGCTCTCAGCGCAAGCCCGAAGCGCTTTATCCGTCCGCCTTTTCCGCCTTGGGCTTGAAGCTCCGGGTCAGGAAATCGGGCATGTGATCGCCCATGCCGACGACACGGTCGTCCCGGCCGCCCCGGCGGTCCTCCCTGTGGTCGCGCCGGTTGTCCTTGCGATGCCCCTTGCCACGGTTGTCCCTTTCAGGCCCGGTGTCCGGTTTCGCCTCGGTCCGCGCCTCGACCTGCGGGGCGGCCTTTTCGGCCGGTGTGGTGACCTCGAGCGGCGTCATCGGGGCCTCTTCGCCATGCGGCTTGACCGGGCGGTCGCGGCGGTCCTTGCGGCCGGCTTTCTCGGCGCCCCGGCGCGGCTTGCGGTCGTCGTCCTTGCGGGCGGGTTTCTGGGCCGCCTCGCTCAGCGCGAAGCCCTCGGGCGGGGGGACGCGGGGCAGGGGGCGTTCCACCAGCCTTTCGATCGCGTCGAGGTATTTCTGGTCCGAGGGCGTCGCGATGGTGACCGCCACGCCCTTGCGCCCGGCGCGCCCCGTGCGGCCGATGCGGTGGACGTAATCCTCGGCATGGCTCGGCACGTCGAAGTTGAAGACATGGCTGACGGCGGGAATATCAAGCCCCCGCGCTGCCACGTCGGAAGCCACGAGAAAGCGCAGCGACCCGTCGCGGAACCCGTCCAGCGTCTGCATCCGCTGCCGCTGATCCAGATCGCCATGGATCGGCGCGGCGTTGAAGCCGTATTTCTTCAGTGATTTGGCAACGATATCGACCTCGGTCTTGCGGTTGCAAAAGAGGATCGCGTTGGTGCAGGCCTCGCCTTCCGCCTCGATCACGGCGCGCAAAAGCTCGCGTTTCTGCTTGGCGGTCTGGTCCTTGCGGGTCGGCGTGAATTCGATCAGCCGCTGTTCGATCGTCTCCGAGGTCGTGGCCTGCCGCGCGACCTCGATCTTGGCGGGCGCATGCAGGAAGGTGTTGGTGATCCGCTCGATCTCCGGCGCCATGGTGGCGGAAAAGAAGAGCGTCTGCCGGGTAAAGGGCGTCAGTTGGAAGATCCGCTCGATATCCGGGATGAAACCCATGTCGAGCATCCGGTCGGCCTCGTCCACGACCATGATCTGCACGCCGGTCAGAAGAAGCTTGCCGCGCTCGAAATGGTCCAGCAGCCGCCCCGGCGTCGCGATCAGCACATCGACGCCCCGGTCGATCAGCTTGTCCTGCTCACCAAAGGACACGCCGCCGATCAGCAGGGCCTTGGTCAGCTTGGTGTGTTTGGCGTAGATATCGAAGTTTTCGGCCACCTGCGCGGCCAGTTCCCGCGTCGGGCAAAGGACAAGGCTGCGCGGCATCCGCGCCCGCGCCCGGCCGCGGCCGAGAAGCGTGATCATCGGCAGCGTGAAGCTTGCCGTCTTGCCGGTGCCGGTCTGGGCGATGCCCAGCACGTCCTTACCTTCAAGAGCGTGGGGGATGGCGCCCGCCTGGATCGGTGTGGGGGTTTCGTAGCCGGCTTCGGCAACGGCTTTCAGGACCTTCGGGTCCAGCTTCAGGTCAGAGAATTTTGTCATCAGCGTCCATATAGTGCGGTGTCGGACCGCATAAGAATGGGACGCAGCACTCGGGCGCCCCGACGGAGCCCACCGGATGTGGACCATCCGCGTACCTATCGCAAACTGTGGAAAACGTCAATCTGGCGGGTGGGACGGGCCCCGAAACGGGTGGCGCCGCCCGCGAGGGTGCGGACGGCGCCTTGGTTTGGGGATTGGGTGGGTAAGGTTCTTGGGTGTGCGACTGCCGATAGTTTCCCCGCCGCCTGCCTCAGGCGTTGCGGCGATGACGGCGCAACGCCATCAGGCCGAGTGCGGAGAGAAGAAGCATTCCGCCCGCCGGGACCGGCACCTGACCCACATCGACGCGGATCGCGCCGAGGTGGAGGGCGGTGTCGGTGCCGGAGCGGCTGAGCACGTCGAGCGAGATCAGATAGCTGCCCGGCCCGAGGATGAAGCGGCCCATGCTGTGAATGCCATCGGCAAGGGCGGCATCGAAGTTCATGCCGGTATTGGTGCCCCCGGTGCCGGGAAGCGAGGTTGTGCCGAGCGAGACACCGTTGGAGAAGACTTCAAACTGATCGCCGGCGAGGAAACCATCGACGATGGTCATGATCGCGTTCTGGGTCAGCGTGAAACTGAACTGTCGCGACACCTGGGTGCCGACGGCCCCGGCTGAGAAACGATCCCAGCCGCTGTCCACGGTATAGTTGATCGTGCCTGCCTGGGCGGCCGAAGCGGCCCCGAGCGTGACTGCCATCGCCAGCGCCTTGAGGGGAAGTTTGAACATGGCAGCTCCATTTGTTTCGGGTTGCCTTAACAATTTATTGGATAATTGAGACTTTTTTGGGGCGCGGAGACGGTGCGTTCGTGATTTCGGAACAAATACTGGGTTGCGTTGATGATTTGGCCTGAAATGCGAACAATTTGGCGGAGAATTGCCTAGGGTTGAGGCAAATTTCCGAAATTCACTCAATGGAAGAGTGCGCGGAAGTCTCCCTTTCGCCCTGCACCCCCGCTGATAGCGGGCGAATCGGGCTTGAATCAGGCGGGCATCCCTGCATTTTTGGGGCCGGGCGGCGGGCTTTGCCACATTGCCGCCTTATTTCGGCCGGTCGGGGCCGCAAATCTTGGCGCAGGCGCGGATTTCGGGGGGCGATGACCAGACAGCTACCCATCTTCGTCCTCAACCTCGACCGCGCGACAGAGCGCTGGGCGGCGGTGTCGTCGCGGCTCGCGGCCCTTGGCCTGAGTTTCGAACGCATCCCCGCCCATGACCGCCGCAACCCGGCGGCCGAGGAACTTCGGGCCGCGTTCGGGGGCGGGCGGCTGGCGCGCGACTATCCCGCGACGCTGGGCGATGTCTGTTGTTCGCAGACCCACCGCGACCTTTGGCACCGGATCGCGACGCTGACCGATGGCGCCGCGATCGTGCTTGAGGATGACGCGCGCCCCGCGCCGGTCTTCGCAGCCTTTGCGCGCGCCGATCTTGGCGCGCTGATGCGGGCGCATGGGATCGGCGCGCTGAAGCTGGAACACTGGCCGGGGGGGGAGCGGAGCCGCCGCTTTCCCATCGGCCGCCGCCTTGCCGCGCTGGACTTCGCCGATGGCGCGGGCCTGTACCGGCAAGAGGCCGGGTTCCTCGGCACCTGCGCCTATGCGATCACGCCCGAGGCGGCGGGGCGACTGCTCGCGGCCCATGACCGCCTGAACGTGCCGGTCGATCATTACATGTTCTCCCGCTCTGCCGGTCTGGGCTTTCCGATCCTGCGCCCGGCCTTCGTCGCCCCCGCGCCGGTGCTGCACGATTTTCCCACGCTCGGCTCCGACATCCTGAACGACCGCATCGCCGCGGGCATCGCCACCCATCGCCCCGGCTGGCGCAGGCGCCTGCGCGAGGCGATCCTGCGCCGCCAGCTTGCCCGCCAGATGCGGCGGGGCGTGGTGGAGCGGGTGGAAATGCACTGGGCCGGGGAACCGCAAGGCGCAACGGACGTTGGGCCAGAAGCTCCCGCACCGGAAACGCCCGCCATTTCGGCGATGGCCGCCATCAGAAAGGACCCGAGATGATCGAGAAACACGCCTCCGCCACCTGGACCGGTTCGCTGAAGGACGGTCACGGGGTGATCGACAGCCAGTCGGGCGCGCTGTCGGGCATTTCCTATACCTTCGCCACCCGGTTCGAGGACAAGAAGGGCGCCAACCCCGAGGAACTGATCGGCGCCGCCCATGCCGCCTGCTATGCGATGTTCCTTTCCGCCCTGATGGGGGGCGAGAAGATCGCCGCCGAGAAGATCGAGGCGAAATCGACCATCACGCTCGACCCGGCCACCGAAGGCAGCCCGACGGTGACGAAGGCGCATCTGACCGTGCGGGCCAAGGCCGATGCGCCCGAGGCGAAGATCCGCGAACTGGCCGAAAAGGCGAAACAGGGCTGCCCGATTTCGAAGCTTCTGAAGGCGGAAATCACGCTTGAGGTGAGCGTGGGGTAGGGGGGGCACGGTCCGGGGCCTCATACCAGCTTAGCGCGCGGTAGTCGAAATTCGCCTCGATCGTCGGCTTGATGATCGCGAAATAGGGCGAGATGTCGAAATCGCGCGGCACGAAGAGCGCGTGGTCGCGGACATGCAGCATCTCGCGCCCGCGCGGGTCGTCCGGGTCCGGGCGGATATTCGGCAGGATCGGGTAACGGACCGACTCATAGGCCTCGGCGATCAGGGTGGAACAGATGGCGCGGGTCGGATCGCCCGATCCGAGGGCGAGCATCTGGCGCCGCCAGCGTCGCGGCACCGGTGGCTGCGGCAGCAGATAGCGCATCAGGTCAAAGACGTTCTTCAGGTCATAAGTCCGCCCAAGGGAGGCGCGCATATAGGCCACGACCTTCGCGCGGTCCTCATCGCTCAGGCCCACGGCGCGGCAGACGCGGGTGTTGAGATGGGCATAGGCCTCAAGCGCCGCCCAGCGGACGCCGTCACGCACATCGGCCTCGATCAGATCGCGGCCCTCGCCCTCGCCAACGTAAAGCGCCGAATGCGACCAGGTAGAGGTTGTCAGGTACTTGATCGCCGAGGAAATGCGCGTGTCGCCCTCCACCAGCAGTATATCGGCGGGCCGCAGACAACGGCGCAAGAGCGGCAGCGGCGTGACCGCCATCGGCACATAGGAGGCGCGCTGCTTTTGCAGATAGCGGATCAGGGCATGGCTGATCGGTTTCGTGACCCGGTTCACTGGCCCTCCCTCGTCGGCTCCCGGTGCCACCTCAGCATGAAGGGCAAAGCGCCGGGCATCACGATGAAGTGAGGTCGCGGGGGCGTGATGGGGGGCTGAACGCATGGCCCCGGACCCCGAAACCCGCCCCCGGATCGCCCGCGATCCGGTTCGCGCCCGACCCCGCCCCTGAGGCGCGGGCGCGAAATCCTTCAGACGTTCGAACGAGACGCGCCGTTGGCGGGACCTTCAGCGCTCCACCAAGAGTATCCGCGCCCACCCTCGGGGCCGGGTGCGAACCTCTGCCGCGCCAGAACGCCCCCCCCTCACACCATCATCTCCTTCGTCGCTGACAGCGTCAGCTCCGGGTGATCGCGTGCAATGCGGTCGATGTGCCATTGCAGGAGCGTCAGATAGACGATGTCGCCGTCATGGTCGGTGGCGATGTGCTGCTTGTTGGCGTTCACGAACTTGTCCACCTCCGCCTTCGGCCCCGTGACCCAGCGGGCCGAGGTGAATTGCGAGGGTTCGAAGCGGACGGGCAGGGAATATTCGATCTCGATCCGGCTGGCGAGGACGTCGAATTGCAGCGCGCCCACGACCCCGACGATGAAGCCCGACCCGATGGAGGGCTTGAAGACCTTGGCAGCCCCTTCCTCGGCGAACTGCATCAGCGCCTTTTCCAGATGCTTGGCCTTCATCGGATCGCCCGCGCGCACCGTTTGCAGCAGCTCCGGCGCGAAGGAAGGGATGCCGGTGAACCTGAGCGCCTCGCCTTCGGTCAGCGCATCGCCGATGCGCAACTGCCCGTGGTTCGGAATGCCGATGATGTCGCCCGCCCAGGCCTCTTCCGCCAGTTCCCGGTCGGCGGCGAGGAAGAGGACCGGGTTCGAGATCGCCATCGGCTTTTTCGACCGCACATGCAGCAGTTTCATGCCGCGTTCGAAATGGCCCGAGGCAAGGCGCACGAAAGCCACCCGGTCGCGGTGCTTGGGGTCCATGTTGGCCTGCACCTTGAAGACAAAGCCCGCGACCTTGCCCTCATCGGGCGAAATCTGGCGTTCGGCGGCGGTCTGCGGCTGCGGCTCGGGGCCGAAATCGCCGATCCCGGACATCAGTTCCTTGACCCCGAAGGAGTTGATGGCAGAGCCGAACCAGATCGGCGTCAGATGCCCTTCGAGGAAGGATGCCCGGTCGAAGGCGGGCAACAGTTCGCGCGCCATTTCAATCTCTTCGCGGAGCTTCCTCAACTGCTCCGCCGGGATATGTTCAGCCAGCTTCGGATCGTCCAGCCCCTCGATCTTGATCGACTCGGCCACCCGGTTCCGGTCCGCCCGATCCATCAGTTCCAGCCGGTCGTTCAGAATGTCGTAGCAGCCAAGGAAATCGCGCCCCATGCCGATGGGCCAGCTTGCCGGCGCCACGTCGATGGCCAGGTTTTCCTGAATCTCGTCGATGATCTCG
>DAIOXI010000041.1:0-17209 GCA_036758045.1 Albidovulum sp.
CGGCTGTTAAGCGAACGGCCGCTGGACATGGAGGCGATCGGCGAGGGCGGGCGCGCGTTCCTCTTGCGCGAAACGGATGCGTCGGAACTTGGCGATCTTGCGTCGCGGCTGGCGGCGCATGTGGCGAAGGCCGAAGAGATCATTGCGGCGATCCTTGGCGCCCCGTCGGACGGGGCGGTGCAATGAAGGGGCCGTGGACAGGATGGGCAGGAGGGTGATGGAGGCGAAACTTGCCGACCCCAAGGGGCTTGTGCGCGAATCCTACGCGATCGAGGGGATCACGGCGGGCGAATGCCGGACGATCTACCTTGACTGGGCGCTGAGCCTCGCGGTCGATACCGACCCGCATGAGGCGATGCGGGTGCTGCTGTCGCACTACGCCCCCGCCAACCCGGATCACCCCATGACAAAGGTCCTGACCGACGGCCTCGTCCCCGGCGACAGGCCGACGCGGCGCGGCGGACGGTCGGCGCGGCTGGGCGGCTGACGGCGCCCCCGGCGACAGAAACACACCCGAAAATCGCCCCGAAGGGGACAGGCGCGCGCCGCTTCGGCGTCGCGAAGCCGCGTTAATCAGGGGTATTCACGGGAGCTTGTTTCCATGAAGACCTTTATTAGATCCCTTTACCCGGCGCTGGCGTTCCTGACGTTCTACCTGCCCGCCGGGGCCTTTTCCCTGACAGTGACGCGCTGGGCCGGGGTTCATGCGCCATCACTCGCGCCCGCAGTGCAACTGCTCCTTGGCGTGCTGGCCTTTGTGCTGGCGGTGCTGGCGGCGGCGGAGTGCTGCCTTCTCGGGGGCTATGGAGGGCCGCTGATCCAGCGGCTTTTGCACCTGCGCCGCGACCGGATGCGGCTGGCGCTGCTTTTTGCCATCCTCGGCGCGGTTCCGGCCGGTGCCGCCGATCTTTTCGGCGTGTCGATGGCCCTTGGCGCCGGTCCGGGGCGGATCGGGGTGGCGGTCGCGATGCTCTACCCGCTGGCCTGGCTGATCCTCGGCGCGATCTGCGCGCGCGGCGACCTGATGCGCCGGGCGCTGGGCGAAGCGGTGGGGCGGTCCTAGCGCGGCAGCGCCGCCGCCGCGCGGGCCAGCGCTTCGATCTGGTCCCAGTCGCCGGCCTGAACGGCGGCCTTGGGCGCGACCCAGCTTCCGCCGCAGCACAGGACGTTGGAAAGCTTCAGATAATCGGCCACGTTCTTCATGCTGACGCCGCCGGTGGGGCAGAACTTCACCTGCGGGATCGGCGCGCCGATGGCGGCCAGCGCCGGGGCGCCGCCCGAGGCCTCGGCGGGGAAGAACTTCTGCACCGTGAAGCCTTTTTCCAGCAGCACCATCACCTCGGTCGCCGTCGCGGCGCCTGGCAGCAGGGGCAGCTCCGCCTCGGCACAGGCCGCGATGATCCGGTCCGTCGCGCCGGGGGAGACGCCGAACTTTGCGCCCGCTGACTTGGCGGCCTTCACGTCCCCGGCTGTCAGCAGCGTTCCGGCGCCCACGACACCGCCCGGCACATCGGCCATGGCGCGGATCGCGTCGAGTGCCGCGGGCGTGCGCAGCGTCACCTCAAGCGCGGGCAACCCGCCCTTGACCAGCGCCTCTGCCAGCCCCTTCGCCCGCGCGGCATCCTCGATCACAAGGACCGGCACGACGGGGGCAAGGGCGCAGATCTCGGCGGCTTTTCGGCTTTGTTCGGCGGGGGTCATGGGGCAGTCCTTCGGATCAAGGGGTCAGACGACGAGCGCGGCACCTTCCGGCGCCGCCCCGACATGGGCGCGGAAACAGGCGAAAAGCTCGCGCCCGGTTCCGTGGGCATTCGCCTCAAGGTCTATCGTGACCGGCGCGCGCGCCTCAAGGTCCACGCCCGGCACCTCAAGCCGCCCGCTGGTCGCGTCCAGCCGGACGATGTCGCCATCCCTCAGCCGCGCGATGGGGCCGCCGCAGGCGGCTGCGGGGCTGACATGGATCGCCGCCGGGACCTTGCCGGAGGCCCCCGACATGCGCCCGTCGGTGACCAGGGCCACCTTCAGCCCGCGATCCTGAAGGACCGACAGGGTGGGGGTCAGCGAATGCAGTTCCGGCATCCCGTTTGCGCGCGGCCCCTGAAAGCGGACGACGACGACCGTATCCTCGGTGAATTCACCGCGCCTGAAGGCGGCCTTGACCTCTTCCTGATCGTGGAAGATGCGGGCCTTGGCCTCGATCACATGCCGCTCGGGCGCGACGGCGGAAATCTTGATGACGCCACGGCCGAGATTGCCGGTCAGCTCCTTGAGGCCGCCGATCGGCTGGAACGGATCGGTTGCGGGGCGCAGGACCTTGTCGTTCAGGCTTTCCCCCGCGCCATCCTCCCAGCACAACACGCCGTCCCGCAGCTTCGGTTCCTGCGCATAGCGGTGGAGGCCGTCCCCGGCGATGGTCTTGACGTCGGGGTGCAGAAGCCCCGCCGACAGCAATTCGCCGATCATGAAGGGCAGCCCGCCCGCCGCGTGGAAGTGGTTCACATCGGCCAGACCGTTGGGATAGACCCGCGCCATCAGCGGCACGATGTCCGACAGCGCGGCGAAATCCTCAAGCTCCAGCAGAATGCCCGCCGCCCGCGCCATGGCGGGCAGGTGCAGGACGAGGTTGGTGGACCCCCCCGTCGCCATCAGCCCGACGATGCCGTTGACGATGGCGCGTTCGTCAAGGATCTCGCCCACCGGGCGATAGTCATTGCCAAGCGCGGTGATTGCACCGGCGCGGCGCACCGCCTCTTTCGTCAGCGCCTCGCGCAGCGGGGTGCCGGGGTTGACGAAACTGGCGCCCGGCAGGTGCAGGCCCATGAACTCCATCAGCATCTGGTTGGAATTGGCGGTGCCGTAGAAGGTGCAGGTGCCGGGGCCGTGGTAGGAGGCCATCTCCGCCTCCATCAGCTTGTCGCGGCCGACCTCTCCGGCGGCGAATTGCTGGCGGACCCTGGACTTCTCGTCATTCGGCAGCCCGCTGACCATCGGGCCGGAGGGGACGAAGACGGCGGGCACATGACCGAAGGTCGCGGCGGCCATGATGAGGCCCGGCACGATCTTGTCGCAGATGCCAAGGTAAAGGGCTGCGTCGAAACAGTTGTGGCTCAGCGCGACACCGGCGGCCAGCGCGATCACGTCGCGGGAAAAAAGCGACAGTTCCATCCCGTCGCGCCCCTGCGTGACGCCATCGCACATCGCAGGAACCCCACCCGCGACCTGCGCGGTGATGCCAAGCTCGCGCGCCGTGTCGCGGATGATCTTCGGGTAATCCTCATAGGGCTGATGGGCCGACAGCATGTCATTATAGGCGGTGACAATGCCGATGTTCGCGACCCGCCCCTCGGCGAGGTCGGCCTTCTCCGCGCCCATCGCGGCATAGGCATGGGCCTGATTGCCGCAGGACAGATGCGCGCGCGCCGGGCCTTCCTGGGCCGCCTTGCGCATCCGGTCAAGATAGGCGCCCCGCGTGCTGGCCGAGCGGTCGCGGATGCGTGCGGTGATCGCGTCGAGTTGCGGATGGATGGCCATCGCTGCCTCCTGATATGCCCGGCGCCTTGGAGAGGGGCGGCGGGATCGCTGTTCGGGCCGGGGTGTAGCATGATCCGTTAGCGCTAACAACCCTTGCCCGATAGCGATCGTGCAGGCGTCGCCAGAGTCGCGTTCCGGTTGGGGGAGAGTCTGCGCGCCCGACCGGGCGACGTCAAGGCGAGGCAGGGACAGGGTGCCGCGAAAGGGCCGGGGGCTTTCGCTTCGCCGCGCTTCGCACTAGGGAAGGAGCCTGTCCAGCCTCCGGGGGTACCCATGACCTATCCCGTTATCCGTCTCAGGCCCAAGGCCGATGCCCGCGCGGTGCGCCACGGCTTTCCCTGGGTCTATGCGGATGAGCTTGTGACCGACCGGCGGACACAAGCGCTGTCCCCCGGCACCATCGCGGTGCTCGAGGATGCCGAGAGGCGGGCGATGGGCGTGGTCACGGTCAACCCGAAGTCGAAGATCATCGCCCGGATGCTGGACCGCGACGCCGGGGCCGTCATCGACCGCGACTGGATCGCGGCGCGGCTGGCCCGCGCGCTGGCCCTGCGCGAGAGGTTGTTCGACGCGCCCTTCTACCGGCTGGTCCATGCCGAGGCCGACGGGCTGCCCGGCACCATCATCGACCGCTTCGGCGAGGCTGCGGTGATCCAGCCCAACGCGGCCTGGGCCGAGGCGATGATCGCCGACCTGTCCGCCGCGCTGGCCGATGTCACCGGCGTCACCGCGATCGTCAAGAACGCCACCGGCCGGGCGCGTGGGCTTGAGGGGCTGGATGAGCAAACCGGCATCCTCGCGGGCAGGATCGACGGCCCGCTGCCCGTGCCGATGAATGGCGCGACCTATCTGGCGGACCTCATGGGCGGGCAGAAGACGGGATTGTTCTACGACCAGCGCCCGAACCACGCCTTCGCCGCGCGGCTGGCCGAAGGCGCGCGCGTCCTTGACGTCTTTTCCCATGTCGGGGGCTTTTCGCTGGCCGCCCTTGCGGGGGGCGCGGCATCGGCGCTGGCGGTCGACGGATCGGCCCCGGCGCTGGATCTGGCCGAAGGCGGCGCGCGGGCCATGGGCATGGGCGACCGCTTCGCCACCCGCAAGGGCGACGCCTTCGCGGTGATGGAGGCACTGCGGGGCGAGGGGGCGCAATTCGACCTCGTCATCTGCGACCCGCCCGCCTTCGCGCCCGCCAAACCGGCGCTTGAGGCGGGGTTGCGCGCCTATGAGCGGGTGGCGCGCCTTGCCGCGCCGCTGGTCGCGCCGGGGGGCTTTCTGGTGCTGTGCTCCTGTTCCCACGCCGCCGACCTGACTCAGTTCCGCAATGCCTCGGCCCGTGGCATCGGGCGCGGCGGGCGGCGCTCGCAACTGATCCATACCGGCTTTGCCGGGCCGGACCATCCGCAATTGCCGCAACTGGCGGAGTCGGGTTACCTCAAGGCGCTCTTCTTCCGGCTTGACGGATGAAGGCGCTGCTGGATGCCTGCGTGCTTTACCCGACGGTGCTGCGGGAGATCCTGACAGGCGTCGCGCGGGCGGGGCTTTACACTCCGCTCTGGTCCGACCGCATCCTTGAGGAATGGGCGCGCGCGACCGTCAAGCTCGGCCCCGGCGCAGAAGAGATCGCGCGGGGGGAGATCGCGGTCCTGCGGGCGGCCTTCCCGGCGGCCTCGGTCGCGCCCAGACCGGGGCTTGAGGCGCGGCTGCACCTGCCGGACCCGAATGACATCCATGTTCTTGCCGCCGCCATTGCGGGCGGGGCGGACGTGATCGTCACCTTCAACGCGCAGGATTTCCCCCGTCACACGCTGGCGGAGGAGGGCCTGCGCCGGATGGACCCCGACGAATTCCTGCGCGCGCTGCATGCCACCGCCCCCGGTCCGGTCGAAACCGTGGTCGAAGAGGTGCGCGCCCGCGCCGAGGACCTGTCGGGCGAGGCGCAACCCCTGCGCCCGCTTCTCAAACGCGCGCGGCTGCCGCGTCTGGGCAAGCTTTTGTCGGGCCGGGCGGCCCCTCACGGGTAGTTTACTCTTTCACTCAGAAAATGCTTTATCTGACTAAAAGACTGGGTTATGTCGGTCCTGGCCTCAGCCGCCAGAACCGACTCGCAGGAGAAACCCCATGTCCCATGCCGCCATCCCCTTTGCCCGCCTCGGCCTTCTTGCCGTCCTGACCGTCGCGGGCGCGGGTGCAGCAGCCGCCGCCCCCGTCGTGATCGAGTTCAATGATGGCGTCGTCACCCCGCAGGTGGTCGAGATCGCGGCAGGCGAACCGGCGGAACTGCTGATCCGCAACACCGGCCCCTCCGACGGGGAGTACGAGAGCAAGGCGTTGAAAAAGGAAACCGTCGTCGGGCCGGGCAAGGAAATGACCGTGAAGCTGCCCGCCCTGCCTGCGGGCGACTATGCCTTTGTCGATGAGTTCCATGAGCGGCAGGACAGCGCCAGGGGCACCGTCAGGGTGAAATAGGGGCGCGGGGGCATGTCCGGGCAGATCATCTTCGTCATCTGGCGCGAAAGCATCGAGGCGCTTCTGGTCATCGGCATCCTGTCAAGCTGGCTCCGGCGTGAGGCGGCGACAGGGGCGGTGGGCGCGCGGGCCGGGCGTTACCTTTGGGGCGGTGTCGGCGCCGGGCTTGGCGTGGCGCTGGTCTTCGCGGCGACGGTGCTGGGCTTTGCCGAAATCATGCCGCCGGTCCTGCGCGAGGACATGATGACGGCGATGGTCTTCCTCGCCGCCGGGCTGATCGTGCAGATGGTCCTGTGGATGCGCCGCCACGCCCGGACGCTGAAGCGCGATCTGGAATGGGGTCTCAGCAGTGCCGCGCGGTCGGGGCATTGGTGGACGATCTTCACCCTTGCAGCCATCGCCGTGGCGCGCGAGGGCAGCGAAACCGTGGTCTTCCTCTATGGCATGCTGGCAGGGGCGGCGGGGACGGGCCTTATGGGCGTGCTTGGCGCCGTCGCGGCGGGCTTTGTGCTGGCCTTCGCGACCTACGCGCTGATGCAGCTTGGCAGCCGCCTTTTGCCCTGGGGCCGGTTCTTCCGCATATCGGAGGTCATGTTGCTGCTTCTGGGCTGCGCGCTTTTCACCACCGGGCTGGAAAAGCTGGTCGGCGCGGGCATCCTGCCCTTCCACGCGCCGCTCTGGGACATGGGCGGCATCCTTGACGACAGCGGTCCGGTGGGCGGTGTGCTTGCCTCCCTGACCGGCTACCGCGCCGCGCCGGACTGGGTGACGCTGGCGGGCTGGGTGGGTTACTGGGCCTTCGTGACCGCGGCGCTGGCCTTCGTTTCCCGGCGCGGGCGGCTCGCGGTGCAGCGGGCGGGCTGACCCTAACGGATGGGCGTGACGTTCACGCCCCATTTCGCCTCGTTCCGTTCAATCGCCGCGATGCGCTCGGCGGCCTTGGGATGGCTCAAGAGCCAGGCGGGCTGACCGGCCCCGGCAGCCCCGGTCAGCGTCTCCAGCTTGCGGAACAGCGATTTCTGCGGCCCGGTTCCGATCCCCGCCTTGATGAGGAGGGCGGAGGCCCATTCATCGGCCTCATATTCATCGCGCCGACTGAGACGCGCGGCCAGAAGCGAGGTGACGAGCCCGGCAAGATAGATGCCGACAAACGGGATCAGCCGCCCGAGAAGTGAGGCCAGCGCCACATAGACCGCGTTCTGCCCGGAAAAGTCGATCATCCGGCGGCGCGCATGGCCATGGGCGATATGGCCCAGCTCATGCGCCACGACGCTGGCCATTTCCGGCCCGCTCACCGTGCCGTCGCGGTATTTCCGCACGAACCCCTCGGTCAGGAAGATCCGCCCGTCCGGTGCCGCAAGCCCGTTGACAGGGGCGATGGCGAAGACATGGACCGGCACATGGGGCAGGTCCAGCGCACGGGCCAGCCGGTCGATCTCGGCCTTCAGGCCGGGATCGTCCAGGGGCCGCGACTGCGCGTCCAGCATCTTCTTCGTCCGCCAGGCGGAGAAGTGATACATCAGGACCGCGTAGAGAATGGCCAGAAGGATCGGGGTCAGCTTCAGCATGAGGCGAATATGGGGACGGCAGGGCCGGAGGGGTAGCCCCGTTCGCTCAGGACATGGGGCCGCGCCTGCCGCCGCGGCTGGCATGGATCAGCCAGAGGCCCAGCAGGACCACCGCTGCCAGCCCGCCGACAAGACCGAGGGCGGAGGACAGAAGCTCGCTCGCCGCCTCAAGGTTGCCGGCAAAGCCATAGCCCGCGCCGGTGTATAGCGCGACCCAGACGGTTTCCCCCGCAAGGCTGCCAAGGGTGAAGGCGCGCCAGCCATAGCCCGAGGCCCCGGCGGCGAGGTTGGCCCAGGGGCCGACCGGGCTGAAAAGCCAGCGGGTCAGGAAGATCGCCACCAGCCCGCGCCGCAGCATCATCGCCCGCGCGCGGGCCACAAGCGCCGCGCGCTGGCGGCGGGCGGACAGACGCGCAACCAGCGGCGCGCCGCCCTGCCGCCCGGCGGCAAAGCCGATCTGGTCGCCGAGGATCGCCCCCGCCAGCGCCGCCCCCGCGACCTGCCACAGGACCAGATCGCCCGAGGCCGCGAAACCGCCCGCCGCCAGCATCAGGATCGAGGACGGCACCGGCAGCGCGAGGCAGGACAGGAATGTCACCACGGCCACCAGCCAGGTCCCGTGATGCGGCACCAGTTCCAGCAGCCATTCGGTCATTCGACAGGCGCCTTCGCCCTCAGAACGGCGATCGCGGCCGAGACCTCACCCAACACCTGCGACAGTGGCACGCCGCGCGTCTCGGCGATCTCCTCGAAGGAATGCGGGCGGTCGGATTTCTGCGGCAGGTTCAGTTCGGCCAGCAATGCCCCGCGCGGGATGTGCCAGCTTCGCGCCACATAGCCCGGCGTCATCCAGCCTTCCGGCACCTGATTGCGATGGGCGGGATCGGTCCAGTAGACCGCGAAAAACACGAAGCGCACGGCGAAGAACAGCGTCACGGCCAGCGCGCCCAGAAAGGCCAGAACCGCGATCCTGTGGTCGCGCCAAAGCCGCGCCAGCGGGGGCATGTCAGCGCCTTCATCGCCTGGGTGATCCCCGACAGCGTCAGCGGGAACATCGCCCCTTCGAAGATCTGCCGGATCATGCCCACCGACTGGGTGTATGGCCAGTGCCGTTCGGGCAGCGGGTTCAGCCAGACGTTTTTCGGCCATCGCGCGCGGGCGCGCTCCAGCCAGACCTGCCCCGCCTCGGCGTTCCAGTGTTCGTTGGCGCCGCCGGGATGGACGATCTCATAGGGCGACATCGAGGCATCGCCGACAAAGATCGCCTTGTAATCGGCGCCATAGGTGCGCAGCACCTCATCCGTCGGGGTCTGCCGGTCCCAGCGGCGGCGGTTGTCGCGCCAGACGCCTTCGTAAAGACAGTTGTGGAAGTAGAAGGAGGAGAGATGCTTGAACTCGCTCCGCGCGGCGCTGAACAGCTCCTCCACCACCTTCACATGCGGGTCCATGGAGCCGCCGACATCGAGGAAAAGCAGCACCTTGACGGCATTGTGACGCTCTGCCCTTGTCTTGACGTCAAGATAGCCGTGTTCGGCGGTGGCGCGGATCGTGCCGGGCAGGTCCAGTTCCTCTGCCGCGCCCTCGCGCACCCAGCGGCGCAGACGTTTCAGGGCCACCTTGATGTTGCGGGTGCCAAGTTCCACCTGATCGTCGAGATTGCGGAACTCGCGCTTGTCCCAGACCTTGACGGCGCGCTGGTGGCGGGATTTCTCCTGCCCGATGCGCACGCCTTCGGGATTGTAGCCATGCGCACCGAAA
Organism: Albidovulum sp.; assembly: GCA_036758045.1. GTDB lineage: Bacteria > Pseudomonadota > Alphaproteobacteria > Rhodobacterales > Rhodobacteraceae > Albidovulum. The sequence continues at coordinate 9,324 of DAIOXI010000041.1, forward strand.
GGGGACGTGCCGCCGGTGCCGATCCATTTAGACCCGCCCTGATGTCGGCCCTTCTGTTCCTCAAGCCGCTTCTTCAGCGTCTCCATCAGCTTGTCAAAACCGCCAAGCGCCTCGATCCGGGCCTTTTCTTCCGCGCTCAGATGGTTGTCCAGAATCTTTGTCAGCCAGTCGCGCGGCAGGTCGATGGCCTCGATCACCTCAGCGGCGCTGATCCCCTCAAGCCCCTTGAAAGCCTCGGCAAAGGCGCGGTCGAAGCGGTCGAGATGGCGTTCGTCCTTCACCATCGCGGTGCGGGCAAAGTAATAGAATCCGTCGATGTCATAGGTCACAAGCCCCGCCGCCAGCCCTTCGAGAAACCCCAGATACTCACGCAAGGTGACCGGAACGCCGGTCCTGCGCAGGGTTTCGAAGAAGCCAAGGAACATCGGCTCAGCTCATGCGCTGGATGAGGATCGTCAGGAAAAGCCCCAGAATCGCGAGGAAAATCGCGTGAACGGCGGCATATTGCAGCCTGTCGAACATATTGCCGCCGCGCTTGGTCGCCCGGACATAGCCGATGACGGCGCCGAGCAGGATGGCGGTGTAGAAGATCATCTTGGCCTCGATCGGTTGAGGGGCGAAAGCGCCGCGATCTCATCAATCTGGCGGCGGACTTCCTTGTCCGGGCCGAAGCCATAGCGCGCCCAGCCCAGACTGTCGAGGCGGGTGCTGCGCGCGGCATCGTCGCGCCCTTGCAGGGTCAACGCCTCGGCCTTGATGGCCAGAAGCGTGGCGAGAAGGGCGGCGTTCTCGGCCTCGGCGGCATGGGGCAACGCGCCGTCCGCCAGCGCGATGGCCAGATCGGCATCGCCCTGGGTCAGCGCGAAGGCGGCAAGCTGCATGTCGGCATGGGCGGACTGGACCGACAGAAGCGGGTCGGCGTGATAGAGGCGGCCCGCGGTCATCAGCGCCTCGGCCGCGGCGACCGGATCACCGGGCAGCGAGAGGCGGCCAAGGATCAGCGAGGCAAAGCCCGCCCGGGTGTCGCGCCAGCCCATGTCCCCGGCGATATTCACGGCCGTGCGCGCGGCCGTGCGGCGCGCGGCGCGCCCCGATCCGTGGCCAAGAGCCGTTTCGATGGCGCGGGAATAGGCCACGGGCGTCGGGCCGGGATGGCGGGCGGTGCGGGCGTTCCCGGCCGGGTTCAGACGCGCCAGCAGGGCGGGCAGGCGGGCGGCGACCTCGCCCCGCGTCATGCCGCTGTGCAGCTCGGGCGCATAGGTCGCGCGCAGCATCAGCATGTCGAAGCCGGTCAGGACGGTGTGGATATTGTCGTCGTTGAAGACCGAATCCGGCAGCCGGTACAGGTCGTTCAGCGGCCCCAGCGCCTGGGCCAATTCCTCGTGAAGGCAGTCGCGGATCTCCTGCGGGGCGGTGTCGTTGGGGATGAAGATCGCGGCCATGCCGCGTTCGCCCAGCGTCGCCCAGTCAAGCCGGTCGCGGCCCGCGCGGCGGTAGTCGGTCCAGGACCGGACGCGGGGCGCGACGAAACAGGCCGCGCCCGGCACGATGCCATGCAGGCGCTTGCCGGGCAGGAACTCGATCGTGATCGTGGCCTCGGCGGCATCCGTGCGGGTGATGGCGATGCCCGCCTCGGCCCGAAGCCGCGCCAGCAGTGCGTCCAGATCGCGTGTCGCGGTCGCGGGGGCGAGGCCGGTGACGCGCAGGCTGATCGGCCCTTCATAGCGCGTCAGCACCGGCAGATCGCGCCCGGTTTCCAGCCGGAAGGACAGGTCGAGGAAATCCTGCGCCATATCCGCGTTCGCCCGTTGCGGCGGCCGCGCGGCATGGGCGGAAAACTGCCGCATCCGGGGCAGGGTGGAGAGGGTGGAGGAAAGCCGCCCCGCCGAGGGCGCCTCGGTCGTCGGGACGCAAGCGGCCAGCGCCGTCAGCGCCAGCGTCAGTGACAGAACAGCCCGCCGCATCAGGGACGTTGATACTTGATGAAGGGCGTGAGCGTCGCAATCCGGTCGTAAAGCTGGCGCGCCGTCGCGTTGAAGTCCTGCGTCATCCAGTAGACGGTTGCGGCGCCGTGATCATCGGCGGCTGCATAGACCGCCTCGATCAGCGCCCGCCCGATGCCCTTGCCGCGCATCTCGGGGTCCGCGTAAAGGTCCTGAAGGTAGCAGGTATCGGCCTCGGCCCAGCAGGTCCGGTGGAAAAGGTAATGGGTCAGGCCCACGGGGCGCCCGTCAAAAAGGGCAATGAAGCCCTTGAATTCGTTCGGCTTCCCGGACAGAAGCCGGGCGAAGGTGGTGGCATAGACCTGTTCGGGCCGTTCGGTCTTGTAAAACGCCAGATAGGCGCGCCAGAGGCGGCGCCACTCGGCTTCGTCCCCGGCCTCGATCGGGCGGATCACGACGGAGGGATGGTTGGGCATCGCGCACCTCATCTGTTGCCCGGCAACTCTAGCGGCCCGAGGGACGCCCCGCCAGCGCTACCCGCGCCCGCGCGCAAGGAAGGCAAGCCGTTCGAACAGCGCCACGTCCTGTTCGTTCTTCAAAAGCGCGCCGTGCAGTTTCGGCAAAAGGCTGTGCGGATCACGCCGCAGATCCTCCGGCGCCAGATCCTCGGCCAGGATCAGTTTCAGCCAGTCCAGCACCTCGGACGTGGAAGGCTTTTTCTTCAACCCCGGCGTCTCGCGAATCTCGTAGAACTGGGTCAGCGCGGTGGCCAGAAGCCCCTCCTTGATGCCGGGGAAATGCACGTCCACGATCTGCTTCAGGACCTCCGCCTCGGGGAAGCGGATGTAGTGGAAGAAGCAGCGCCGCAGGAAGGCGTCGGGCAGTTCCTTTTCGTTGTTCGAGGTGATGATGACGATAGGGCGATGCTTCGCGCGGATCGTCTCCCCCGTCTCGTAGACGAAGAACTCCATCCGGTCGAGTTCCTGCAAGAGGTCGTTCGGGAACTCGATATCCGCCTTGTCGATCTCATCAATCAGAAGGACCACCTTGCCGTCCGCCTCGAAGGCCTGCCACAGCTTGCCCTTGCGGATGTAGTTGGCGACGTCATGGACCCGCTCGTCGCCCAGCTGGCTGTCGCGCAAGCGGCTGACGGCATCGTATTCGTAAAGCCCCTGCTGCGCCTTGGTGGTGGATTTCACATGCCATTCCACGATCGGCAGCCCCAGCGCGCCCGCGACCTGGCGGGCAAGCTCGGTCTTGCCGGTGCCGGGTTCGCCCTTGACCAGCAACGGGCGTTCCAGCGTGACGGCCGCGTTGACCGCGACGGTCAGGTCATCGGTCGCGACATAGGTTTCGGTTCCGCTAAATTTCATGGCCGTGACAACACCTTGGGCAACGGGATCGCCGGACTAGTACCCGTGCCATCAATTTGCCGCAAGAACGGACTAGGGCTAGTGACAACCCCCCCGGCTTGGGATATGGGAGCGCCCGTGAGGTGCCGGACTATGTTTAACAACGTTGAACCGAAAGCCGGCCGGCAGAAGGAAGCGGACATGAAGCCAGAGGTCTTTCTTCCCGACGATTACCGTCCGGCCGAAGACGAACCCTTTATGAACGAACGCCAGCTTGAATATTTCCGCAGGAAATTGCTGCTCTGGAAGGAAGAACTCCTCGAACAGTCGGCGGAAACGCTTGAGGGATTGCAAGACAGCGCCCGCAACGTCCCCGACATTGCCGACCGCGCAAGCGAGGAAACCGACCGGGCGCTGGAACTGCGCACGCGGGACCGTCAGCGCAAGCTGGTCTCGAAGATCGACGCGGCGCTGAGGCGGATCGAAAGCGGCGAATACGGCTATTGCGAGATGACGGGCGAGCCGATCTCTCTCAAGCGGCTGAATGCGCGGCCGATCGCGACCATGACGCTGGAGGCGCAGGAGCGCCACGAGCGGCGCGAGCGGGTCCACCGCGACGACTGATCCCGGTACGGGGCGCGGCAACGGAACCGGCACCGGGCTTGATGGCCCCGGTGCCTTTTTTCTTTCGGGGGCTGACATGCTGAACGACCGCAGGGTGACGGTTCTCGGCGCCGGGGTCGCGGGGCTGACCGTGGCGCGGGCGCTGGCGCTGAAGGGTGCCCATGTCATCGTACTGGAACAGGCGCCCGAGATACGCGAGGTCGGCGCGGGCCTGCAAATCTCGCCCAACGGCGCGCGGGTCCTGTCGGCGCTGGGCCTTGGTCCGGCGCTGGACGGCATCGGCATCCCGGCAGAGCGCGTGGACCTGATCGACGGCGAGGGCGGCGGGCGCGTCGTCTCGCTTGATCTTCGCTATGGCGGGCAGGGGGGGCATTTCCGCTTCGTCCACCGCGCCGACCTGATCTCGGTCCTGGCCGAGGCGGCGCGCGCGGCGGGGGCCGAGATCCGGCTGCTGCAACAGGTCTCCGACGTGACGCTGGGCCAGGGCGCGCCGCGGCTGCACATGGCCAACGGGGCCGAGGGCGAGGCGGACATCCTGATCGGCGCCGACGGGCTGCATTCGAAGGTGCGTCAGGCGCTGAACGGGCAGGTCACGCCCTTCTTCACCGGGCAGGTGGCCTGGCGCGCGACGATCCCGGCCGATCCCGGCATCGCCCCCGTGGCGCGCGTCTTCATGGGGCGGGGGCGGCATCTGGTGACCTATCCGCTGCGCGGCGGCAGCCTGCGCAACATCGTCGCGGTCGAGGAGCGGCGCAAATGGGTCGAGGAAAGCTGGAACCTGACCGACGACCCGCTGGCCCTGCGCATCGCGTTCGAGAATTTCGTGCCCGAACTGCGCGGCTGGCTCGACCGGATCGAGCGGCCAAATCTCTGGGGTCTCTTCCGCCATCCTGTCGCTGAAAACTGGCACGGCCATGGCGCGGCGATTCTGGGCGACGCCGCCCACCCGACGCTGCCCTTCCTCGCGCAGGGTGCCAACATGGCGCTTGAGGATGCCTGGGTGCTGGCCGCCTGCCTGGCGGAACGCGCCCCGGATGAGGCCTTCGCCGCCTATCAGGCGCAGCGCCGCCCGCGCTGCGCGCGCATCGTCGATGCCGCCACGCGCAACGCGCGCAACTATCACCTGTCGGGCCTGACGCGCGAGGTCGCGCATATGGGGCTGCGCCTTGCCAACCGGCTGGCGCCGAAATCCATGATGCGCCGGCTTGACTGGCTCTACCGCCACGACGTGACCGGCGGGCAGGGCCGGGGCTAGAGGCGCGCTCAGGCCGCCAGATCGATCCAGACCGGAACGTGGTCCGATGGCTTGTCGCGCCCCCGCACCCCCTTGTCGATCCCCGTGCCGGTCAGCAGATCCGCCGCCTGCGGGCTCAAAAGCAGGTGGTCGATACGGATGCCGTTGTTCTTCTCCCAGGCGGCCGCCTGGTAGTCCCAGAAAGTATAGATGCCAGGGCGCGGATCGGTGGCGCGGATCGCCTCGGTAAAGCCGAGGTTCAGGATCCGGCGGAACGCCGCGCGGCTTTCGGGCAGGAACAGCGCATCCTCGCGCCAGACCTCGGGTCGCGCCGCATCCTCGGCCTGCGGGATGACGTTGTAATCGCCCGCCATCACCACCGGCATCTCACTTTCCAGAAGCGCCCCGGCGCGCGTCTTCATCCGCGCCATCCACGACAGCTTGTAATCGTATTTCGGCCCCGGCGCGGGGTTGCCGTTCGGCAGATAAAGCCCGCAAAGCCGGACCGCCGTCGCGCCCACCACCGTCGCCTCGATCCAGCGCGCCTGTTCGTCCGAGTCATCGCCCGGCAGGCCGCGCACCACATCCTCAAGCGGCAGCTTCGACAGGATCGCGACGCCGTTGAACCCCTTCTGGCCGTGGGTCTCGACGTCATAGCCCCGCTCCTCGAAGATCTCGCGCGGAAAGCCCTCATCGACCGACTTGATCTCCTGCAAGAGGACCACGTCAGGCGCGGCCTCCTCCAGCCAGGCGAGCAGGGCCTCGATCCGTGCCTTGATTCCGTTGATGTTGAACGTGGCGATTTTCATCATGCGCCCCCTGTTGCCCGGAGGCCATCTTCGCCCGGCGCGCAAGGCTCCGCAACCCGGCGGCTTCTTCGTTGCAAAAATACTCTAAGCCCAACGCCGCCATGTGCGGGGCGCATGATGTCACGCACTCAGATCGAGAAACTCGTCCCGCAGCCGCAGGAGGACGTCGCGTTCGGGTTCTTCACCACGAAGCGCGCGCCGATCAGCTCATCGGCGAAGTCGATCACCGCATTGGTGAGGAACGGAAGGGAGACGCTGTCGACCAGCACCTTCTGCCCGTCCTTCTCCAGCACCAGATCGTCCTCAGCCGGATCGTCCAGCCGGATGTCGTATTGAAACCCCGAACAGCCGCCGCCCTCGACCGCGACGCGCAAGCCTTTCGCCTCGCCGGCGTCCTCGTTGATCTCGGCCAGCCGCGCGAAGGCGCGGTCGGTGACTTTGGGGGGCAGCGTCAGGGTCATGGCAAAGCCGGTGTCAATTCGTTCACCAACCGAATATATGAGGCCCCGACAGAGGCGACAAGAAGCAGGACCATGACGCTTGCACCCTATGCCTGCCAGCCGGAAGACAGCCGGGGGCGGCTTTATCCCGAAACCATGTCCACGTTCCGCTCGCCCTTTCAGCGCGACCGGGACCGGATCATCCATTCCTCGGCCTTCCGCAGGCTGAAACACAAGACCCAGGTCTTCGTGGAGCATGAGGGCGATTATTACCGCACCCGTCTGACCCACACGATCGAGGTGGCGCAGGTGGCGCGCACCATCGCCGGGCATCTGGGGCTCAACACCGATCTGGCCGAGGCGGTGGCGCTGGCCCATGACCTTGGCCATCCCCCCTTCGGCCATACCGGCGAGGATGCGCTGGCGGAACTGATGGCCCCTTACGGCGGCTTCGACCACAACGCGCAGGCGATCCGTATCGTCACGAAACTGGAACGCCATTACGCCGATTTCGACGGGCTGAACCTGACATGGGAGACGCTCGAAGGCATCGCCAAGCACAATGGCCCGGTCATCGGCCCCCATGCCAGCGGATCGCATTCCGTCGGCGATCCGGCGCTCTTGCCCTATGCGCTGGCCGAATTCAACGCGGCCTATGACCTTGAACTCCACACCCAGGCCAGTGCCGAGGCGCAGGTGGCGGCGGTGGCCGATGATGTCGCCTATAACCACCACGACCTGCATGACGGCTTGCGCGCCGGGCTTTTCAGCGAAGCCGACCTGATGGAACTGCCCGTCACCGCCCCCGCCTTCGAGGAGGTAGACCGGCTCTACCCCGGTCTCGACCCGATGCGGCGGCGGCATGAGGCGCTGCGCCGCGTTTTCGGCGCCATGGTGGAAGATGTGATCGCCGTCGCCCAGACCCGGCTTCAGGCCGCCCAACCCCAGTCGGCGGCAGAGATCCGCGCCATGCCGGGGACGATCATCCGGTTTCCCAAGCCGCTTTACCAGAACCTCAAGGCGATCAAGTCGTTCCTCTTCACCCGCATGTACCGCGCGCCCTCCGTGGTGGAGGAGCGGCAGCGCGTGACGGCGATGATCAACGACCTCTTCCCGCTCTTCCTGAACGATCCGGCCCTTCTGCCGGAAGAATGGCACCCCGATGTGGCCCGCGCCAGGGATCAGACCGATCTTGCCCGCATCGTGCTTGATTATGTTGCGGGGATGACCGACAGGTTTGCGATTCAGGAACACCAGCGTCTTTTTGGCGAAAGCTGACGCGCCGGGTTTGGAAGCTGGCGCGATTGGCGGCATTGTCGCGTTGCGGGCTGTGTAAAAGGGGGCGGCGGTTTCATGGCGGCGGAACAGGTGGCAGGGGCGATGAGCCCGATCATGGCCTTCGCGGTGGTGGGCGTACAAGTCGTCCTCCGCCACTTGCACTACTGGCCGCTCCGCCTAACGCAAGTCCTCCTAGACGAAGCAGC
>DAIOXI010000042.1:0-5590 GCA_036758045.1 Albidovulum sp.
ATTATGCGGGCGATCAGCTTATTCATTATCGTTGGCTCCAATCCTCTGGCGGGGTCGTCCCTTTTCCCCTTGTCCGCGTCAAGCACCATTCCCCGGGATCGAGGCCCTGATCTCGTCCAGCACGTCCTTATATGGCGGGGGGAGGTCTCCTGCCGCAACGGCGTCGAGATAGCGCATCCGCATTTGGACGTGAAGCGATTGCGCCCCGGCGCCGGTAGGGCCTGTCGAACGTTTCATAAAGTCCATACCGAGCAGGGAGAGTGACGGATAGGGGAAAGAGGCGTTGAACCTGCGCCGTGTCGTCGTCCGCCGCACATGGGCAAGCACCTCGCGCCGCCACGTTTCATCCGGGGTGCGGGCGCGAAGGGCCGCCCCTTGGGCGGCAAGGTCATCTTCAGTATAGACGCGACGAACAGACATGACCACCCTGCGGCGTTCCTTGTCCGGGTGGAGGATTGTCCCGATCACGTCGCCGCTTGCCGTTTCCATCCGGGTGATCAGCGTCGATCCGGGCGCAAGCGGAAGCCAGATACTGTCATTGAGAACCAGAAGCCGTTCAGGCCGCACCCCCCATTGGTCCAGCAGCAGGATACCGTCGCGATAGCCGCCAAAGTCATAGCCGAAATTCGGCCGTTCGATCATCCGCCAGACCAGGGGATGCAGCGTATCGCGATCAACAGCCGAGAGCGGCGCATTGGAAATGACAAGCGGGGTATAGCCATTATCAACCAGATGTCGCAGCGTGATCAACACTGAGCGCGCGATACCCCTCGGCTGGTAAAGCAGAAAGACCGCCACCTTCGGCCCCAGCGGCACGCCGCCATCCTCGGGTTGCGGCAAGGCCCGGCGCCAGCGGTCGTGGCGCAGCTTGAGGATCGGTTCGTAGGCCAGGCCCGACAAAGCCCAGAAGTGCTGGCGCAACCGCCCGATCTCGCGACGGAGTTTCCAGGCCGGGATCACGACAGGGCCTCCGTGCAGGCCCACAACCCGCGCGGATCGGGGCCGTGGAGGCGGGCGGTGACCTTGGCGGCCTCGTCCGGGTGCCGCGTCGCGGTTCAACATCGGATAGTAGGCATCCGCCAGAAAGCTCAGGAACGCGGCGCGGGCAGCGGGATCGAAGGACAGCGCCCCGGGGTCCGAAAGCGCGGATGAGAGCGCTTCGAGCGTCGGGCAGTACCCGGCAATGCCGGGGATCGCCCAGAAACACTGGCCCAGCGCGACGACAGGCTTTTCGTAAAACATCGCCTCGAGGCCCACGGAGGAATTCACCGTTACCACCGCACGCGAGGCGGCAACCTGGGCGAAGGTGTCCGTGGCATTGTCGAGGACAAGTTTTGGGTGCTTGAGGCGGTCGATCAAATCCCCGAACGCCACCGGCGAGGTCGGGTGTTCCTTATGCCTGAGGTGCCAGCCGTCGGGGAGGCGTTTCGCCGCCTCTGCCATCGCCTCGATCACCGCCTCGACAGTGCGGAAGGCGCCGCCGAAAAGGCGAAGCTGACTGTCGCCCGGAACCTGAAGCGGGACAAAGACGAAAGGCTCGGTCAAAGGCCGGTCGCCCGCAGTCTCCTCGCGCGGGATAGCGCGGGTACGGGCGCGGAGCGTTTCGCGCACCGTTCGCCAGCTTTCGGCCCCGTTGTCTTTCGCCCAGTCCAGATAGAAGGCCCCATCACGCGGCAGGCCGTTCTGGAAGTTTACGCCGCAAGGGTCCACCGTTACGCGGCCGGGAAACGGACAGAGTTCGAAATATAGCGTGCGGGCGCCGGCATCGCGGGCGCCGTCCATATAGACCCTTCGGCTGCCGTTCAGGCCGTTCCACGCCACCGCGACGGCATCGCGATTGGCCTCGAACAGCGCGCGGGCGCCGTTGTATTGCAGCCGCAGAAGAACCCGCTTGGCCGCAGCTTTGGCACCTTCGGCGGGCTTCTTAGTAGCGGTTTCGAAGGCCGCGGCAGCACGGTCGCGTGTTTCGGGATATCCCCTGACCCGCATCGGAGGCACCTTCAGCCAGCGGAACTGCCCCAGCGGCGAAAGCGTCCTTTCGACCGTCGCGCGCTTTGCCTTGCGCGGATCAAGGCAGAAGAAGCGGAGCGCCTCAGCCATTGGCACCGCCCTCCAAATCCCCCCATTTCAACTGCGTGTTCCGCGTCACCGCCCGTGTCAGCCGCTTGCCCACGACCTTGTCGAAGTCATAGCCCGCGATCTCTCCTGAACCGGGGCGACGCGCCCAGATGTCGGCCTCTTCGATCACATGGCCTTCGGGCAGGTCGCGGTCGGCAACGACCGAGGCGCGGGCGAAGCGGTAGACAGGTTCCTCGGCCTCGGTCCGCCGCTTGGGGTTGTTCGCGGCGATCCAGATTTCCTTCGAACGGTCGATGAGGAATCGCAGTTCCGCCGGGTCCATGGAATTGATGATATCCGGCCCCTTGCGATAGCGGGTATCGGTGTAGTGCCGTTCCAGGATCGAGGCGCCCAGCGCGACCGAGGCCAGCGCCATTTCCGGCCCGATGGAATGGTCGGAAAAGCCGACGACGGCGCGGGGGAAGGCGTTGCGCAGCTCCGTCACGCCCTTCATCGACACGATCTCGGCCAGCAGCGCGTAGTCCACGCCCGCCTCATCCAGGATCGCGACGCTGGCGCGGATCGTCTCGATGGTCTGCATCCCGGTCGACATAATCACCGGCTTGCCCTTTCGCGCGATGTGGCGGATCAGCGGCAGGTTATCCGCCTCGCCCGAGCCGATCTTGTAGGCAGGCACGTCGAGTTCTTCCAGAAAATCGGCCGCCGCGCGGGAAAACGGCGTGGAAATCCAGATCATCCCGAGGCTTTCGGTATAGCGCTTCAGCTCTGCTTCTTCGTCAAGCGAAAGCGCGCAACCCGCCATCACATCCCAGATCGAGACATCGGCATTGGGCGGGAAGATCGACTTCGCTTCATCCGTCATCTCATCTTCCAGGATGTGGGTCTGATGCTTGATCATCTCACACCCCGCCCCTGCGGCAAGGCGCACCATTTCCTTCGCGACGGCAAGATCGCCGCCATGGTTGATGCCGATCTCGGCGATCACAAGGGGGGGATGGGCGGGGCCGATCTCGCGGTGGGCGATCTTCATGGGGCTCTCACGGGTGGGATAGTGTCTCTTGCCGTGCTTACACGCTCTGCCCTGCGTTGAACAGGCCGGGGTCAGGCGGTCGCGCGGCACCAGTTAAGGATCGCGGCGGCATCGGCGGGCAAGGCGGTGGCGAGGTCTTCGGCGAAGCTGGCGAACTCTGCCCGGTGGTCGTGGCTGACGCCGGTCAGGACGGGGATGCCCGCGCCCAGCGCCTCGGCGATGAGCGGGCGGAAACCGCGCCCCTCGGCCTCTTGCCGGCCGAACTTGTTGACGATCAGAAGCCGGGGCCGCTGCCCGAGCGCGGCGGAAACCCGTCCCACCGCCTCTTCCAGCCCGGCGGGGTCAAGCTTGCAGCCATCCGATCCGGGGCCAAGCGTCTGGCTGATGCGGATCGTGCCGGAGCCGTCGAGAAGCCGCAGGTCCATGTCGCAATCGCCGCCATCGCAGCTGCCGGTGTTCAGTTGCACCGCGCCCGCCAGCGCCCAGCCCTCGGCCGCAAGGGTTTCGGCGACCTCGGCCAGAAGCCGGTCGATGCCGCCGCGCGCCGCGTCTGCCGTCACATATCCGAACATCACCCGCTTCCGCTTGAACCTTCGGGCAGAGCCATACAGGATCGCCGCGGGCCTTGAAAGACGGGGCCGCATGAGGTGACGATGACCGCTGATTTCCGCCCCGCGACCGATGGTGACATTCCCGCCGTGCTGGACCTCTGGCAGCGCGCGGGCATGACGCGGCCATGGAACCCGCCGGAAGCGGACATCGCGGCGATCCGTGCCAACCCGAAATCCGCCCTGCTGGTCGCGCTGCGGGACGGGCGCGCGGTGGCAAGCGTCGTGGTCGAGGATGGCGGCCATCGCGCCTGTGTCTATTACCTTTGCGGCGATCCCGGCCTGCGCGGCCAGGGCTGGGGGCGGCGCGCGATGGCGGCGGCGGAGGACTGGGCGCGCGCCAGCGGCCACACGAAGCTGCAACTGCTGGTCCGCAACTCCAACGCGCCGGTCCTGTCCTTCTACGACGCGCTTGGCTATGAGGAGAGCGCGGTGAAGGTGCTTCAGAAATGGCTCGACCCGGCGCGGGAAAAGGCCTTTCGCGACAATCCCGATGTCCACTGATCCGCGCGGCATCCTGCCTGCCGTGATCCTCGCGGGCGGGCGCGGCACCCGGATGGGCGGGGCCGACAAGGCGTTGCTGCCGCTTGCCGGGCGTCCGATGATCGCGCATCTGATAGACCGGCTGGCGCCGCAATGCGCGCCGCTGGGCATCAACGCGGGCGGGGACGCGGGGCGCTTTGCCTTCACCGGCCTGCCGGCCCTGTCCGACAGCGTGGCGGGGCAGCCGGGGCCGCTGGCCGGTATCCTTGCCGCGCTGGACTGGGCGGCGGCGCTGGGGGCCGACGCGGTCGTGACCGCCGCCGTGGACACGCCCTTTCCGCCCGCCGATCTTGTGGACAGGTTACGTCAGGCGGCGGGACCCACCGGCCTTGCCATCGCGGCCAGTCCCGACAACACCGGCCGGATGCGGCGGCACCCGACCTTCGGCCTCTGGCCGGTGCGCCTGCGTGGCCCGCTGCGGGCGTCACTGAAGGCCGGTGAACGCAAGGTGATGCTCTGGGCCGAGGCGCAGGGGGCGGCGGTCGCGGAGTTTGCCGCCACACCCTTCGATCCGTTCTTCAACATCAACACGCCCGGCGATCTTGCCCGCGCCGAAAGGATCGCGGCCGGGGTGTGAGCTCGACCCGGCGGGCGGCCCCCCCGATCAGCCCTCATCCAGCGGGCCGTCGCCGCGCCGGATGAAATAGGCCCTTCCGTCACCATCCGGCGTGTCGGTGAGGAACTGATGCCCCGCCTCGCGGCAGAAATGCGGGACATCGACCACGGCGGCGGGATCGGTGGCGCGGAGCCGCAGCACCGCACCCGGACGCATCGCCAGAAGTCGCTTGCGCGCCTTCAGCACCGGCAGCGGACAGATCAGCCCGCGCGCGTCGATATCCTCATCGAACTCCATGCTGCCTCCCTAGGCGCTCCTGTCGGCGGCCACAAACGAAAAGGGCGGAACCCTGCGGTTCCGCCCCCTGTCTCTGGCTTGCGCCGGAAGATCACTCTTCCCCGGCCTCGCCCTCGCCGTCTTCCGCGTCGTCCCCGGCCGACCGCAGGCCCGACGGCGCCGCAAGGTTGGCGATCACGAAGTTACGCTTGATGGTCGGCGTGGCGCCCTTCGGCAGTTCGATATCGCCGATGTGGATGACGTCACCGATTTCGCGGCCGGTCAGGTCGACGGTGATGTGATCGGGGATGTCGCCCGCGGTCACTTCCAGTTCCACCTCGTGACGGTCCACGGTCAGGGTGCCGCCGCGCTTGGGTGTGGCGGCAGTGGCAGGCGGTGCGAGCGCGAGGATCGAGACGGCCAGCGTCATGGCGGCCATGGTGAGTTGGCGTGCCGAAGATCGGGGATTCATCCAGTGTCTCCTAGTCGTTCTGCGGG
>DAIOXI010000042.1:5600-12886 GCA_036758045.1 Albidovulum sp.
TCGAAGGTGACGTGGATGAAGAGGTTGATGCGCGAGGTCCGCTTCAGCCGCATCAGGTCGAGATGCGTCGGAAGGTCCTTCACGACGTCGCGCTGAACGCCACGGCAGATGACGCGGACATCGTCCCGGCCTTCGACCTTGAGGTTGAAGAGCGTGGACAGGAACCGGCCTGCCTTCAGCTTTTTCAGAAGCGCGTGGTAGTTCACGTTGATCGCGAGCGGGTCTTCCCCACCGCCATAAACGATGCCGGGTACGTAGCCCTCACGACGAGCTTGACGAGCGGCCCCCTTGCCTGTCCCCGTCCGTACCTCGGCGACAAGATCAGGGATCTCACCAGCCATTGGTCTCTCCATAGATGTTTAAGGGCATCCTCCAAGGGTGCATGCCCATGAGGCGCGGGCTATAGAGCGGATTCGCCACGAAGGAAAGCGGATTCTGCCCCGCGCGCGGCCGTCGCGAACGGTCGCATTTCTTGACTCCCCCCCGGCGCGGCCCTGTGTTAGCGCTTGAACCGCGACAGAACCAGACGAGCAGGAACACCATGTCCTTTGCCGAGGCCGCACGGATCGCGCGCGCCCCGAATGCGGCCCTTGCCGCCGTCGGGGTCTTCTGGGGCGGGTTTTCGGCCTATGTCCCCGCGCTCAAGGCCGGGATCGGGGCACCGGACGCGGCCTTCGGCCTTGCGATGATGATGTCCGCCGTGGGCGGCATCACCGCGATGGCGCTGGCGCCGCGGATCATGTCGGGGCTGGGGGCGAACGGGCTTTGGGTGGCGGGGCTTTTGCTGGTCCTGGCCTTCGCCTATCCGGTGGCGGCGGGCGGGATCGCAGGCTTTGGCATCGCCATGGCCCTGGTGGGGGCCAGTGTCTCGCTCCTCGACATCGGGGCCAACATGCGCCTGTCGGTGATGGAGGCGCGCTTCGACCGCCACCTGATGAACTTCTCCCACGCGATGTTTTCCTTCGCCTTCGCGGGATCGGCGCTGTTGGCGAGCCTGCTGCGCAGCGCGGGGCTGTCGGCGCCTGCCGCCTTCGCGCTTCTGGCCGCCGTGGCGCTGGTGCTGGTGCTGCCGATGCGCCAGCGGCGCGACTGGCAGCCCGATGAGGCTGCCCCTGAAGGCTCCGATATCCGCACCCCCTGGGGACCGATCGCCATGACCGCCGCGATCCTCTTCATCTCCTTCGTCAGCGAGAACACGACGGAGACATGGTCGGCGCTGCATATCGAACGCACTCTGGGCGGCGCTGTAGGACATGGCGGGTTCGGCCCCGTCGCCCTTGGCCTGACGATGGGCTTCGGACGCCTGGCCGGTCAGGTCGCGGCGCGCCGCCTGGGCGAGGCGGGGCTGGTCATGTGGTCCGCCGTCGTCGGCGTTCTGGGCGCCGCCGTCATCGCCCTTGCCCCGACGCCCGCGATTGCGGTCGTTGGCGTCGGCCTCCTGGGGTTGGGGGTCGCCGTCACGGTGCCTTCGGCAAACTCGATCCTTGGCAAGCTCGTGCGCCCCGACCAGCGATCCCTGGCGATCTCACGCGCCTGGATGGTCGGCTTCACGGGCTTTTTCCTTGGCCCCTCGCTGATGGGGCTGATCGCGCAGGCCGAGGGGCTGCGGGTGGTCTTTGCCACCGTCGGGGTCATGCTCGCCGCCATCGTGCCGCTTGTCCTTCTGATGAAGGCGCGGGCGGGCGGGCGTCAGCTATAACCGTCGAGAAAGCCGTTCGGCACAAGGACATTGTGGCGGCCGAGGCCGGATACCTTGGTCTCGCCCGAGAGCGCCATGGAGGTTTCCAGCTCCTTCTGGATCACCTCAAGCGCGCGGGTCACGCCCGCCTCGCCCATCGCGCCAAGGCCATAGATGAAGGCGCGCCCGATCATCACACCCTTCGCGCCCAACGCCACCGCCTTGAGCACGTCCTGACCCGACCGGATGCCGCCATCCATCCAGACCTCGGTCCTGTCCCCCACCGCCGCGGCGATCTGCGGCAGCATGCGGATCGAGGACAGCGCGCCGTCCAGCTGCCGCCCGCCATGGTTCGACACCACAATGGCGTCGGCCCCGGCGATGGCCGCCTTTTCCGCGTCCTCGGGGTCCAGGATGCCCTTCAGGATCACCTTGCCGCCCCACATGTCCATCAGCTTCTTGATCTTGTCCCAGTTCAGCGCCGGGTCGAACTTCTCGGCCGTCCAGGCCGACAGAGAGGACGGATCGCTGATCCCCTCGACATGGCCGACGATATTGCCGAAGAAACGCCGCTTGGTCTGAAGCATCTCGATTCCCCAGCCCCATTTGGTCGCAAGGTCCATCAGGACCGGCAGGGTGAATTTCGGCGGTGCGGACATGCCGTTCTTGATATCCTTGTGACGCTGGCCAAGGACCTGAAGATCGACGGTGATGACAAGCGCCGAACAGCCCGCCGCCCGCGCCCGGCCAAGGATGCGGCGGTTGAAGTCATCGTCGTTCAGCGTATAGATCTGAAACCAGAAGGGTTTCGTCACATGCGCCGCCACATCCTCGATCGAACAGATCGACATGGTGGAGAGCGTGAAGGGCACGCCGAACCTTTCGGCCGCGCGGGCTGCCTTGATCTCCCCGTCCGCGCTTTGCATGCCGGTCAGGCCGACCGGCGCCAGCGCGACCGGCATCGCCACGTCCTGCCCGATCATCGACGACCGCGTGCCGCGCCCGGTCATGTCGACGGCGATGCGCTGGCGCAGCCGGATCTGCGCGAAATCGGAGGAGTTTTCGCGGAAGGTCTGTTCCGTCCAGCTTCCCGTTTCGGCGTAGTCATAGAACATCTTCGGGACCCGGCGGCGGTAGATGCGCTTCAGATCCTCGATGCAGGTGATGACGGGCATGGCGGGACCTCCCTTCATTGGTCATTTTTGCTTACCAATTCACCGCCCTCACCGCAATCCGCTTTCACACTTGCACAGGCCGCGCGGGCAGTATCGACTGCCCGCGAAAGAGGGGCCGATGGATACGATCTGGTGGGGGTTTCTGGGCGGGTGCGTGGCCGCCATGGCGACGACGCTTGGCGCGGTGCCTGCCCTGATCGGGCGGACCATGTCGCAACGCATGTCGGACACGATGCTGGGCTTCGCCGCCGGGGGCATGCTGTCGGCCTCATACTTCTCGCTGATCCTGCCGGGTATCGACGCGGCCGAGGGGCTTTATGGCTCTCTGCGCGCCGCAGCCCTTGTCGCGGGGTTGGGCATCGCCCTTGGCGCGGGCTTCGTCGCCTGGCTGAACAGCGCTCTGCCGCATGAGCATTTCACCTCCGGCCGCGAGGGGGCGGAAGGCGCGGCGATGGCGCGGATCTGGTTGTTCGTGATCGCCATCACCATCCACAACTTCCCCGAGGGCCTGTCGATCGGCGTCTCTTTCGGCGGTGGCAATATTTCCAACGGGCTGTCGGTGATGACCGGCATCTCGCTTCAGGACATCCCCGAGGGGCTGGCAGTCGCCGTGGCGCTGGTCGGGCGCGGCTATTCGCGCCCCCGCGCCTTGCTGGTCGCGCTGCTGACCGGCGTCGCGGAACCCATGGGTAGCCTGATCGGTGCGGCGGCGGTGTCGGTTTCCGGCGCGCTGCTGCCCTGGGGGCTGACCTTCGCGGCGGGCGCGATGCTCTACATCATCAGCCATGAGATCCTGCCGGAAACGCATCGCAACGGCCATCAGGACCGCGCGACGGCGGGGCTGATCTTCGGCTTGATCCTGATGATGATCCTTGACGTGACGCTGGGCTGAGCCGCGCCTGACCCAGACCCTCCACCCCCTGGCCGGACTCCGGCGGGAGTATTTGGGCAACGAAGAAGCCCTATGCGGAATGGGCACCGTCGGCGAGACCCTTGACGAAGGCAAGGATCTCGTCGACCGGGCGCTTTTCCTCGACCAGTTTCACGATCGCGGTGCCGACCACTGCGCCATCGGCGACCGAGGCGATGGCTTTTGCCGTCTCGGGGCTGCGGATGCCGAAGCCGACGATGACCGGAAGATCGGTCGCGGCCTTGATCCGGGCGACCTCGGGGGCGACATCGGTGGCCTCGGCCGCCGCCGCGCCGGTGATGCCGGTGATCGAGACGTAATAGACGAAGCCGGAGGTGTTTTGCAGCACCTTCGGCAGGCGCCGGTCATCGGTCGTGGGCGTCGCGAGGCGGATGAAGTTCATGCCCGCGCGGTTGGCCGGGATGCAAAGCTCCTCATCCTCTTCCGGCGGCAGATCGACGACGATCAGGCCATCGATGCCCGCGGCCTTGGCATCGGCCAGGAACCTCTCCACCCCGCGCGAGTAGATCGGGTTGTAATAGCCCATCATCACGATGGGCGTGGTGTCGTCGCCCTTGCGGAACTCCGCCACCATGTCGAGCGTCTTTTGCAGCGTCTGGCCGCCTTCCAGCGCGCGCTGACCGGCAAGCTGGATCGTCGGGCCGTCGGCCATCGGGTCGGTGAAGGGCATCCCAAGCTCGATCACATCGACACCGGCGGAGGGCAGGCCCTTCATCAGCGCGAGCGAGGTGGCGACATCGGGGTCGCCCGCCATGATGTAAGAGACAAAGGCCTTGCGCCCCTGCGCGCGCAGCCGGGCGAAGCAGTCGTCAATTCTGGTCATGGCGGTCCCCGTCCTTACACTCGCATGGCCTTGCACGGGCCGGGCGGGAAAATCAAGGGGCGGCGCGCAGTGTCGCGCCCCCTTGCGCCCCGCGCGGCGAAAGGGCATCCAAGCCGGATGGACTGGCTGAAGATCATACATATTCTCTGCGTGATGGGGTGGATGACCTCCATCTTCGCGGTGCCGCGCGCGCTGATCTACTGGAAGCGCGAACATGCGAAGCTGGGCGGGTTCGGGCCGCTGGGCGACCTGACGATCCGGCTTTACCGCTTTTCGGCCGGGCTGGGCGTGATCGCGGTGGCGACCGGGCTCTGGCTTGGCTGGCAGGTCTGGTCCTTTGCACCCTGGGTCCATGTCAAGCTGACGCTGGTCCTGCTGCTGGCGCTGCATTACATCTGGACCGGCGTTCTGGTCCGGCGTGCGCGGCGGGGGGAGTTTCGCGAATCCGACCTTTTCCTGCGCATTTTCAACGAGATCAGCGTGGTGGCCGTGATCGCGATCCTTTGGGTTGTGGTGGTCAAGCCGTTCTGACGCTTGCCTCGCCCCCCTGCCTGCCCTAGAAGCGCCACCGATCGTAGCGCCGGAGGGTAGGATGGGTTTCAGGATGGGCATCGTCGGGCTGCCGAACGTGGGCAAGTCCACCCTTTTCAACGCGCTGACGAAAACCGCCGCCGCGCAGGCCGCGAATTTTCCCTTCTGCACGATCGAACCGAACGTCGGCGACGTGGCCGTGCCGGACCCGCGTCTTGACCAGTTGGCCGCCATTGCCGGATCGAAACAGACGATCCCGACGCGGATCACCTTCGTCGATATCGCGGGCCTTGTGCGCGGCGCGTCCAAGGGCGAGGGGCTGGGCAATCAATTCCTTGCCAATATCCGCGAGGTTGACGCCATCGCCCACGTCCTGCGCTGTTTCGAGGATGACGACGTCACCCATGTCGAGGGCAAGATAGACCCGATCGCCGATGCCGAGACGATCGAGACGGAACTGATGATCGCCGACATGGAAAGCATCGAGCGGCGGCTGGCCAATATCGCCCGCAAGATCAAGGGCGGCGACAAGGAGGCCGTGGCGCAGGAAAAGCTCATGAAACAGGCGCTTGCGGCGCTTGAAAGCGGCAAGCCCGCGCGCAGCGTCGAGGTGGCGGCAGAGGATGAGAAAGCGTGGCGGATGCTGCAACTTCTGACCTCCAAACCCGTTCTCTTCGTCTGCAATGTCGAGGAAAGCTCAGCCGCGTCGGGCAATTCGCTGTCGGCGAAGGTGGCGGAGATGGCCGCACGGCAGGGCGCGGCCTCGGTCGTGATTTCGGCCAAGATCGAGGAAGAGCTGGCGCAGATGGACGCCGGTGACGCGGCGATGTTCCTTGAGGAGATGGGCCTGCATGAGGCGGGGCTGGATCGCCTCATCCGCGCGGGCTACGACCTTCTGGGCCTCCAGACCTATTTCACCGTCGGGCCGAAAGCGGCCCGCGCCTGGACCATCGAGAAAGGCACGCTGGCCCCGCAGGCCGCCGGTGTCATCCACGGCGATTTCGAGCGTGGGTTCATCCGGGCCGAGACCATCGCCTTTGACGACTACGTCGCCGGGAACGGCGAGGCGGGCGCGCGCGAGGCGGGCAAGTTCCGCGTCGAGGGCAAGACCTATGAGGTCAAGGACGGCGATGTCCTGCATTTCCTCTTCAACGCCTGAACCGGATTACGGGTCGATGGGGTCGGCCCGCAGCGCGGCGGCGATGTCGTCATCCAGCGGGGTTGCGAAGGAGTTCAGGATGAAGGCCAGCGTCGAATAGAACCCGACCGTCGCGATCAGGTCGAGCGTACCTTCCGCGCCCATCTCCGCCATCAGCCGCGCCTTTGTCGCCGGGGTCAGTTCCGCACCGTCCAGAAGCTCGTCCACCGCCGTGGCAAGCAGCGCGTCGGCGGGGGCCATCTGGTCGGTCGATCCCCGCATCGACCGGATGCGGGTGTCGTCCAGCCCGCATTTGCGCGCGCGGACGACATGCTGCGCCCATTCATAGGCGGACCCAAGTCGTACCCCGGTCCGCAGGATCACCACTTCGGACCGGTCGCGGCCCAGCGAGGTCCGGTTGACGACATGTTCGCGCAGGTCCGACCACGCCTTCAGAAGCGCCGGGTGGTGGGCCATCACGCGGTAGACGTTCAGGCCACCGGCAAAACCGCTGCGCATCTCGGGGATCGACTCGGGCCAGTCCGCATCGGTGACCGGCAGCATGGGATTGTCGTTGGTCATATACGTTCCTCAGCCCAGCGCCACGTCAATCGCGCCCGAAAGCTTGTCGACAAGCTCATCAAGCTGGGCGTCCTCGATGATGAAGGGCGGAGCTAGCAGGACGTGATCGCCGCTCTGCCCGTCGATGGTGCCCGCCATCGGATAGCAGATCAGCCCGGCCTCGAACGCGGCCTTCTTGATCTTGCCCGCAATGCCGCGCGACGGGTCGAAGGGGGCCTTGCTGTCCCGGTCCTCGACCAGTTCGATGCCCCGGAACAGGCCCCGCCCGCGCAGGTCGCCGATATGGGGGTGCTGGCCGAAACGGTCCTGAAGCCGTGCCATCAGCTTGTCGCCCTGCACCTTCACCCGGTCGACCAGCCCGCGGTCGAGAATGGCCGAGACGACCGCATGGCCCGCCGCAGCGGCGACCGGATGGCCGATATAGGTGT
>DAIOXI010000042.1:12898-17133 GCA_036758045.1 Albidovulum sp.
CCGCCCGCAATGGCATCGTAGATGTCTGAGGTACACAGCATCGCCCCGTTCGGCTGATAGCCCGCGCCAAGGCCCTTGGCGATGCAAAGGATATCGGGCGCGACGCCGTCTTGTTCGCAGGCGAACAGCGTGCCAGTCCGGCCCATGCCGCACATCACCTCATCGAGGATGAGGAGGACGCCGTATGTGTCGCAGATCTCGCGAATGCGGCGGAAGTAGCCCGGCGCAGGCGGCAGCGCGCCCGCCGTCGCGCCGACGACGGGTTCGGCCATGAAGGCCATCACCGTTTCCGGCCCAAGGCGCAGGATTTCCGCCTCAAGCGCGTCGGCGGCGCGGCGGCCATAGGCCTCGGGGCTTTCCCCCTCGGCGCGGTAGCGATAGTCGTAGCAGGGGTCGATATGGCTGACATCCAGCAGGAGCGGCCCGAACTGCGCCCGGCGCCATGCGTTGCCCCCGGCCGACAGCGCGCCGATGGTGTTGCCGTGATAGCTCTGCTTGCGCGCGATCAGGCGGCCGCGCTGCGGTTCGCCCTTCTCGACCCAGTATTGCCGCGCCAGCTTGATCGCCGCCTCGGTCGCCTCGGACCCGCCGGAAACGAGGTAGACCCGGTCGAGCCTGCCCGGCGCGTGGGCGATCAGCAGATCGGCCAGCGCCTCGGCCGGTTCCGAGGTCAGAAAGCCGGTATGGGCGAAGGCGAGCTTGTCGAGCTGCGCCTTGATCGCCTCTGTCACCGCCTTGTCGCCGTGGCCAAGGCACGACACCGCCGCCCCGCCCGACCCGTCGAGATAGCGCTTGCCGGTGCTGTCGATCAGATAGCAACCTTCGCCGCCCACAGCGACGGGAGGGGCGGATTTGGTGTGCCGGGGGAAGATATGGGACATGATCGGCTCCTACCGTTTCACTGGCCCGCGACGGGCCTCAGGATGCGTGGGGCTGCGGTTCGGGCATGACGATCCGCCGCGCGCCCTCGGCAAAGGCATTCAGGGTCAGGGGCCACTTCGCGCCCGGCCAGCGCAGCTCCATCTCCCCCAGTCGGGGACGATATACCGCCGTGTAAAGCGTTCCGAAACCGCGATCGAAGGCGGTGGAGTAGATCGGACGGCGCAGGAAGGCCGAAATGAACTTGTCCTCCGGCTCCACATGCAAGGTGAGGCGCTGCAAGAGGAACCGTTCGCGTTCCACCGTCGCGGTCATGCGGGCGTGGGCATCCCATTCGACCCGTTCCTGATGGTTGGTGGCGACCGCCGCATGGGTCAGAAGGGCGGCGCGGTCCGGAGCCATCAGCGCGGTCAGGAAGTTGCGCTTCCGGTCCAGAACGGTGACATTGTAGCTCATATGCGTGGGGATACGGGCCAGGGCGCGGCCCGCCTCCTCGGCCGTTGTACAGGTCTGCAGCACATAGCGCAGGATCAGCGGCACGCCGAACCCGTCGCCCACGACACGCCGCCCGCCAAATGTCAGCGATACGGCAAGCCCGGCATCGTTGACCCCGTCGACAAGCCCCCAGAGACCGTCCGACGTGCCCATGACGCTGCGCCCCTGCCAGCGCGTATGCAGCACGACCCCTTCGAAGGACCGCGGATCGTAGTCGTAGTTGCGCACAAGGACGGGCTCCTTGCCGGGCCAGATCGCCTGACTGCATCCCGCCAGATAGGGCGGCGGGCGGTAGAAGCTGAGGAAGCGGGCCGCCAGATCGCCGCCGCCCGCCAACGCACAAAGCTCTTCGTAAAGCGGCAGGATTTCGGGCATGTGGGTTTCAAGCGCGCGCAGGCTTTCGCGGTAGGTCGGGCGCGCATCCTCCCCTTCCCGCAGCCACCATGCGCGGTAGGCGGGCCAATGCGCGTCGAAAAGCGCGGCCCATTTCGGGCCGGGCCGGTCTTCGGTTATGGCCCGCCACCAGAGGTCCATTACATGATCTTGAAGGCGGGATCGGAGAGCGCCGGACCGGCCGCCGTCATCGGCAAGGGATCGGCCGAGAAGGCGGACTTGATCCCGTGGATCCATTTCAGCGCGCGTTCGTTCAGCCGGAACCCGTTCGTCATCGACCGGCCGCGCGTGACAAGGATGCCCAGATCGGCGCCTTCATAGCGATAGTCGCCGGGCTTCAGGATGCGCAGGAAGAACGCCTCATTCTCCGACTCCACCGCGCGCCGGTGATAGTCGAAGCGATCGAAGACCACGCGCCCGTCCTCAAGCATCCGGTAGATGCCGGTCTGCGGCGCGCCCGTCAGCCGGTCCACCGAATCCTCGGTATGCTTGATGACCATCTGGCTCCAGCCATCGATCATGTCGGGATCGGCCCAGCGGGCGTTCAGCTCATCCACGTCCAGCTTGAACTGCGCCTTGGAGAATTCGAGCAGGTGGAACAGGAACAGGGGTGCGTCCGCATGGGCGAAGGCGGCGTGGTTGGTCATGGATGCGGCGCCGGAGATGCGCGGGTTCAACTCTCCCAGCCAGATGGCGCCGGTCTTCTTGTCGATCAGGAAGTCAAGTTCGAAATAGCCGCGATAACCCTCCTTGCGTAGCTGTTCGCCGAACTTGAAGGTCAGGTCGCGGGCCTTCTGGCGGACCTTGGGCGCGAAGGCGGTGGCGAAGATCTCATTCCCGCACCAGCCGCCGCGATAGGGGGTCAGTTCCCTGAAGCCCACAAGCTCGGTCATCAGGGGGCCGACGATGGTGCCTTCGCTGGTCGCGCAACCCTCTATGGCGGAGCCGCGGCAGTCGATCCGCTTCATGATCTTGATCTCGCCCTCGCCGACGATCTCATGCTCATGGCGGCGGAAATCGGCCTCGGACTTGATGAAGAAGGTGGTGTGGCCAGAATCGCCAAAGGCCGATTGCAGGACGAGGTCATGGCCAAGCCCGGCCTTCTCGCAGGTCTTCTTCAGGTCCTCATAGCTCTTGACCTCGGCCAGCGTATTCGGGACCGAGGGTACACCGGCCTTGTTGCCGACGCGCACCGTTTCGATCTTGTTGTCCATCTTGGTGCGCAGCTTCGCCTTCGGGAACCAGACATCTCCGCCCAGTTCCTTCGCCAGGCGCTCCGTCTCCTCATCGAACATCAGGAAGACGAATTTCGGCTTGCCGCCGCGCCGCTTGATGAGGTCGATCACCTCCTTGTGCTGGAGGAGGTAGTTGTTGATGTCCTCGATCGACTGAAACTCCGCATGCGGCTGTTCGGAGGGGCAGAAGACGTTCGGATGGCGCCCGTCATAGCAGTCTATGTAGCAGATATACTTGAAGTTCTTGCACCACTCATCAATGCCCAGCAGGTTGAAGTTCGTGGCCGAGACGAAATAGACCGGGTCCTCGTTACGGTGAAAGAAGCGGCGGATTTCCGAGATGTTGTTCAGCTTTGTCTTGGACATGTCTTCCTCTCTCCCTCTCTATTCCGCCGCGGTGGCGAGTTTCGTCATCTGGCTGGCCAGCGCATCCTCGGTAAAGACCCTGAGGCCAAGTTCGGCGCGGTAGCCGTGGATCTCGTTCACGTCGAGCGCGCGCATGAAGGCAAGGATTTCCCGGCTCACGACCTGTCCGGGGACGAGGATCGGGAAGCCCGGTGGATAGGGGATGATGAAAGACGCCGAGACGACCGCGCGGCCCTTGTCCATCTCCTTCTCGATCCCGCCTTCCAGTTCGAGGTAGTCGCACTTGTTCTCATCATAGGACAGGAAGAAGGCGCTGCGGATGTCGCCTTCGCCGGTCTCCGCATCGGCGCAGAAGGCCGGGTGGAACTGCGAGAAGTCGGGCAAGGGCGGCAGGTCCTGCATCAGGTTCCTGACCCGTCGGTCGAAGGCCAGCCGCTCCATCTTCGAGGCATCGTCAAGCCGGTCGTCCAGTTCCTTCGCGATCTCCACCAGAACCTCGATCAGATAGGCGACCGAGGATCGCGTGGTGCCTATATTGGTCATGAACAGGACCGTGTTGCGTGAGGTCTTGTTGATCTGGATGCCGTACTTGTCCATGAGAACTTGCGTCTTGAACGTGTCACCGTCCCATCCGGTTCCCCCCACGGCCAGCGTGACCCGCGTCGCATCAAGGACGAATTCGTCCTTTTCCCAGCACTCCCAGATATCGGTCCAGCCCTGATCGGGGTCGTAGTAGCTTTCCACCCCACTTTCGCGGAACTCCTCGGGGATCATGTCGCCTGCGGCGAGGACCTTGAAATACTTCTTCAGCAGCGGATGGGTGGAGATCGCGCGGCGCATGGCCATCGCCGCCTCGACCTGGCGCTG
>DAIOXI010000043.1:0-11713 GCA_036758045.1 Albidovulum sp.
TGGGTTCATTCATTCTGACGTTCCGTTCGAGCCTTGTCATATCGTTCATGTCATTACCCTTGGGTAGAGCGATCACCATTTCCGTTCGAAACGCTGGCGAAGGAAAATCGCGATGGCATTCATCGCGATCAGGAAGCCAAGCAGGACGAGGATCGCGGCGGAGGTTCGGGAAACGAAACCGCGTTCCGGGCTGTCGGCCCAGATGAAGATCTGCGTCGGAAGGGCGGTTGCGCTGTCGAATGGGCTCGATGCGGCTGAGGTGATGAAAGCATTCATGCCGATGAGCAGGAGCGGCGCGGTTTCACCCAGAGCCTGCGCAAGCCCGATGATCGTGCCCGTCAGGATTCCCGGCATTGCCAGCGGCAGAACATGCTGAAAGACGACCTGCTGCCTGGAGGCTCCGAGCCCGAGAGCGGCTTCGCGTATCGATGGTGGAACGGCCTTCAGGGCGGCGCGCGTGGCGATGATGATGGTCGGCATGGTCATGAGCGCAAGCGTCAGACCGCCAACGAACGGGGCCGACCGCGGCAGACCAAACCAGCCGATGAAGACGGCAAGTGCCAGCAGGCCGAACACGACGGACGGAACCGCTGCAAGATTGTTGATGTTCACTTCGATGAAATCGCTCATCCGGCTCTTTGGTGCGAATTCCTCGAGATAGATCGCTGCCCCGATGCCGAGCGGGAAGGAGATCAGGAAGCAGGTCAGGAGCGCCCAGAAGGATCCGACGAGCGCGCCCTTGAGGCCCGCAAGCTCCGGAAAACGGCTGTCGGCGTTCGTGAACAGCGCGATATTGAAAGGCTTCGAGATTGCGCCGCCCGCTTGGAGCTGATCGAAGAAGGCGATTTCGGGATCCTTGAGCCGACGGTTTTCTTCCGGCGTGGCGCGGTCGATAAGGCCTTTGTTCAACTGGTCGTACGGGTCCGAGACCGGCACCGTGATTTCGATCGTCTTTCCGATCAGCGAAGGCTCTGCGACAACCATGTCCCGCAGCTTGAACTGGGCGCCGCTCGAAAGAATACCTTTGACCTGGCGCATGGTGGCACGGTCAGAAGCATCGACGCCCGGCAAAAGTTGAGTGAGCGACATGGCAAGGACATCGTCGAACCCGCCGCGCGGCAGACGGTCCTCCGGAATCTCCTCAGGATCCACGAAGACGGCCAACGTCACATGCGTTTGCGTGAAGGCCTGGTAGCCGGAGGACACGAGCGACGCAATCAGTATGAAGAGCATCAGGAACGCGATCGAGATTGCCCCGATCCCACATGCCTGCAATGCGACTTGCTTGCGCCGCCGTCGCCCAAGAGACGCCTGAACGGCCGGGACTGATCCATGGCGCTGCGGGGAATTCGGCGACGAGGAGATATCCGTCATTGTTCGACCTTAGTCATAGGCTTCGCGGTACTTCCGGACGATCCGGAGCGCGAAGATGTTGATTACCAGAGTGACGAGGAAGAGCATCATTCCCAGCGCGAACGCCGCCAGAGTCTTCGGATTGTCGAAGGACGTATCGCCGATCAGAAGCGTCACGATCTGAACCGTAACTGTTGTCACGCTGTCGAGCGGATTGATCGTCATCTTGGCAATGAGTCCCGCTGCCATGACGACGATCATGGTCTCACCGATCGCGCGGCTGACGGCCAGGAGGATGCCGCCAACGATGCCGGGCAAGGCGGCCGGAAAGAGAACGTTCAGCATGGTTTCCGCGCGTGTGGCGCCCAGTGCGAGAGCACCGTCGCGAAGAGCGCGGGGCACGGCGGACAGCGCGTCATCCGCAAAGGACGAAATGAATGGGATGAGCATCACGCCCATGACGCTTCCTGCCGCGAGGGCGGTGTTGGGAGAAACGTCGATCCCCAGCGAAGTCCCGAAGCTGCGGATGGCAGGCGCCACCACGAGAATGGCGAAGAAGCCATATACCACCGTCGGAACGCCTGCGAGGATTTCCAGGATCGGCTTGGCGACCGATCGGACACGCCGTGGCGCGAACTCATTGAGGTAAATGGCCGAAAGCAGGCCCACCGGCACCGCGAATGTCAGGGCGACGACCGTGATGACCAGCGTTCCGAGCATGACCGGCACCCAGCCGAAGGCACCGGCCGCGGCAATCTGATCTTCCCGGATCGGAATCTGCGGCTCCCAGTTCAATCCGAACAGAAAGTCCGTGAGCGGAACCAGTGAGAGAAACTTGCCGGTCTCGAACACCAGGGCTCCGACGATCCCGACTGTCGTGAAGATCGCAATCGTGGAACAGAATATCATCAGGCCCGAGACGATGCGTTCCACGCCTTGACGCGCGCGAAACTCTGCACCGACGCGCGAGCGCGCAAAGGCCATGATCGCCGTCGCCAGGATGGGCGACGGCAGCTTCGTGCGCACCGCCGCTCATGCAGGGCAACGAAGCGTTCGGCTGAAGCGATCTTCCAGTCTTCGGGTGTTCCGAAAATCTGCCCGCGCGAGATCGATTTGATCTCTGCCAGAACCAGTTGGATGCCACCGCTGTCGAGACCATCCAGCGCGCCCACCGGAAGCCCGGACATGGTCAACCGGTCGATGATCGGTCCCTGCAGCACAAGCCACAGCAGGATGACGGTCAGCACCGGAACGAGGATCGCAAGTGCCGAGAAGAGGCCATGATAGCTGGCCAGAGAATGCAACCTTTGACCGCCCGACCTGATCGCCAGGGCGCCCTGACGGTTGATCCAGTAGCCGAGGACGCAGGCTGTCAGGAGGACGAGGAAGGCCAGAGATGTCATCTTGTGATCCGTTCAAGAAAAGCCCGGGCCTCTGGCGGCCCGGGCGATGGTTTCAGATATGCCGGGAACTCAAGATTCCGGCGACGCCATCGACGTGCCGTTCAAGACTGCGTCCTGAAGCTCGCGCAGGCGGTCTTCGGACAGCGCGACAAGGCCCCGCTCATGCAGATATCCGTCCCGCGCCAGCGCGTCGTCCGACATGTATTCCTCGATGAATTCGTCGAGGTGCGGAATGACGCCGCGATGCGCGTTCTTCACGTAGAAGTAGAGCGGACGCGAGACCGGGTAGGACTTGTCGGCGATGGTGTCGAAATCGGGCTCGACGCCCTCGATCTTGACGCCTTTCAGCTTGTCCGAGTTCTCGTAGAGGAACGAGTAGCCGAAGATGCCGAGCGCATTCGGGTCGGCCTCCAGACGCTGAACGATCAGGTTGTCGTTTTCACCGGCCTCGACAAAAGGGCCATCCGTGCGCATGCGCGAGCAGTTCTCTTTGATCCAGTCGCCATCGAACCCGCCGTTCTTGACATAATCGAGTTCTTCGCAGCCGGCGTGCATGGCGAGCTCCACCCAGGCGTCACGGGTGCCAGAGGTCGGGGGCGGGCCGTAGGCGAGAATGTCGGCCGCCGGCAGATCGGCGCGGATCTCGTTCCACTTGGTATAGGGGTTCGCGACCACCTTGCCGTTCCACTTCTTGTAGGGATTGTCCACCCATTCGTCGTTCACCGGCACCTGCGCGGCCAGCGCGAGGTAGATCTCGCCAAGCGTCAGGTTCCAGTCGAAGTCGTTCGCGCGGGACACGGCCATCGACAGGCCGTCGAAACCGATGAGCGCCTCGGTGATGTCGGTCACGCCGTTGGACTGGCACAGCTCGTATTCCGACTTCTTCATGGCACGCGAAGCGCCGGTGATGTCGGGGTGCTGCTCGCCGATGCCGCCGCAGAAGATCTGCATGCCGCCGCCGGTGCCCGTCGATTCGACGATCGGCGCGGGTGCGCCGGTGTTGTTCGCAAACTGCTCGGCAACGGCCTGGGTGTAGGGAAACACGGTGGACGAGCCGACGATGCGGATTTCATCGCGCGCGGCGGCGGCTGTCGCCGAGAGGGCGAGGACTGCCAGAGCCGAGGCGGAAAACTTTGTGTACGACATGGATTCTCCTGGATGCTTGTCACAGGCCGAAGCAGCCCGGCCTCGTTAAGACGTCTAGGTCGGCTTCGTGAATGCCATGCAACAGGTCTGTTACAGTTTCATGACAAAGGGTAGTCCGCGTGTGCCTTTCGGGATGCGCATGGATGCGCCGCGGTTCGGTCCATGGGGTGTCTGCCGTTGATGAAAAAACGGGCAACCGGATCTTGAAAAGCCGCAATCGCTTCACCTTATCTACCGCGAGACGCCCAGACGGGGTTTCACGGATACGCAAGAAGGTTCGGCTGTGACAGCGAACCTCCCGAAGGCCGCCTGAAGAGGGGCAAGACGGGATCGCGCATAGTTCTGTCGCTGATCGAGCGGCGACCCTTTCAGTGTGTCCGGCCTTCTCGGGCGCCTCGACCTGCCGCGACCTCTGTCGCGCAGCTTGAACGGCAACGAAGGAGGCGAGACATGTTCTACCCTGCATACGCAAGAAGCAGCGATCCGTTCGCACTGATGCGCTCAGTATTGAACGGCATCGACCCGTTTTCGAACACCCGCACAGGTCAGCCGGTGTTTCCGGCGGTGAATGTCTGGCAGGGCGACGAAGCCGTGGCGATCACCGCCGAACTGCCAGGCATCGACCCGTCCGACATCGACATCTCCGTCAAGGACAACGTGCTGACGATCACGGGTGAACGCAAGGCGCCCGAGATCAGTGAAGGCGCGCGCTGGCACCGCAATGAGCGCAGCTTCGGCAAGTTCACCCGCGCCGTGCGGCTGCCCTTCGCGGCCTCCGACGACAAGGTCGAGGCCCGGATGGCCGACGGTGTCCTGCGCATCGTGGTCGGCCGTCCCGAAGCGGACAAGCCCCGCAAGATCCAGATCAAGGCTGCCTGAGAGGAGGAACGAGCCATGAGCAATGAAGTTGCGAAAACCGCCGAGAAGACCCCGGCCGAAACCCCGGAAACCACCAGCGGCGGGCGTGTCTACCGGCCGCTGACCGACATCGTGGAGACCGACGAGGGTGTGACGCTGATGTTGGAGATGCCCGGTGTCGCCCCTGATGACGTTGACGTGACGCTTGAAAGGCGCGTGCTGACGATCCGCGGCAAGGTGCGGCCCACCAGCCCCGAGAAACTGCGGTTGGCCTATGCCGAGTACGGCGAGGGCGATTACGAGCGGTCCTTTACGCTGTCGGACGATTTCGATCCCGAGAAGATCGGGGCCGAGGTCTCGCACGGGGTGCTGACCGTGACCCTGCCGCGCGCGGCCGAAGCCAAGCCGAAGAAGATTGCGGTGAAGGCGTCCTGACCGGACGCGCCCGCCGGAACAGAAGGAGGAAAGACATGCAGATCAAGGACCTGATCCCCTGGGCGCGCAAGGACCATGCGCCCGAACCGAAGACCGATGACCAGAACCCCCTCGCCACGCTCCAGCGCGACATGAACCGCGTGTTCGATAGCTTCTGGAACCGTTTCGGCGATCTCGACTGGCCCTGGGGCGGCGGCGATGCCAAGTCCGATGTCGTCGAGACCAAGGACGCCGTCGAGGTGTCGGTCGAACTGCCCGGGATGGAGATGAAGGACATCGAGGTATCGGTCACCGACGACATGCTGACCGTGAAGGGCGAGAAGAAGGTCGAGCGGCAGGAAGAGAAGAAGGGCTACTACCTCTCGGAACGCAGCTATGGCGCGATCTACCGCACGATCCCGCTGCCTCCGGGCGTCGATGGCGAAAAGGCCGAGGCCAGTTTCAAGAACGGCGTGCTGACGATCCGGCTGCCGCAGACCCCCGAGGCGCAAGCGAAAGTCAAGCGCATCGAGGTCAAGGGCGCATAAGGGCGCGTCAAGGCGCCGCCGAGGGATGCCCCGGCGGCGCGTCTTGCCCAAGGAGACATGACATGCTGGCAAGACTTGCCTTGCTTTTCGTTCTTTCGATCGGAGCTGTTGCAGGCCCGACGGCGGCCCAGGTCGTAACCGCGGAGGCGGAGCCTCGCGGCATCCCGACCATCGCGCCGCTCATCGACGCGGTCGATGATGCGGTGGTCAACATCGCGGTGGTCCCGGAGCGGCCTGCGTAGATGACGCCCTTGTTCCGCGATCCGTTCTTCCAGCCCTTTCTGCCGCCGCTCGAGCAGATGCCGCCGCAGCGGCAGATGGCCTTTTCTTCTTCCCGAGATCGCGATTGAGCGTCGTGAGCGTTGCTGACTTGCTGCGGCGCGGCGGTTTCCCTACCTCGCACATATCGGCTATATGACGGTCGATGAGGTCGCCAAAGGTCTGGAGGCGGGAGACGGACGACGTGCTCGGCGCCAGCCCCTGTTCGACCAGGGTCTCCGCCTGGCGGGCCCGGCAATGGGCGTCGTCGCGGCGAAGGAACGTCTCGCTCGCGTGAGCCACCCTTTGGTCTGATCTGGACCGGGTGCGCACCGGAAGGAAGCTTGGTGATGGTGGCCATTTTCGTGTGCGCCGTATGTGCAATGAGGCGTCGTAGAGGGGCAAATTCGGCGATATCGGGGCGTATTCCAGCGCGAGCCACCGTCGCCGCCAACCGTTTGAAGATAAACAAAAATGCATATATATCAACACGCTAGACTAGCCGTCGCGCCCATGATGGACTGGACCGACCGTCATTGCCGGGTCTTCCATCGCCAGATCAGCCGAAAGGCGCTGCTTTACACCGAAATGGTGACCGCCCCGGCGGTGATCCATGGCGACCGCGACCGGCTTCTGGGCTTTGACGCGGGCGAACATCCGGTGGCCTTGCAACTGGGCGGATCGGACCCGGTGGAACTGGCCGAAGCGACGCGGATCGCGGCCGCTTTTGGCTATGATGAGATCAACCTGAATGTCGGCTGCCCGTCGGACCGGGTGCAATCGGGCTGTTTCGGCGCCGTGCTGATGGAACGGCCGGCGCTGGTCGCCGATTGCGTCGCGGCGATGATTGCCGTCGCGCCGGTGGAGGTGACGGTGAAATGCCGCATCGGGGTGGACGATCAGGTGCCGGAGGAGGTGTTGCCCGCCTTCCTTGAGACCGTCTCTGCCGCAGGCGTGCGCCGCTTTGCGATCCATGCGCGCAAGGCCTGGCTTCAGGGCCTCAGCCCGAAGGAGAACCGGGATATTCCGCCGCTCGACTACCCGCTTGTCCAGCGGATGAAGGCCGCGTTCCCGCATCTGCATATATCCGTCAACGGCGGCATCGCGCGGCTGGATCAGGCGGCGGGGTTTCTGGAGAGCGGCCTTGACGGCGTGATGATCGGCCGAGCGGCCTATCATGAGCCCTATGAGGTTCTGGGAGGCGCCGATGTGGTGATCTTCGGCGGAGCTGAGGGGCCGGACCGCTTCGAGGTCATCGACCGGATGCGGCCCTATATCGCCGCGCATCTGGCGGCGGGCGGGCGGCTGCATCAGATCACGCGCCACATGCTTGGCCTGTTCCACGGCCAGCCCGGCGCGCGCGGCTGGCGGCGCATCCTGTCGGAACGCGCCAACGCCCCCGGCGCGGGGCTGGAGGTTCTGGACGCGGCGCTGGACCCGGTGCGGGCCGAGGCAGCCTAGGCAATCTCCGCCGGCAAGGGCCGCAGCAGCACCCAGAGCGCCAGCGCCAGTGAGGCCAGCGCGCAGGCAGCGATGGCCGCGACCATCGGCACCGCCGTGCCGTCGAAGAACGGCCCCGACAGCATCACCACCGCGCCCCCCGCCAGCATCTGAAGCGTCCCGCCCAGCGATGAGGCGAGGCCGGCAATCTCTCCATGCGGGTCAAGTGCCATCACCATTGTGGTGGGGATCACGAGGCCAAGGCAGGCATTGCCCATGAAAAGCCCCGCGATCAGCAAGGGCAGCCCGCCGATCCCGGCCGCGACGGCCGCCAGCGTCAGAAGCGCGAAGACCGCGAAGCCCGCCGTCGCCCACAGAACGACCCGGCGCGCGCCGAAGCGCTGGCCCAGCGTCGCGGCCATCTGGCTGGCGCTGAAGAACCCGATCGCATTGGCCGCGAAGGCCAGCGAGAATTGCGTCGGCGTCAGGCCGAACTGCCCGGTATAGACAAAGCTCGCCGAGGCGAGGAAGACGAAGAAGCTTGCCATGCCGAAGCCGCCGGTGAAGGTCAGGCCCATGAAGACGCGGTCGGCCAGAAGATGCCGCGCGCCAGAGAGAAGCCGCCCGGCGCTGACCGGGACGCGATCCTCTTGCCGCAGGGTCTCGGGCAAGAGAAACGCGATCATCAGGAGGCTGATGACGCCCGCGATGGCCAGCACGCCGAAGATCGCGCGCCAGTCGGCCACCGCGATCACCGCCGACCCGGCGAGCGGTGCCAGCATGGGCGAGACGGAGATCACCAGCATGATCGCCGCCATCATCCGCGTTGCCTCATGGCCCGTATGCATGTCGCGGATGATCGCGCGCGGCACCACCATCACCGCCGCCGCGCCGAGGGCCTGAACGAAGCGCCAGGCGATCAGCGCGCCGATGGAGGGCGCGAGGTAGCAGCCCGCCGTGCCGACCAGATAGATCGCGACACCAAGGTAAAGCGGCGGCTTGCGCCCGGACTGGTCCGCCCACGGCCCATAGACCAGCTGCGCGATCCCGAAGGCGAGGAAATAGGCCGAAATCGTCGTCTGCACCCCGGCGACATCGGCGCCCAGACCCCGCGCGATCTGCGGCATCGCGGGCAGGTACATGTCGATGGAAAACGGCCCGATGCAGGACAAAAGCCCCAGCACCAGGGCCGAGCGGAAAAGCCCGTTCCTCATATCCTCATCCTGTCGTGAGTGACCCCGAAGGGCGTACCCGTTCGCAGCGCGCAGGGTAGGCCGATGCCGCGCGGGGTCAAGGGGGCCTGTCTGGCTCTCGGCTACTGGCAAATGCGGCGCGGGCGGGGTAGCAAGCGGGAAAGCCTTACCGGGACCGCCGCCATGCCAGCCTTCGCCGACCTCCTGCCGATGATCCTTCTCCTCCTCGCCATCGGCGCCTTCGCGGGCGTGATCGCGGGGCTTCTGGGCGTGGGGGGCGGCATCATCCTTGTCCCGGCCTTCTTCTACGCCTTCTCGGGCCTTGGATACGGCGGGCCGGACCTGATGCAGGTCTGCCTTGCGACCTCGCTTGCGACCATCATCGTGACCTCGCTGCGCTCCGTGCTGGCGCATAACCGCAAGGGGGCGGTGGACTGGGCAATCCTCAAGGGCTGGGGGCCGGGCATCGCCATCGGCGCGGTGCTGGGCGTTCTGGTCGTGGCGCAGCTGCGAACGCCCGTCCTTCAGGCGATCTTCGGCGCGCTGGCGCTGGTGGTGGCCTTCTATCTCGGCTTCGGGCGCACGGAATGGCGGCTGGGCGCGGCAATGCCGGTGGGGATCGGGCGGGCGATCCTGTCGCCGATCGTGGGGTTCCTGTCGGTCCTGATGGGGATCGGCGGCGGGTCCTTTGGTGTGCCGCTGATGAGCCTTTATGGCACCCCCATCCACCGCGCCGTCGCCACGGCGGCTGGCTTTGGGGTGATGATCGCCGTGCCTTCCGTCGCGGGGTTCCTCATGACCCCGGTCACCGGCGCGCCGCCCTATACGGTGGGGGCGGTCAACCTGCCGTCCTTCGTCCTCATCATCGCCATGACGCTGATGACCGCGCCCTTGGGCGTGAAGCTGGCGCATGCGATGGACCCCAAACCCCTGCGGCGCATCTTCGCGGCCTTCCTCGCCGTGGTGGCTCTGAACATGCTGCGCAAGGCGCTGGGGTGGTGACCGGCCTTGCCGATCGCGGCTGGGCGCATTTCGGGGCCGAGCCTGCGGTGGCAGACTGGGCGGCGGCCGCGCTGGCCACGCTGAAGGGCAGGGCGCTGGAGGATTTGCGCCTGGGCGGCACCTGGGATGTGGGGCTTGAGGGGTTGCCGAATGACGGGGCGGGCGCCGTGGGCGGGGTGCCGCTGCGAGGGGCCGCCATTGCCCTGGCGCGCGCCCTTTACGGCGATCTGCCCTTGCACCGCGCGCAGGTCTCCACCGTGCTGCCGGGTTATCCGCGCCCGTCGGAGGACGAAAGCCCCGCCGCTTTCGCCTATCGCCGCGACCGCGATTCGGCCCATGTCGACGGGATATTGCCCATCGGCCCCGGCCGGCGTCGGCAAGTGCGCGATCCGCATGCCTATATCCTCGGCCTGCCGCTGACCGACTGCGACGCGGACGCAAGCCCGCTGGTCCTGTGGGAGGGGAGCCACCGGATCATGGCCCGCGCCTTCGCCGGGGTTCTGGACCGCGTGGCGGAGGCCGACCGCCCGACAACGGATGTGACAGAGGCCTACCATGCCGCAAGGCGCGAGGTCTTCGCGACCTGCCCGCGCATCGTGGTCCATAACCGCCCCGGCGAGGCGCTGCTGATCCACCGCCTGACGCTGCACGGCATCAGCCCGTGGGCCGAGGGCGCGATGGCCCCGCAGGAGGGCCGCATCGTCGCCTATTTCCGCCCGCTGCTGGGAAGCGTCGGGGCGTGGATGCGGCTCTAGACCGGCAGGACGGTCGTTTCCTTGATCTCTTCCATCACGAAACTGGCAGAGACATCGGCGAGTTCGATGCGGCTGACGATCGCCTGATACAGCCGGTCGTAATCCTTCACATCGGCCACGCGGGCGCGGATCAGGTAGTCAAGCTCGCCGGTCATCCGGTAGGCGCCAAGGATCTCGGGCATGCCCTTCGTCACCTTCGCGAAACGCTCAAGCCAGTCGGGCGCGTGGCGGTCGGTGCGGATCATCATGAAAACGGTCAGGCCAAGGCCCAGCTTCGCCGGGTCCAGAAGTGCTGCGCGCCCGGTGATCGTCCCGTTCGCCTCCATCGCCTTGATCCGCCGCCAGACCGCGTTGCGCGACAGGCCGACCTTGTCCCCGATCTCATCCAGCGGCAGGGCGGCGTCACTCTGGATCAGGCGCAGGATCCTGGCGTCGAATGTGTCGATCTTTTCCATATTCCTCTTTATCGCGGGAAGTTTTCCACATATCAAGGCGCAACACAGGCAAGAACGTGACCAGATCCCATGAATGCCGCGCTAGGTTTCCCGCCAAGGACAAGGGAGACCACCATGATCGCCAGACTTTTCACCGACCACCCCGCCAGCGTCGACGAGAGCTATCTTGAACACGCGGCCTTCGCGGGGAAATTCTCGCTTGCGCTTTTCGGGGCGGCTTTTGCCGCCGCCGTTCACGCAATCTTTCCCTTTGCCTTCGAAAAGACGGCAAGCGGCATCGTGGCGCGGCTTTACGCGCGGACCCATAACCGAGGCAAGTGAATGTGCAGATGGGCGGCCTATATCGGGGATCCGTTCTTTCTTGAAGACTTCGTCAGCCGCCCCGGCCATTCGCTCATCCATCTTAGCCTGTGCGCGTCCGAATGCAAATCGGCCACCAATTACGACGGTTTCGGCATCGCCTGGTATGTGGAGAGGGCCGAGCCGGGCCTGTTCTGCGACATCCTGCCCGCCTGGTCGGACCCGAACCTGAGATCGCTGACGGCACAGGTCCGCTCGCGCCTCTTCCTCGCCCATGTCCGGGCCTCCACCGGCACGGCCACCAGCCGCAACAACTGTCACCCCTTCGCGGTCGGGCGGTGGAGCTTCATGCATAACGGCCAGATCGGCGGCTATGACCGCTTTCGCCGCGATGCCGACATGCTGATCCCCGACGCGCTCTATGCCCATCGCAAGGGCGCCACGGACAGCGAGGCGCTGTTCCTGCTGGCGCTGGCCGAGGGGCTTGAGGGCGATCCGTAAACCGCGCTGGAACGCGCGACGGCGCGGCTGGAGGGGCTGTCGCGGCAAAAGGGTGCGGCACCCCATGTCCGCATGACGGCCGCCTTT
>DAIOXI010000043.1:11723-13601 GCA_036758045.1 Albidovulum sp.
GTGCGCTATGCGACCGACGATCACGCGCCGACGCTGTATCACCGCTGGTCGGCCAGCCGCGGGGGCAGGGCGGTCGTCTCCGAGCCGCTGGAAAGCGGCGAGGACTGGCTGGCCGTGCCGCCGGGCAGCTTCTGCACCTTCGAGGGTACCGATTGCCGGGTCGAAACCTTTCGGCCGAACCCGGTGGCAGCCGCCGCCTGAGGGCCCGGAATGTCGTTTTCTCGCGCCAGATGACGTATCCCGCAACCGAAGCCCTTCGGTTGGGGGTAAAAGATGCTCAGATCAGCGACATCAGGAGATGCGAGAGATGAGCGAAGGGGCGGAAACCCGCAGGGCACGGGGTGGCGGCGGCGCGGCGCGGCGGGCCGAACGCACGGCGGTGCGGATCGAGGTCGCGAAATACATCGAGCGCAACATCCCGAACTTCGAGGTCCTCGACGAAGAGGCGCTGTCCATCATCGAGGCGAATGCCGAAACGGTGCTGGAAGAAATCGGCGTCAACTTCGTCGAAAACCCCGAGGCGCTGGCGCGCTGGAAAGAGGCCGGGGCCGATGTGCGCGGCGAACGGGTGCGCCTGCCCAGGGGGCTTGCGCGCGAGTTGTGCAAGACCGCGCCCTCATCCTATGTCCAGCATGCGCGCA
The DNA here is from genome assembly GCA_036758045.1 of Albidovulum sp. Taxonomy (GTDB): domain Bacteria; phylum Pseudomonadota; class Alphaproteobacteria; order Rhodobacterales; family Rhodobacteraceae; genus Albidovulum. The sequence continues at coordinate 12,365 of DAIOXI010000043.1, forward strand.
ACCCCGAACGTTCGGTGACGGTCGGCGGGCGCAGCCTTGTCTTGGCCCCGGTCTACGGGCCGCCCTTCGTGCGCGACGCCGATGGCGGGCGCCGCTATGCGACGCTCGACGACTTCCGGAAATTCGTGAAGCTCGCCTATATGTCGAAATGGCTGCACCATTCCGGCGGCACGGTCTGCGAGCCGACCGACGTGCCGGTGAACAAGCGCCATCTGGACATGCTGCTGGCGCATATGACGCTGTCGGACAAGCCCTATATGGGCTCTGTCACCGAACCCGTCCGCGCGCAGGATTCGGTCGAGATGTCGGATATCCTCTTCGGCGGGCTGAACGACCGCACGGTGATGACCTCGCTCATCAACATCAACTCGCCGCTGACCTTCGACGGCATCATGATGGGCGCGCTTGAGGTCTATGCGCGCGCCAATCAGGCGGCGATCATCTCGCCCTTCATCGTCGGCGGGGCCATGGCGCCGGTGACGGTGGCCGGCACGCTGACGCAGGTCCTGGCCGAGGTGCTGGCGGGCGTCGCCTACAGCCAGTTGATCCGCAAGGGCGCCCCGGTGATCTTCGGCGCCTTCGTGACCTCCATCGACATGAACTCCGGCGCGCCGACCTTCGGCACGCCCGAGGCCTCGCTCATCACCTATGGCGCGGGGCAGCTGGCGCGACGGCTGGGCCTGCCCTACCGCTCTGCGGGCGGCTTCACCGGCTCCAAGGTGCCGGACGCGCAGGCGGCCTATGAAAGCTCCAACTCACTGAACATGGGGCTGCTGGCGGGGGTGAACTTCATGCTCCATTCCTGTGGCTGGCTGGAGGGGGGGCTTGTGTCCTCGTTCGAGAAATTCGTCATGGATGCCGACCAGCTGGGCGTGTTGCATGGGCTGGCCAAGGGCGTCGACCTGTCCGACAACGGTCAGGCGATGGACGCGATCCGCGAGGTGGGACCGGGCGGCCATTACCTTGGCTGCGCCCATACGCAGGCGAATTTCAAGACCGCCTTCTGGCGCACCGAACTGCTGGACTACAAGCCCTATGAGACCTGGGAAGAGGAAGGTGCGCGCGACACCATCGCGCTCGCCCGCAACCGCGTGACGAAGCTTTTGAACGACTATCAGAAGCCCGCGATCGACCCCGCGGTCGAAGAGGCGCTGAACGAATATGTCGCGAAAAAGAAAGCCTCCATGCCCGACGCCTTCATGTAAGGTCCAAGGGCAGGGACAAGGGGAGGGCCGTC
>DAIOXI010000043.1:13611-16866 GCA_036758045.1 Albidovulum sp.
CCCTTCGCCGTTTCAGGCGCCCTGCGGACGTGGTAGTAGCCGCGCCTCGCCGATCATCGCGATCAGGATCTCGATATGGCGGGTGAAGCTGTAATTCGCCTCGCCCCTGCGGCGCACCTCCTCGATCTCCGCCTCGGCGGCGATCAGCGCGTTCAGCGCGCGTTCGGGCGACGGCGTTTCGGCCAGCCGCATCACCCGCTTCAGGTCGCGATTGCGATTATAGCCCATGGCACCCGCGCGCGCGGCCCGGATCAGAAGCTTGGGGCGGCGCAGGTTGGATACGAGGGCGAGAAGGTCGGTCATGGTCGTCTCCGGCTGATTGCAACCGAAAGATGAAACACGTCATCGCCCTGTTGCGCATTGTTGCGGAAATGCGCGCGGTCGGCTTCGACAATTTTATGAAAATGTAACGATTCTGCGTTCGTGACGGCACTTTAACGAACGGGTAACGAATGCAACCCAGGGTTGCGTCTCGTTGTTAAGGCGACGTTAAGCGTCGCAGTCTTGGGGGACTCATGAACGGACTAGAACGCGACGGCGGGATGCCCGCTTGGCTTCCGCAGAATACGCGGCTCTACCTCAGCCATATCGAGGACGGCAAGTCGATCCGCGCCATCGCCCGCGAAGAGGGCTGCCATGCCTCGACCGTGCTGCGACGGATCCGCGCCTGCGAAAACCGGCGCGACGATCCGCTGGTCGATGATGCCCTGACCGCCCTCGGCCGCGCCGCCACGCACCATTCCCACACCCAATCCCACGAACAGGAAACCACCGACATGACCGCACCGATCCGCCACCGCAAGGGCCGCCTGACCGATGAGGCCACCGTCAACCGCGAGGCGCGCCGCATCCTGCGCCGGCTTTGCGAGACGGGCGCCATCCTCGCCGTCGCGCAGGAACTTGACAAGGCCGCCGTCCTCAAGGGCGAGGTCCGCATCGCCGTGGTGGAGCGCGAGGTGGCGCAGGCCTTCGCGCTGAACGACTGGATCGCGGTCGAACAGGCGGGGCGGGTCACGACCTACCGCATCACCTCGGCCGGGCGCGCGGCGCTGAAACGGCTCTTGGAGGAGCAGGCGGATACGGCGGGTGCGGGCTTTGCCGAGGCGCCGTCCGTCTTCGCCGCGCAGCACCGCGAATGGGGCGAACGCGAGGTGATGGAGGAGGGCGCGGATCAGCCGCGCCGGATGCGGTTCAACATCGCCGAAAGCCCGCTGTCGCTTCTGGCGCGGCGCAAGGACAAGGACGGCAAGGTCTTTCTGACGCCGGACCTCGTGGCTGCAGGTGAACGGCTGCGCGAGGATTTCGAACTGGCGCAGATGGGGCCGCGCATCGCGCAGAACTGGGAGCGCTTCCTGACCGCCGGGGACCGGGGCGGCTTCGCGCCCGATGGCGATATCGGCGGCGGCTCGTCGCGGGCGCGCGAACGGGTGGCGGCGGCGTTGCGCGACCTTGGTCCCGGCCTTGGCGACATGGTGTTGCGCTGCTGCTGCTTCCTCGAAGGGCTGGAGGCGGCGGAAAAGCGGCTCGGCTGGTCGGCGCGTTCGGGCAAGATCGTGCTGCGAATCGCGCTCATCCGGCTCAAGCGGCATTATGACGAGATCAACGGCGGCAAGGCGCCGCTGATCGGCTGACATGCGAAGGGGGCGGCGGTCGTGCCGCCCCTTGGTTTCCGTTGGGCGGGGGCTCAGTCGGCCCGCGTCAGACCCGCCGCATGCAGCCCCCCGGCCAGCACGCCGCCGGCCAGAGGCGCCACGACAAAGACCCAGAGCTCGGCCAGCGCCTTGCCGCCGACAAAGATCGCAGGCCCGATGGAGCGCGCGGGGTTCACCGACACGCCGGTCACGTTGATGCCGACAAGGTGGATGCCCATCAGGGTGAAGCCGATGGCAAGCCCGGCGAATCCCGGCACGCTGCCGGGCCCGGTGGCACCAAGGATCACGGTGACGAAGACGAAGGTCGCGACGAATTCGAAGGTCAGCGCCGCGCCCAGCCCGTATTCGCCCAGATACCCCGCGCCGTAGCCGTTCTGGCCGAGCCCGTTGGCGGCGATGTCATAGCCCGCGCGCCCGCTTGCGATGATGTAGATTACCAGCGCGCCGACGATGGCGCCGACGATCTGCGCCGCCGCATGGCGGGCGAATTGCGCGCCGGTCATCTGGCCCGAGGCGAGAAAACCCAGCGATACCGCGGGGTTGAGATGCGCGCCCGAGATGGCGCCGATGCCGTAGGCGGCAGCGATGATCGACAGGCCGAAGGCCGCTGCGATCCCGTGCATGCCGATCTCCTCGCCCATCAGGACGGCCGATCCGACGCCGAAGAAGACAAGGATGAAGGTGCCGATGAACTCGGCGAACATGATCTTGGACATGAAACTCGTGACTCCGTTGTGTACAGGACGCCCAGACCGGCATCTGCCGCCCGCGTTGCGTCGGCCCGAGATTAAGCCTATTTGAGACGGGAATGGAAGTTCAGGGGGAAAATCCCGTGCGTGACCTCAAATTGCCCGAAGGGCGCCATCCCGAAAAGGCCCGCCGCCCCGATCAGGCGCAGCCGAAAAAGCCCGACTGGATCCGGGTCAAGGCGCCGACCTCGGCCGGGTACAAGGCCACGCGCGACATCCTGAAATCGAACAGGCTGGTGACGGTCTGCGAAGAGGCGGGCTGCCCCAATGTCGGCGAATGCTGGAGCCAGGGCCACGCCACCATGATGATCATGGGCGAGATCTGCACCCGCGGCTGTTCCTTCTGCAACGTCGCGACCGGGCGCCCCGATGCGCTTGATGTGTTCGAGCCGGGCCGCGTCGCCCATGCGGTCGAGACGCTGGGCCTCAGGCATGTCGTCATCACCAGCGTCGACCGCGACGACCTTGACGATGGCGGGGCGGAGCATTTCGCCCAGACGATCCGCGCCGTCCGCCATCGTGCGCCCGACACGACGATCGAGATCCTGACGCCCGACTTCCTGAAATGCGCGCCTGCCGCGCTGGAAAAGGTGGTCGAGGCGCGCCCCGATGTTTTCAACCACAACCTTGAGACGGTCCCCGGCCTTTATCCCACGGTCCGCCCCGGCGCGCGCTATTTCCACTCGCTGCGGCTGTTGCAGCGGGTAAAGGAACTGGACCCGGCGATGTTCACCAAATCCGGCATCATGGTCGGACTGGGCGAGGAGGCGCAAGAGGTGCGGCAGGTGATGGATGACATGCGTTCGGCCGATGTCGATTTCCTGACCATCGGGCAGTATCTGCAACCGACCCCG
>DAIOXI010000044.1:0-3705 GCA_036758045.1 Albidovulum sp.
ACCTGGTGATGCATGTGCTGACCGGAAATTACAAATCCGATCAGGTCCATGTGCCCGCGCTTCTGGAAAGGCTGGGGCAATGATGAGCCAGATCATCTTCGACCCGCTTCTGCCCTGGCCGCTTCTCTGGGCCGTGGCGGCGCTGGCCGCCGCGCTGGTCGGCTTTGCTGCCTGGCGCGGGCTGAAGGGCTGGTGGCTGCGGGCGCTGGCGGCGGTCTGCGTGATCGCGGCGCTGGCCCAGCCTTCGCTTCAATCCGAAGAAAGGCGGCCGCTGTCCGACATCGTCCTGCTTATCGTCGATCAAAGCGCCAGCCAGAAGATCGCCGACCGCGCCGGGCAGACCGATACGGCCGTCCGGCGCATCGAGGCAGAGGTGGCCGCGATGCCCAATACGGAGTTGCGCAAGATCATCGTGGGCGACGGGGCCGAGGATGCGGGGACGCTTGCCATGACCGCGCTGGCGCAGGCCCTGGCCGAGGAACCGCGCGCGCGGGTCGCGGGGGCGATCCTTGTCAGCGACGGGCAGGTGCATGACCTCGAGGTCGGAACCGACATGCCCGCGCCGCTGAACGTGCTGCTGACCGGCCGTGCGGCGGACTGGGACCGGCGGTTGATGATCAAGACGGCCCCCGCCTTCGGCATCATCGGGGAGCCGCTGTCGCTGACGCTGCGGATCGAGGAGCAGGGCGCGGTACCCGCTGCCCTGTCGGGCCAGCCCGTCGCACTGAGCATCGCCATCGACGGCGCCCCGGCGCAGGCCTTTACCGTGCCGGAGGGGCACGATTTCGAACTGCCGCTGACGCTGGATCATGGCGGGCAGAACGTCGTGCAACTGTCGCTGGAAAACGTGCCGGGGGAACTGACGGACCGCAACAATCAGGCCGTGGTGCAGATCAACGGCGTGCGCGACCGGCTGCGGGTTCTTCTGGTCTCGGGGGAGCCTTATGCGGGCGAAAGGACCTGGCGGAACCTTCTGAAATCCGACAGTTCCGTCGATCTGGTCCATTTCACCATCCTGCGCCCTCCCGACAAGCAGGACGGGGTGCCGGTCAGCGAGCTGTCGCTGATCGCCTTCCCGACGCGGGAGCTGTTCGTCGAGAAGATCACGGAATTCGATCTGATCATCTTCGACCGCTACCGACTGCGGGGCATCCTGCCGTCGTCCTATCTCGACAATATCCGCGACTATGTCCTTGGCGGCGGCACCGTGCTGGTGGCCGCCGGGCCGGATTTTGCCTCGGCCGAAAGCCTGTATCATTCCGGGCTGGGAGATATCCTGCCCGCGCGCCCGACGGCGCGGGTGCTGGATGGCGGCTTTACGCCGCGCGTCTCGGACCTTGGCCAGCGACATCCGGTGACCGAGGGGCTTGAGGCGGGCTTTGCGCCTGAAGGCGGGCAACAGGGCAAGGAAGGCGCGCCGAGCTGGGGCCGCTGGCTGCGTGCCGTCGATCTGGCCGATCCGACGGGGCAGGTGGTGATGGACGGCCCCGCCGGGCGCCCGCTGCTGATCCTGAAGCGCGAGGGCGAGGGGCGCGTCGCGCTTCTGGCTTCGGACCAGGCCTGGCTTTGGGGGCGGGGCTTCGAGGGCGGCGGGCCGCAACTGGAATTGCTCCGCCGTCTCGCCCACTGGCTGATGAAGGAGCCGGAGCTTGAGGAAGAGGCGCTGACCGCCACCGCCGAGGGGCAGGCGATGACCATCACCCGTCGCACGCTGGGCGAGGCGGCGCATGAGGTCACCGTCACCGCCCCCGATGGCAGCGAGACGACGCTGCCGATGGTGGAACAGGGGCCGGGCCGCTATGTGGCGAGCTATGACGCGCCCGATATCGGGCTTTACCGCCTGAAGGACGGCGATCAGGACCGGGTGATCGCCCTTGGCCCCTCTGCCCCGAAGGAGTTCGAGGAAACGATCGCCACCCAGGACCGGCTGGCCCCTCTGGTCACGCCGACCCGTGGCGGCTTCCTGCGCCTTGAAAACGGCGTGCCTGCGCTGCGGCAAGTGCGCGAGGGGCGCCCAGCGGCGGGGCGCGGCTGGATCGGGATCACGCCGCGCAACGCCTACCAGACGCTTGACCTGCGGGTCGCGCCCTTGCTGCCGGCCTGGGCGTTTCTGCTGATCGCCGCGCTGTTCAGCCTCGCGGCCTGGCTGCGGGAAGGGCGCCGGTAACGAAGACCGGCACCCCGTCGCGGATCAAAGCGGGACGTTGTCCCAGAAGGCATCCAGCTCCCTCTCGACCCGGCTCTCGACCCTTTGGGTCCGGCGGATGGGGGTCTGGGCCGCCTTTTGCCCGAAATGGCTGGTGGAGAACTTCGCCGAGGCGTTCACATCGTACTTTTCAGGCAACACGGCATCGGGCGCAGACATGCGCTTCTCGAACTTGGTCATTGCATCCTCCCGGTGTCGTCCCCGCGCGCGACTCGCGCGGTGGTGGCATCTACGACTTTAGCATGGATTGACGACAGATTGGTGTCACGAAATGCCGATTCGCCCCCCCTGCGGCGAAGAACCGCGTGCTATTCTGGCGGAAGTGCCAGGATTGTGGGCATCGCGACCCAGCCATCCATGGTGCAGCGCGGCTGGATCAGGATTTCCGTCGTGCCCTCGGGGATCGCGATGCCCGACAGGCTGCGGGTGAAAGGCTGTTCATCGACATGGGGGTGGCTCAGCTCCCGCACCGCGATTTCGGTCCCTCCCGCCGTCAGAAGGCGCCAGCCGCTTGCGTAATGATCCCAGCCGGTATCGGGGTGCGTCAGGGTAACCGAAACGGTCCAAGTGCCGTCAGGATCATGGGTCGCGGTGGCCGCTTCCACGCGCGGGGGATCGGCGCTGGCCATGCGCGTCATGGCAAGAAGGGCAAGACCGGCGATCCGGGCGGCATGTGGCATGGGCGAAGAGTGCCACAGGGGCGGGCATGGTGGAATCACTTTGACGTGTTGCGGGGCAGGGGATGCGCCCTGACGGCCGCCTTGCCATAAGGTCGAATTGGTAATATTAGTTTACCGAAAGCTCCGGGAGGATCGCTATGGAGATGCCGGCCGCCGATACCCGCGTCATGGCGCGGAAGTCCGAGATCGTGGCCGCGCTGCGCGCCGTCCTGCCTGCCGATGCCGTGATCGACGATCCTGCGGAAACCCGCGCCTATGAATGCGACGCGCTGACCGCCTATCGTTGCCCGCCGCTGGCCGCGATCCTGCCGCGGTCGACGGCCGAGGTGGCCGCGGCGCTGAAGGTCTGCCACGACCTTGGCGTCCCCGTCGTGCCGCGCGGCTCGGGCACATCGCTGGCCGGCGGGGCGCTGCCGACGGCAGACAGCGTGATCCTTGGCGTGGCGCGGATGAACCGGGTGATCGAGGTCGATTACGACGACCGCTTCATCCGTGTCGAGGCGGGACGCACCAACCTTTCCGTCACCGGCGCGGTGGAGGCGGACGGCTTCTTCTACGCCCCCGATCCCTCCAGCCAGCTTGCCTGCGCCATCGCGGGCAATGTCGCGATGAATTCGGGCGGCGCGCATTGCCTGAAATACGGGGTCACCACGAACAACCTGCTGGGGGTCACACTCGTGACCATGGCGGGTGAGGTGATCGAGATCGGCGGCGCGCATATGGATGCGGGCGGGCTTGACCTTCTTGGCCTGATCTGTGGCTCGGAAGGGCAGTTGGGAGTGGTGACGGAGGCCACTCTGCGCATCCTGCCAAAGCCCG
>DAIOXI010000044.1:3715-4561 GCA_036758045.1 Albidovulum sp.
GAAGGCGCGCGCCCGGTGATGATCGGATTCACCTCCAACGAGGTCGCGGGCGCCTGCGTCGCCGATATCATCAAGGCGGGCGTCCTGCCGGTCGCGATCGAGTTCATGGACCGCCCCTGCATCCGCGCGACCGAGGATTTCGCCCATGCCGGTTATCCGGATTGCGAGGCGCTGCTGATCGTCGAGGTCGAAGGCGCGGAGGCGGAGATCGACGAGCAACTTGGCCTGATCCGCCAGATCGCCATGCGCCACGACCCGGTCGAGTTCCGCGAGGCGGCATCGGAGGAGGAAGCGCGGAAGATCTGGCTGGGCCGGAAATCCGCCTTTGGCGCGATGGGGCAGATCAACGATTACATGTGCCTTGACGGGACCATCCCGGTATCGAGCCTGCCCCATGTGCTGCGCCGGATCGGTGAGATGAGCCGGGAGTTCGGGCTGGATGTCGGCAATGTCTTTCACGCGGGCGATGGCAACATGCATCCGCTTATCCTTTATAACGCCAACAAACCCGGCGATCTGGAGCGTTGCGAGGCCTTCGGGGCCGAGATCCTGAAGCTTTGCGTCGAGGTGGGCGGCTGCCTGACCGGCGAGCATGGCGTGGGCATCGAAAAGCGCGACCTGATGGGGGTCCAATATGCGCCCGCCGATCTGGAGGCGCAGATGCGGGTGAAAGACGTCTTTGACCCGGCCTGGCTTCTGAATCCGGCGAAGGTCTTTCCGCTGGCGGCCAGCGCCGCGCGGCGCGGCGTTTGAGAGGGCGGCCGGGGGCCGGCCCGTCGTCCATTGGTTCTCGAACCAATGGCGCACCAACGGACGACCCCCCGGAGTATTTGGGCCACAATGAAA
>DAIOXI010000044.1:4598-15178 GCA_036758045.1 Albidovulum sp.
GGTTTGGAACTGGATGTTTCGGGCCTGCGCGGGATCGGGCTTTATGTGCCGGGCGCCCTGACGCTTGTGGCCGGGGCGGGGACGCCCCTGGCAGAGGTGGAGGCGGCGCTGGCGGCGGAAGGGCAGCGCCTGGCCTTCGAGCCTGCGGATTGGCGCGGGCTTCTGGGAACGGTGGGGGAGCCGACCCTGGGCGGAATGGTGGCCGCCAATGTCTCAGGCCCGCGCCGGGTGCAGGCGGGGGCCTGCCGCGACGCGCTTCTGGGGGTGCGGTTCGTGGATGGCACCGGGACCGTGGTGAAGAATGGTGGCCGGGTGATGAAGAATGTCACCGGCTATGACCTCGTGAAGCTGATGGCGGGGTCCTGGGGGACGCTCGGGGTGCTGAGCGAGGTCAGCCTGAAGGTGCTGCCCGCGCCCGAGGCGGCAGCCGTGCTGGTGCTGGCGGGGCTTGACCCGGCGGCGGCGGTGGGCGCGATGACGGCGGCGCTGCGGTCGCCCTATGACGTGACGGGGGCGGCGCACGGGCCCTGGGGGACGCTGCTGCGGATCGAGGGTTTCACGGGGTCGGTCGATTATCGCGCGGGCAGGCTGGCGGAGGTTCTGGCCCCGTTCGGGGAAGTCCGGGTGGAGCGGGACGGCGCGGCGGTCGCGGCGCTTTGGCAGGCGGTGCGGGATGTGGCGCCGTTTCATGGTGGGGACGGGGCCGTCTGGCGCGTTTCGCTGCGGCCGTCCGATGCGGCGGGGTTTCTTGCCGCGCTGGGGCGGTCTGGGACGGGGGCGGCGGGCTGATCTGGGTCCGCGTGCCGGATACGGGCGATGCGGGTGCGGCCGTCATCCGGGCCGAGACCGGCGCCCGTGGCGGTCACGCGACCCTGATGCGGGCCTCGGCCGACACGCGCGCGCACGTCGCGCCGTTCCCGCCGGAGCCTGCGCCCGTCGCGGCCCTGTCGGCCGGCCTGCGCGCGCGGTTCGATCCGCGGGGCATTCTCAATCCGGGGCTGATGGGCTGATGCAGACGAATTTCACCGAAACGCAGCTTCGCGACCCCGGTATCGCCCGCGCGAACGAGATCCTGCGCGCCTGCGTCCATTGCGGATTTTGCACCGCGACCTGTCCGACCTATCAGGTGCTGGGCGATGAACTCGACAGCCCGCGGGGGCGGATCTACCTTATCAAGGACATGCTGGAAAACGACCGGCCGGCGGATGAGAAAACGGTCCGCCACATCGACCGCTGCCTGTCCTGCCTGTCCTGCATGACGACCTGCCCCTCGGGCGTGCACTACATGCACCTTGTCGACCATGCCCGCGCGCATATCGAGAAGACCTATCGCAGGCCTTGGCGCGACCGGGCCTTGCGCTGGGTTCTGGCACGGGTGATCCCCTATCCCACACGATTCCGGCTGGCGCTTCTGGGGGCGAAGATGGCGCGGCCTTTCGCGCGGCTCTTGCCGGACGCGCGGCTGCGGGCGATGGTGGCGATGGCGCCCAAACAGGTGCCGCCGGTCAGCCGCAATGACGATCCGCAGGTTTTTCCTGCCGCCGGCGAACGGCGGATGCGGGTCGCGCTGATGACCGGCTGCGCGCAAAAGGCGCTGAACACCGACATCAACGACGCCACGATCCGGCTTTTGTGCCGTCTGGGCTGCGAGGTCGTGGTGGCGCGGGGCGCGGGCTGTTGCGGGGCGCTGACGCATCACATGGGGCGCGAGGGGGAAAGCCATGCCTCCGCTGCGGCCAATATCCGTGCCTGGATGGCGGAGAAGCGGGCGGGCGGCCTTGATGCGATCGTCATCAATACCAGCGGATGCGGGACGACGGTGAAGGATTACGGCCATATGTTCCGCACCACCGACCTTGCCGGGGACGCCGGCCAGATCGCGGCGCTGGCCTGCGACGTGACCGAACTGCTCGCCCGGCTGAAGCCCGAGGCGCGCGCGCCGGAACCGCTGCGCGTCGCCTATCACGCGGCCTGTTCGCTGCAACACGGGCAGAAGGTGACGGCGGCGCCGAAGACACTTCTGAAGGCGGCGGGGTTTGAGGTGGTGGAACCGGCGGACCCGCATCTCTGCTGTGGATCGGCGGGAACCTACAACCTGCTTCAGCCGGAGATTTCGGGCGAGTTGAAGCGGCGCAAGGTCGCGACGCTGGAAGCCCGGCAGCCGCAGGCGATCGCGGCCGGCAATATCGGCTGCATGATGCAGATCGGGTCGGGCACCGCGATCCCGGTGGTCCATACCGTCGAACTGATCGACTGGGCGACGGGCGGGCCGAAGCCACGGGCGCTGACCGGCGGCGCCGGACCGGAAAGGCCTTAATCTCGCCCCAAGCCTGCGCTAGGACGGGGGGGCAGGTTTCGGGACGGGTCATGCGGACGCTCATTCTATTCGGTCTTGCGGTTCTCTGGCCGCTGATGTCGGCGGCGGAAGAAGCGCCGCTGCGCACGCTCGCGACGGCGGATGCCACGCGGGGCTGGGAAGCGGTGGGCCGGATCGACGTCGGCAATCGCGGCTTTTGTACCGGGACATTGATCGCGCCCGATATCGTGCTGACGGCGGCGCATTGCATCTTCGATCAGGATACCCGCGCGCAGATCCCGGCCGAAGAGTTCGAATTCCTCGCCGGTTGGCGCAACGGACGGGCGGCCGCCTATCGCGGCGTGCGCCGCGCCGTGGCGCATCCGAACTATGTGTTCGAGGGCCGCGACCGGATCGACCGGGTCCCCTACGACATCGCGTTCCTTGAGCTTGACCACCCGATCCGCCTGCCCTCCATCCGCCCGTTCAAGACCGGGCCGGACACCGTCACGGGCGATTCGGTCGGCATCGTGTCCTACGCGCTCGACCGGGCGGAGGCGCCGTCGATCCAGGACCTTTGCCATGTGCTTGGCAATGAACCGGGCATGACGATCCTGTCCTGCGACGTCGATTTCGGCTCTTCCGGCGCGCCGGTCTTCGAGATGATCGGGGGGGAGCCGAAGATCGTCTCCGTCGTGTCGGCCAAGGCTGAAATGGGCGGCAAGAAGGTCGCGCTGGGGTCAGAGATGGAGCGCCCGCTTGAGGAATTGCGGGCGGCCTTTCAGGCGGGCCAATCCGGTTTCGTCAAGGTGTCGCCCGGCGGTGGGACGAAGGTCTTCGGGTCGACCGCCAAGAGCGCGGCGAAGTTTCTCAGGCCATGAGGCGCGGGGCAGTTTGGGCCGGGGCGCTTGCCGCCCTTGGAGCCATGTCGCAGGCGGTCCTTGCCGATGCGCCGCTGAAACGGCTGACGCTTCGGCAGGATGTGCTGGGCTGGGAAGCGGTCGGGCGCGTCGAGATGGAGGAGAAGGGGTTCTGCACCGGCGCGCTCATCGCGCCCGATCTGGTGCTGACCGCGGCGCATTGCCTCTTTGGCGGAAGCGACCACTATGTCCAGCCCTCGAAAATGACGTTCCGCGCGGGCCTGAGCGACGGGCAGGCGCTGGCGCAATCCGGCGTCGCGCGCATGGTCGTCCATCCGCGCTACGATCCCGAAGCGCCCGACAGGATGGAGCAGATCCGTTACGACGCGGGCCTGATGCAGCTTGCCGCGCCGGTTTCGCTTTCGGTCGCCGCGCCGTTCCAGGTTGATACGCTGAACGCCGACGCGCGCGACCTTTCCGTCGTCTCCTACGGGCGCGGCCGGTCCGAGGCGCTGTCCTGGGACGACAAGTGCAGCGTTCTGGGCCGGGCGCAGGGCCTTGTCGCCTTCGACTGCGACGTGACCTTCGGGTCCTCGGGCGCGCCGGTCTTTCACCGCATGGGCAACCGGGCTGCCATCGTGTCGCTGGTCTCCGCCGGGGTCAGCGGGCAGGGCAAGACATTCGCCGTCGGGATGGAACTGCCCGGCCTCGTCGCCGACATGAAGGCCGCACTGCGGCGGGGCGAGGGCGCGTCGGTAAGCCAGGAGGCCCCCGCCGATCAGGCACAGGCGCGCGCTGGCATCCGCCCGGCACCGCAATTCGGCGCGCGCGGCGCGGGCGGGGCGAAGTTCGTCAAGCCCTGAGGGGACGCCGCGCCTCTTGACAGTGATGCAGCGGGTTCACATCTCAATCGGACCGGGGCGCCATGACGGGTCCCGGACCATCAACAGCCCTGCCCCTGTCGGGGAGGGCGACCCTGAACATCGCTCACTGGAGGATGATCCATGCGAACCTATGACTTTTCCCCGCTGTACCGCGCCACCGTCGGCTTTGACCGTATTGCCGACCTGATGGACCGGGTGCTGTCCTCGGACGTGCCGCAGCCCACCTATCCGCCCTACAACATCGAGAAGATCGACGAGAATGCCTATCGCATCTCGGTCGCCGTCGCCGGGTTCTCGCCTGACGAGCTCAATGTCGAGGTCAAGGATGGCGGGTTGGTCGTGTCGGCCCGCAAGGCCGAAGAGGCCGAGGCGAAGACCTATCTGCATCGCGGCATCGCGACCCGCGCGTTCGAGCGCCGCTTTGCGCTGGCCGATCATGTGAAGGTCACCGGCGCCGCGACTGCCGACGGGATGCTGCATATCGACCTTGTCCGCGAGGTCCCCGAAGCGCTGAAACCGCGCCGGATCGAGATCGCCAAGGGTAAGACGGTCGAGGCGAAGCTGGTCGAGACGGTCGAAGCCTGATCCCCGCTTCCGGCTGACCCAGGGGCGCGCCCGCGTGGCGCGCCCTTTTCTTGTGGGGCGCCCTTGCGGGCGCAAGAGATCACTCGGGGTCCGGCACGGCCGGATCCCTCGGGCGCCTCCGGCGGGAGCATTGGGGACAACGAAGAAGCATCTAGCGCGCAAGGCTTTGGGCCAGCCGCATCAGGCGCACCGCCTCGGCCCGATAACCGAAGGGATCGTCGCCGCGCGCGTCATTGGCGAGCGCGATGGCCTGATCCCAACCCCAGTCGCCGAGGTATTTCGGATCGCCCAGCAATTGCCCCATCCCGGCGATGGCGGCCGCGAAGCGGGCGTCGGTGTCGGGGGCGGTGGGCGTGGCCGGGATCGGCGTTTCGATCAGGGTCGAGGTCGCGGCGCCGGGTGCTTTGTAGCGCAGTTTCAGGAAGGCAAGCTCATCGCTGCCGGTGCCTTCGGGGCTGGCCCTGTAGCGCAGCGCGTCGCTGCGTTGCGCGGGGGAGCCGACGGGCGTGACCTCATAAAGCGCCGTCACCTGATGGCCCGCGCCAATCTCACCCGCGTCGACCTTGTCGTTGTTGAAATCCTCGCGCGCCAGCGCCCGCGTCTCATACCCGATCAGGCGGTATTCGGCGACGGTGGCGGGGTTGAACTCCACCTGGATCTTCACGTCGTCGGCGATGGGGAAGAGGGCGCCCGCAAGCTGGTCGGAAAGCGTCTTTTGCGCCTCGGACAGCGTGTCGATATAGGCGGCGGTGCCGTTGCCGTTCTGCGCCAGCGCCTGCATCGTCGCATCGTCCAGATTGCCGCGCCCGAAGCCGAGGACGGAAAGGTAGATGCCGCTGTCGCGCTTCTTGGCGATGTAGGTTTTCAGCGCCTCGGGGTCGGAGAGGCCGACGTTGAAATCGCCGTCGGTGGCCAGAAGGATACGCCCGGTGCGGCCGTCAGCGGCCATGTCTTCGGCGACCGCATAAGCCTGTTCAAGGCCCGCCTGCCCCGCCGTGGACCCGCCCGCATCCATCCGGTCGAGCGCGGCAAGGATCTTTGTCGTGTCGGAGGCGGCGGTGGGCTCGAGGACCAGCCCGGCGGCGCCCGCATAGGTGACGATGGCGACGCGATCCTCGGGGGCAAGCTGGCCCAGCATGAGGCGGAAGGACTGCTTCAAGAGCGGCAGTTTCTGCGGGTCGTCCATCGACCCTGACGTGTCGATCAGGAAGACGAGGTTCAGGGGCGGGCGGTCCTGCACGGCGGGCATCGCGCCCTGAAGGCCGATCCTGAGAAGCCGGGTGTCCGCGTTCCAGGGGGTCGGGAACAGGCTGACCGAGGCGCGGAAGGGGCCGTCGCCTGCCTGCGGCGCGGGGTAGTCATAGGGGAAATAGTTCACCATCTCCTCCACCCGCATGGCGCCTTCGGGGGGCAGCGCGCCATGGGTGAGGGAGGATCGGATGACGGCCCAGGACGCGGTATCGGTGTCGATGGAGAAGGTCGAAACGGGGTACTCCGCCGCGATCTTCAGCGGATTCGCGGTGGCGTTGGCATAGGCTTCGGTATCGCGCGCGGGAAGCGCCGCGTCACCGGGGTAAAAGCTTTCGGTCTGGGCGAGCGCGTCCATCGCCGGGGCGGCGGCGGCGGGGGCGGCCATCGGGGCCGCGCCTTCGACGCGCAGACGTTGCTTGGCCAGCGGTGGGGTGTTCTGGGCAAGGCTTTGGGCGGGTGGTTCGGCCAGTTCCATCTCCTGCGCTGGCTGAGGGGCGAGGGCGGCCCGATCGGCCATTTCGGCCTTGACCGTCGCCGTTTCCGCGACCGGCGCGGCGGTTTCGGCCGAAAGCGTGGCAGGCGGCACCGCCACGGGCGCCGGGCGGCTGCGCAGGTCGGGATAGATCACAAGGGCGATGCCGATGGCGGCGACGGAGGCGGTCGCGGCAAGGCCCGCGCGGGTGGTCAGTTTCGAAAGCATCAGGCGTACTCCTCTCAAGCGGCCCGCCGGTTCGGGGCGGTCGTTGATAGGACGTTTGTTCGGCGCGGAAGCTTGGTGGCGGTCGAAATTTTCCAGCGCCAGCCGCAGCGCACGGGCCTTGGCGTCGCGCTCCGGCGCGGGGGCCGGTTGCAGCGCCTGGCGCAGTTTTTCGAGATCGTCGGTCATAGCATGTCCTCCGCCCGCGCGATGATCCGCAGGCGCTTTTTCACCTCGCTCATCCGCCAGGCGATCGTGCCCTCGGAGACGCCGAGAACCTCGGCGGCGTCCTTCTGGCTCAGGTCTTCGCCCAGCGTCAGCGCGACCGTATCCCTCAGTTCCGGCGGCAACTGGCGCATGGTTCGGGTCAGCCAGTCCTGTGCCAGCGTTTCCTCGGCCATCGCCGCACGCCGGTTCACCTCCCAGTCGCCCCAGCCATCGGAGGCGCGGGCATGGCTGGCGGCGCGGCGCCGGCGGTCATGGGCGGCGTTGACGGTGACGCGGTAAAGCCAGGTGGTAAAGCGCGCCTCGGCCCGATAGCTGCCAAGCTTCGCGGGCAGGGCAAGGCAGATGTCCTGGGTCAGGTCCTCGGCCTCGCTCCGCTGGCCGGTCAGGCGGAAGGACAGCGCGTGGATACGGTCGTAATGACGCGCGACAAGCGCGGCGAAGGCCGGTCTGTCACCGTCCCGCGCGGCCTGGGCCAGATCCTCATCTGCGGTTTCCATGCGCATCACGACTGATTGGACGCGCGCCGCCCGTCAATCCTTGGCGGGGCGTTACGATTTTTCCGCCACGGTGAAATGCGGCGCGGGGATCGAGATCGACCAAAGCACACCGGCCGGGGTGAAATCATAGGTCACCTCGGCATCGAGAAGCGAAACGGCAAGGCGTGTCAGCACAGTGTTGCCAAAGCCGCGATGGCGGGGCGGGGTGTCGAAGCTTGGCCCGGTTTCCACCCATTCGATGAAAAGTGCGGGCTCCTCCCCGTCCTCGGCCGGGGTCAGGAACCAGCGGATCGCCACCTCGCCGCCATTGTCACCAAGCGCGCCGTATTTGGTGGCGTTGGTGCCAAGCTCATGCAGCGCCATGCCGATGGTCTTGACCGCCTGCGGGCGCAATTCCACCGCCGGGCCGTCCACCGTCATGCGGGTGTCGTCATGTGCGAAAAGCGCAAGCTGCGAGCGGATAAGCGCATCGAGGGAGACGGTCGACCAGTCATCCGATGTCAGGAAATCCGCCGAGCGGGAAAGCGAGGCGATGCGTTCGCCGAACTTCTCGTTGAACTCTTCCATAGACCCGGCCGAAGCGGCGGTCCGGCGATGGATCGCGCTGATCACGGTCAACATGTTCTTGGCGCGGTGGATGACCTCCTGCGCGACGATCCGGCGCGAATCCTGATGTTTGCGGATCTCGGTGATGTCGCGGTGGATGTTCGACACCGCGATGACCCGGCCCTCGCTGTCGCGGATCGGCGCGGCGGTGATCCAGACAAGGCGCGGCTTGCCGGTGCTGGTCATGCGGGTCGCCTCGAAGCTGGTCAGCTTGCCTGCGATGATCTCGTCGCGGTAGTCGCCGATGCGCTTGGTGTACCCGTCGGGGTAGAGCCGTTCCATCGACTGGCCGATGATCTGCTCCGCAGAATAGCCGTAAAGCGCCTCGGCGGCGGCGTTCCACGTCCTGACCCGGCCGTCGAGGTCATAGCTGATGATCGCGTCGGTGGAGGTCTGGACCAGAGCGCCCAGAAGTTCCGAATCGATCTTGGCGGCGCTGGCAAGTGTGGCCAT
The DNA here is from genome assembly GCA_036758045.1 of Albidovulum sp. GTDB lineage: Bacteria > Pseudomonadota > Alphaproteobacteria > Rhodobacterales > Rhodobacteraceae > Albidovulum. Next base: position 12,956 of record DAIOXI010000044.1, read on the forward strand.
GGCGCGGCGCGGGGTGATGTCGCGGTGGCGCAGCATGATGAGGGTCTGTTTCGACCGGGGAAGCGGGTCGATCTGAAGTTCGAACCAGCGCTCCGCGCCGTTTGCGTGGCAGGGGTATTCCAGCGTGCTGCCCCGGGCGATCTCGATCGCCTCGCGGATCGCGGTGACGACCTTGTCTGCGTTCGCGCCGGGGGCGCGACAGACGTCGAGGTAGTTGACGCCCAGAAAGCCGTTCATGTCGCCGGCGCCGCCCGACTCCGCAAAGGCGCACCATGCGGCGTTGACCGCGACGATCCGCCCCTCGGCGTCGATCACGGCGATCTCGTCCTCGACGGCATCCACGATCAGGGATGGGTCAAATTCCAGAAAGGTCTTCAGCAAGCCGGCATCTCTTGTTCAGGTCGGGCGCCACCGATCTGAACATTTAGCCAAATCCGGGCGCGGTACAATCTTTCTTCACGCATGGCCCTGTTCCTCGCAGCAGCAGGTAGCCGGGCGCCGGGCGTTGCGAACCCGGCGGCCCGCCCTTCCACCTCAGGCCCGCAGGATGGCGTCGTAAAAGTCGAACGCGCCGCCAAGGGTCGAGAGCTTGTCCGCCCCGGTTGAATCGCGCGAGATCGCCATGACCGCGTTATAGGTCATCGGGCCGAAGGCGCCGTCGATGGCGCCGCTGTAGTAGCCCGCGCGGGCCAGGCGGGACTGGATGTTGCGCCGTTCGTTCAGCGAATAGGTGTTGAAGGCGCGGCCCGCCGGGGTCGTCGAAACGCCCTGCGGGATCGGTTGGGCCGCGGGCGGCTGGTAACGCGGGGTGCCGTAGCTCGACGTGCCGTAATTGGGGCCGGTATAGGTCGGCACGGTGGAACGTGTCACCGGCACGGCGCGCTGGCGCTTGTTGTTCTGCACGATCAGCGTGCCGATGGCCCCGGCGGCAAGAAGCGCGACAAGCGCGTTCTGCTCTCGCTCCCCCCAGGCATGGGCCGGTGCGGGCAGCGCGATGGCAAGCGAAAGGGCGGCGGCGGTGGCCGTGGCGGTGTTGCGAAGTTTGTTCAGCATCTGTCTTTCCCCAGGCAGCGGTGACGTGATGGGGCAAAGATGGCGATGGGGCGGATGATAGGCAAAATCGCCCGGTGGCTATCCGATAACGCGCCCCTCGGCGGCAGAGAAAAGGGGGCCACGCGGCCCCCTTTCACGTTCGATATGTGCAAGTCGGTCGGTCAGACCGACAGGCAGATGTATTTCATCTCAAGGTAATCCTCGACGCCGTGATGGCTGCCCTCGCGCCCGAGGCCGGACTGCTTGACGCCGCCGAAGGGCGCGACCTCGGTCGAGATCAGGCCGGTGTTGACCCCCACCATGCCGTATTCCAGCGCCTCCTGCACACGGGTGATGCGGCCGATGTCGCGGGCATAGAAATAGGACGCGAGGCCGAAGATCGTGTTGTTCGCGAGCCGGATCACCTCGTCTTCCGTCTCGAACTTGAAGAGCGGCGCGAGCGGGCCGAAGGTTTCCTCGGTCGAGACCTTCATCTCGGGCGTGATGCCGGTGACGACGGTGGGTTCAAAGAAGGTGCCGCCAAGGGCGTGACGCTTGCCGCCGGTCACGATCTTGCCACCGCCCGACAGCGCGTCGGCGATATGTTCCTCGACCTTCTCGACAGCCGCCTCGTTGATGAGCGGGCCGGTGGTCACGCCCTCGTTCAGCCCATCGCCGACGTTCAGCTTCTTGACCGCCTCGGCCAGCTTTTCGGCGAAGGCGTCATAGACCCCCGCCTGAACGTAGATCCGGTTGGCGCAGACACAGGTCTGGCCGTTGTTGCGAAACTTGGAGATCATGGCGCCTTCAACCGCGGCATCCAGATCGGCGTCGTCGAAGACGATGAAGGGCGCATTGCCGCCGAGCTCCATCGAGCATTTCATCACCTGGTCCGCCGCCTGGCGCAGCAGGATGCGCCCGACTTCGGTGGACCCGGTGAAGGTGAGCTTCCGCACGATCGGGTTCTCGCAGAACTCCTTGCCGATGGCCGAGGACTTGGTCGAGGTCACGACCGAGAAGAGCCCCGCCGGAACCCCTGCGCGTTCGGCCAGAAGCGCCATGGCCAGCGCCGAAAGCGGCGTTTCGGCAGCGGGCCGCGCGACGAAACCGCAGCCGACGGCGAGCGCCGGGGCGACCTTGCGCGCGATCATCGCGTTGGGGAAGTTCCACGGCGTGATCGCCGCCACCACG
>DAIOXI010000044.1:15204-16803 GCA_036758045.1 Albidovulum sp.
AAGGAGGCGCCATAAAGGACCTCGCCCTTGGCCTCGGGCAGGGGCTTGCCCATCTCGGCGGTCAGTATGGCGCCCAGTTCGTCGGCTTTGGCGACCATCAGGGCGAACCACTTGCGCAGCAGGGCGGCGCGTTCCTTGCCGGTCCGCGCGGCCCATTCGTGGCGCGCCGCATCCGCCGCCGCGATGGCGCGGCTGGTTTCGTCCCGGCCAAGGTCGGGCAGCTTGCAGATCACGTCGCCACGCGCCGGGTTGGTCACGGCAAAGGTCGCGCCGTCATCCGCGTCGATCCATTGCCCGGCGACATAGGCCTTGGTGACCAGAAGCGACGGGTCTTTGAGAAGCGACCGAAGATCGGTTACGGAATCAAGCATGGGAACCCTCCTGTGTCCTGATTTGATCAAATGCCCGGCCAAGGCCTCAGAGTCCAGCCCGGCGGCAAAGGGAAGCTGGCCATGAGATATGATGAGGCCTTCGCCAATGCAAAACATATTCCCGGCGGAGAAGGTTATGCCGGACGCTGGGCCGCGAAGGCGGCGGCGTTCCGGGACGGCATTGGCGGTCGCGCCCGGCTGGGGCTGCGCTATGGCGGGGCCGGGGCGGAATGGTTCGACCTCTTCCTGCCGGAGGGGGAGGCCGGGGGGCTGATGGTCTTCATCCATGGCGGCTACTGGATGGCCTTCGGTCCGCGCGACTTTTCCCACCTCGCGCGCGGGGCGCTGGCGCGGGGCTGGGCGGTGGCGATGCCGGCCTATACGCTCGCACCGGATGCGGCGATCCCCGCCATGACGCGGCAGATCGCCGCCGCCCTCAGCGCCGCCGCGGCAGAGGTCGACGGGCCTGTCGTCCTTGCCGGGCATTCGGCGGGCGGGCATCTTGCGGCGCGCATGGCCTCAGCCGATGTGGCGCTTGACCCGACCATCGCCGCACGGATCGCCCGCGTCGTCCCGATCTCCCCCCTCTCCGACCTGCGCCCGCTGAGGGAGACGTCGATGAACGCGACGCTGCGGATCGACGCCGCCACGGCCCTGACTGAAAGCCCCGTCCTCCTGCCCCGGCGGCGGGGCGTTGCGGCCCATGTCTGGGTCGGCGGCGCGGAACGGCCTGCCTTTCTCGATCAGGCCCGGCGCCTCGGCAATGCCTGGGCCTGCCCGGTGACGGTTGAGGGCGGGCGGCACCATTTCGACGTGATCGAGGGGCTTGAGGACGCGACCAGCCCGCTGATCGCGGCACTTCTGGGCTGAGCGTCAGGCAAGGCGGCAGATCGGGATGAACTCCGGGCTGCCCTGCGCCAGCGCCGCCCCGGTCCAGTCGCCCAGCCATGTCTCGACCGCAAGCCCGGCTGAGGCGATCTGCGCGGCCAGACGGTCGCGCGCAGGAAACGCGATCCGCGCCCCGGCGGTGAGCTCTTGCCCCGTGGCGGCCACGCGATAGCTGGTCCGGTAGGCCAGAACCCAGCTCTTCTCGTCCCAGTACACGTCGTCCCATGCCGTCACCAGGCCAAGCGCCGGGTCGTCGAAGCTGCGCCGCGACAGGTCGGGCCGCCAGCTCTCCCACTCCCGCCGCGCCGGGTTGCGGCTGTCAAAGACGAAGCGGCCACCG
>DAIOXI010000045.1:0-10475 GCA_036758045.1 Albidovulum sp.
GCATTCCAGGGGGGGGGCGCGGTGCTCGACGGACGCGACAGCGGCACGGTGAGCTGTCCCGAGGCCGAGGTGAAGCTTTACGTCACCGCCAGCGCCGAGGTCCGCGCCCATCGCCGCTGGCTTGAGGTCGGCGGGGATGAGGGGCAGGTGCTGGCCGAGGTGATCGAACGGGACAAGAGGGATGCCGAGCGGGCGACGGCGCCGTTACGGCCAGCCGAGGATGCGGTCTTGCTTGATACGACGGAACTGTCTATAGACGCAGCCGTCCATAAGGCGATTGAGGCCATAGAAAAACGGATCGAGCAGGGTCGGGCGTAAGCTGCGGCCCTTTGTTCTTGTCCGGGGCCTGCCCGAAGGACGCGAAACCAAAGACCGGCGGAGCCAACCGCATGGCCAGAAACATCGTGAAAAGGAAACTGAAAACGCATGTGCGCTAAAGCGACGATGGAGGAATTCGAAGCCCTCCTCAAAGAAAGCTTCGAAATCGACACGCCCGAAGAGGGCTCGGTCGTCAAGGGCAAGGTCATCGCCATCGAGGCGGGCAAGGCCATCATCGACGTCGGCTACAAGATGGAAGGTCGTGTCGATCTGAAGGAATTCGCAAATCCCGGCGAACAGCCCGATCTGAGCATCGGCGACGAGGTCGAGGTCTATCTCGACCGCGTGGAGAATGTCCGGGGTGAGGCCGTCCTGTCGCGCGAGAAAGCCCGCCGGGAAGAGGCCTGGGATCGTCTCGAACAGGCCTATGCCAAGGAAGAGCGCGTCGATGGCGCCATCTTCGGCCGCGTCAAGGGTGGCTTCACCGTGGATCTGGGCGGCGCGGTTGCGTTCCTGCCCGGCAGCCAGGTCGATGTCCGTCCGGTGCGCGATGCAGGCCCCCTCATGGGCATGAAGCAGCCGTTCCAGATCCTCAAGATGGACCGTCGCCGGGGCAACATCGTCGTGTCCCGCCGCGCGATCCTGGAAGAAAGCCGCGCCGAACAGCGCGCCGAGGTCATCAGCAACCTGTCCGAAGGTCAGGTCGTGGATGGCGTGGTCAAGAACATCACCGAATACGGTGCGTTCGTTGACCTTGGCGGTGTCGACGGCCTGCTGCACGTCACCGACATGGCGTGGCGCCGCGTGAACCACCCGAACGAGATCCTGAACATCGGCGAGACCGTGAAGGTCCAGGTGATCAAGATCAACAAGGAAACCCACCGCATCTCGCTTGGCATGAAGCAGCTTCAGTCCGATCCGTGGGATTCGGTCGAGGAGAAATTCCCGCTGGGTTCGGTCCACAAGGGCCGCGTGACCAACATCACCGACTACGGCGCGTTCGTCGAGCTGGAAGCGGGTGTCGAGGGTCTGGTCCACGTCTCGGAAATGTCCTGGACCAAGAAGAACGTCCACCCGGGCAAGATCGTCTCCACTTCGCAGGAAGTGGACGTCATGGTGCTTGAGATCGACACCGCGAAGCGTCGCGTGTCGCTTGGCCTCAAGCAGACGATGCGCAACCCCTGGGAAGTCTTCGCGGAAACCCACCCGGTCGGTTCGCAGATCGAGGGCGAGGTCAAGAACATCACCGAATTCGGTCTGTTCGTCGGCCTCGACAACGACATCGACGGGATGGTCCACCTCTCCGATCTCAGCTGGGACCAGCGCGGCGAGGATGCGATCCAGAACTACCGCAAGGGCGACGTGGTTCAGGCCGCCGTCACCGAGGTTGATGTCGAGAAGGAGCGTATCTCCCTTTCGATCAAGGCGCTCGGCGACGATACGTTCTCGGACGCGGTCGATGGCGTGAAGCGCGGTTCGGTCATCACGGTCACCGTCACGGCGATCGAAGATGGCGGGATCGAGGTCGAGTACAACGGCATGAAATCCTTCATCCGTCGTTCGGACCTGTCGCGTGACCGTGCCGACCAGCGCCCCGAGCGTTTCCAGGTCGGTGACCACGTCGATGTGCGCGTGACCAATGTCGACAGCAAGACCCGCCGTCTGGGCCTGTCGATCAAGGCGCGCGAGATCGCCGAAGAAAAGGAAGCCGTGGAACAGTACGGTTCGTCCGACTCCGGCGCCTCGCTTGGCGACATCCTTGGCGCGGCCCTGAAAGGGTCCTCCGACAAGTAATCGGCTTCGTTCCCGAAGCAGGAACGGCCCCGCCTGACCGGCGGGGCCGTTTTTCATTGCGAATCGGGGGGGTAGGTTCGACGGCCCCCTGCACCGGCCCGCCACCGATTGCTGCGGTGCGGCAGGGGCGATCGGCCCGAAATCGCTCGTCATTTTCTGTGTCGCAGCGGGAAAATGCCGTTATTCCAATGGCTTTCCTGTTTCGTGATCGGATGTTTGCGCCTATAGTCCGGTTCGAAGAACAGAGAACGGCCCGGAAAATCGGTCTGCAAGGGGGGTTAGTCCATGATCAGGTCTGAACTGATCCAGAAGATTTCGGAAGAGAATCCGCACCTCTTCCAGCGTGACGTCGAGCGGATCGTGAATACCATCTTTGATGAGATCATCGAGGCGATGGCGCGGGGCGATCGGGTCGAGCTTCGCGGCTTCGGCGCCTTCTCGGTGAAAAAGCGCGACGCGCGCACCGGGCGTAACCCGCGCACCGGGGAATCCGTGCCGGTCGAGGAGAAGCATGTTCCGTTCTTCAAGACCGGAAAGCTCTTGCGCGACCGGCTGAACGGGGGCTAATCCTCCTCCATGCTGCGCTTTCTTCGTATCCTGTTCCTTGCCCTTCTCGGTATCGTGCTTCTGGCCGTCGCCTCGGCGAACCTTGCGCCGGTGACGCTGCATGCGCTGCCCAAGGACATGGCCGCCGTTCTTGGCCTCGACTACCAGATCGAGCTGCCGCTTTTCGTCGTGATCTTCGCGGGTATCCTCGCCGGTCTTGGCATCGGGCTGATATGGGAATGGTTCCGCGAGGCCAAGCATCGCGCGGCGCTGGCCGATCACAAGCGCGAGGCGGGGCAGTTGCGGCGCGAGGTCAGCAAGCTGCGCACCGAAAGCCGCAAGCCGAACGATGAGGTTCTGGCCCTGCTTGAGGGTGACGGCGTCACGCGCTAAACCGGCGCGATGGACGTCCGGGTCAAGATCTGTGGATTGCGGGAAGAGGCGCATGTCGCCGCGGCGGTCGAGGCCGGGGCGCGCTATGTCGGCTTTGTGTTCTTCGCGAAATCGCCACGCAACGTGACGGTGGAGGTGGCTGCGCGACTTGCCGCCACGGTGCCGCCGGGGGTGGCAAAGGTGGCGCTGGTCGTCGATGCCACGGATACGGCGCTGGACAGCATCGTCGCGGCCGTGCCGCTCGACATGCTTCAGCTTCATGGCCGGGAAAGCCCCGAAAGGGTGGCCGGGATCCGGGCGCGCTATGGACTGCCGGTGATGAAGGCGGTCGGGATTGCCGGGCCGGAGGATGTGGAAAAGATCGCCCTTTACGGCAAGGTTGCCGATCAGATCCTGGTCGATGCCAAGGCGCCGAAGGGCGCGGCCGTTCCCGGCGGCAACGGGTTTGCCTTCGACTGGACGCTGATCGCGCGGAAATATTGGCCCTGCCCGTGGATGCTGGCGGGCGGGCTGACGCCGGAGAACGTTGCCGAGGCGATCCGCCTGACGGGCGCGCAGCAGGTCGATGTCTCCTCGGGGGTTGAGCTTGCGCCTGGCGTGAAGGATGCGGGGCTGATCCGCGCCTTCGTCGCGGCGGCGCAGGCGGCCGCATGATCCGCTTCCGCGAGGCCACGCGCGCCGATGTCGCGGCGGTGGTCGCGCTCTTGTCCGATGACGCGCTGGGCGCGCGGCGTGAGGGGACAGAGCTTGACGCCTATCTGGAGGCCTTCGACAGGATGCAGGGCGAGGGTGCGAATAGGTTGATCGTGGGCGAGGTCGCCGGGCGGATCGTCGCCACCTATCAACTGACCTTTATCTCGGGCCTGTCATTGCGCGCCAGCCGCCGGGCGCAGGTGGAATCGGTGCGCGTCGCCTCAGACCGGCGGGGGCAGGGGCTTGGCGCCGCGATGCTCGCCGATGCCGAGGCGCGTGCCCGCGCGGCGGGGTGCCGACTGTTGCAGTTGACGATGAACGCGACCCGGACCGATGCGGGGCGGTTTTACGAACGGCTCGGCTTTACCGCGTCGCACATAGGCTATAAACGCGATCTGTCCTGAGAGGAGGCGATCATGGCCGACGACCTGTTCAACAGTTTCATGAACGGACCCGACGAACGCGGCCGGTTCGGCGATTTCGGCGGGCGCTTCGTGTCGGAAACGCTGATGCCGCTGATCCTCGACCTTGAGGCGGAATATGAGAAGGCCAAGACGGACGACACGTTCTGGGCCGAGATGGACTGGCTCTGGAAGCACTATGTCGGCCGGCCCTCGCCGCTTTACTTCGCCGAGCGCCTGACGCGGCATCTCGGCGGCGCGAAGATCTACATGAAGCGCGACGAGCTGAACCATACCGGGGCGCACAAGATCAACAACGTGCTGGGCCAGATCATCCTGGCCCGCCGCATGGGCAAGACGCGGATCATCGCGGAAACCGGCGCCGGCCAGCATGGCGTGGCGACGGCGACGGTCTGCGCCAAGTTCGGGTTGAAGTGCATCGTCTACATGGGCGCGCATGATGTCGAACGGCAGGCGCCGAACGTCTTCCGCATGCGCCTTCTGGGGGCCGAGGTGGTGCCGGTGACCTCCGGCCGCGGCACGCTGAAGGACGCGATGAACGACGCGCTGCGCGACTGGGTCACCAATGTGCGCGACACGTTCTATTGCATCGGCACGGTGGCGGGGCCGCATCCCTATCCGGCGATGGTCCGCGATTTCCAGTCGATCATCGGCAAGGAAGTGCGCTGGCAACTGGCCGAGCAGGAGGGCGAGGGCCGCCTGCCGGATACGGTGATTGCCGCCATCGGTGGCGGATCGAACGCCATGGGGCTGTTCTTTCCGTTCCTCGACGATCCTTCCGTGCGCATCATCGGCGTGGAAGCGGGCGGCAAGGGCGTGGATGAGAAGATGGAGCATTGCGCGTCTCTCACCGGCGGGCGTCCGGGTGTGCTGCATGGCAACCGGACCTACCTGTTGCAGGATGACGACGGCCAGATCCTGGAAGGGTTCTCGATCTCGGCCGGGCTCGATTATCCCGGTATCGGCCCGGAACACGCCTGGCTGCATGAGACGGGGCGGGCCGAGTATGTCGCGATCACCGACAAGGAGGCGCTTGGCGCGTTCCAGCTGTCCTGTGCGCTGGAAGGCATCATCCCGGCGCTGGCGCCATCGCATGCGCTGGCCCATGTGATGAAGATCGCGCCGGAATTGCCGCGCGACCATATCATCGTGATGAACATGTGCGGCCGGGGCGACAAGGATATCTTCGCCGTCGCCAAGCATCTGGGCTTCGAAATTCGTACCTGACCCTTGCAATGGGCCGATGCCCGGCCCGATTCGCTGTTTGGCGGGGACGGTCCCTGATCCGTCGCGAAATGCGCCGGGTACGCCGGTTGTCGAGACTGCGGACCGCCGATGCGTAAACAATCATGGCCAAAGGTCAGGCTGAAGGCCCCATTGGTGCCGCAGCGTCGCCAGTAAGTTGCCTCATAAACCCCGGTTTATGGCACTGTTCCTTCGGTTTATGGCGCCCGGAAGCGTTTGGATTTCAGCTTGTTAGGCGACGGGGACCACTCCCCCTGTCCAACCGACCGGACACAAGCAACCGAGGACACGACCATGTTCCATACTGCCAAGGCTTTCGATACGGGCGCCCCCGCCATCACCGTCACCGCGACGCCGGAGCGGCTGGGGGCCATCGTGCATGAGCAGATGCTGGCCATCTCGGCCGAAGGGTTCTCTGACTTCGACGTGAGGTGGAACGGCTTCGCCCTGACGATCGAGGCGCGCAACGACGACAAGATCCTGCGGCGCGATTTCTCTGCCGCCGGGAGCCTGTCGCTTGAGAGGATCACCGAGTCGGGAATCACGGTGGAGCGCTTCTTCGGTGCCGACGGGATTGAGCCGTTGCGCGAAAATATCTTCGCGAATTCCGACGATCGTTGATGCCAGGGCAACCGGCACGGGCGAAATCGCGGATATTCTTGTCTGACCGCGCTGATGTTGCGAAAGTGCTGATTGGGGGCGTGTGTGTTGAGTAGATATGAACAGACGCGTTTTCATGCTGGCCTCTGCGGGGTTTATCGCCCTCGGTCAGGACGCCATTGCAGCCCCGGCTGAAGAGCAGGTCGCCCGCGCGATCGCCGGACAGGGTTTCCGCATCACCAGCCGCAAGCGCACCTTCCTTGGCCGGGTGAGGTTTACCGCCGTCCGGGGCAATGTCGAGCGCGAGGTTGTCGTCGATCCGTCCTCGGGTGAGGTGCTGCGCGACTATTCCCGGACCGAGACCCGTAGCGTCGGCAAGGATACCAGCCGTAGCAGTTCCTCGGACGGTGGCGGGACGGGCGGGGGTGAGCCCGGTGGCGGCGAGTCCGGTGGAGGTGAACCCGGCGGCGGCGAACCCGGTGGTGGTGAGCCGAGTGGCGGTGGTGAGCCGAGCCGTGGTGGCGAACCGAGCGGCGGAGGCGAACCGTCCCGGTCGGAAGCGCCCAGATGATGCGCGATCTCGTCCTCATCTCACTTTTGCTGCTGATCCAGCTTGTCTGCGCCTTCTTCTTCGTTGGCCAGACCCTGATGACCTATCTCGACATCCAGCACAGCCCGATCAGTTGGGAACTTCATGAATTTCTTGAGGTCGGCGCGGCGCTTGGCCTGGTCTTCGGCGCGGTTCTGGGCGGCATCGTGCTGCGCCGGAGCATGCGGCGCCAGAAGCGCGCGGAGGAGCAGCTTCGCCAGGTTTCGGGCGCGTTCATGGAGTTGATGCAGGCGCGGTTCGTGGACTGGGGCCTGACCTCGGCGGAGCGGGACGTCGCGCTTTTCGCGATCAAGGGCCTTAGCACGCAGGAGATCGCCAGCTTGCGCGGCACGGCGGGCGGGACGGTGAAGGCGCAGACCAATGCCATTTATCGCAAGGCGGGCGTGACCGGGCGGTCGCAATTGCTCAGCCTGTTCATCGAGGATCTGATGGACGAAGGCATGCTGCCGGGCCTTGCCGCTGGAACCGCCGATGATCCCGAAATCGAGGCGCTGATGCAGGCGGCGGGCTAATCCGCCGCCGCGTGGCGTTTCAGGATGTCGAGGGGGACGATGCGGCCTGCGCGTTCATGCGTGGCGGGCAGATGCACCTTGGGCGCGCAGCCTTCGTCATGGGCCTGAAGGAAGCGCGCGGCGCACAGGCACCAGCGGTCGCCGGGCTTGAGGCCGGGGAAGCGCAGCTCTGGCCGGGGCGTGGACAGGTCGTTGCCCACATATTTCGAGAAGGCGAGGAATTCGGCCGTCATTACTGCGCAGACTGTGTGCCTGCCAGCATCCTCGGCGCAGGTGTTGCAGTGGCCGTCGCGGAAAAAGCCGGTCAGGGGATCGGCGGAGCAGGGTTCAAGCGCGCCGCCAAGGACGTTGCGGGGCGGATAGGGTGTGCCCATCGTTGCACCTTGTTCGAAGACCGCTAGCGGAAGCGGTCGATCAGTTTCTGGAGCGGGTTGCGCCCATCTTCGGGTTCGGTGGGTGTGGCCGGGACGGGTTTGGCCCCAGGCTTCGGGGCAGAGGGGCGCGGCGGCGCTGAGCGCAGGCTGACCGCGTTCATGAAGCGTGTCGCTTCGCCCTGGGCCAGGGCGGGCGCGCCGTCGGAAATCCCGCGCAGCAGATCCTCCATCCAGTCACCATCCGCCTTGGCGAAGTCCGACAGCACATAGGCGGCGACGCGGGCCTTGTCGCCGGGATGGCCGATGCCGATGCGGACGCGGTGATAGGCCTCGCCGATATGCTGGTGGATCGAACGCAGGCCGTTATGCCCCGCATGACCGCCGCCGGTCTTGACCCGCAGCTTGCCGGGCGCGAGGTCAAGTTCGTCATGAAAGACGGTGATCTCCTCGGGTGTCAGCTTGTAAAAGCGCATCGCCTCTCCCACCGACTGACCGGAGAGGTTCATAAAGGTATGCGGCTTCAGCAGCACCACCTTTTCGGAGCCGAGCCTGCCCTCGCTCACCTCGCCCTGAAACCGCGTGCGCCAGGGTGCAAAGCCGTGATCCGCAGCGATGCGGTCCACGGCCATGAAGCCGATATTGTGGCGGTTCGCCTCATACTTGCGGCCGGGATTGCCCAGCCCGACGAAAAGTTTCATGCTGCCCCTCTGCGATGACAGGCCGAAGCTAAGCCGCGCGGGGCCGGGCCGCAACCGCGACGGTCATTCCAGCGCGGTCTTCGCGATCTTGTCGAGAAGTGCCTGAACCTCTTGCATGGGGCCTTGGGGCATGTTGCGGTAGCCGACCGTCACCGTGCCGTCGCGGTCCATCACGAAGACGCTGTAGGGGCAGAAGCGCAGGTTCATCGGGTCGGCCTCCATCACCTTGCGCGACAGGTTGGCCGAGCAGAAGAGATAGACGTTGGCCCCGTCGAATATCTTCACGTCGCTGCCGACATCGGCCCCGGTGCGGGCCAGCATCTCTCCCACATGGCTGACATGATCGACGACCAGCCCTTCGGAGACGATGGCGTTTTCCACGGCAAAGGTGGCGTCCTCGAAGCTTCCGTCGAACGGATAGGTCGTGACGTCATTTTCCTCAGCCGTCGCGGTGATCGGGGTCGCCACAATCAGGGAGGCGACCAGAGCGGGAAGGATAGCTGTCTTCATCTTCCTCTCCTTGGTGATGCCGGGGGTCAGCCTCCGGCGGATTTGAGATAGGCAATGACCGCGTCGATATCGTCCTTCGACTTCAGGCCAGCGAAGCTCATCTTGTTGCGTTTGACAAAGCCCTTGGGGTCGGAGAGGTAAGCGTGAAGGTTCTCATCGCTCCAGACAAGCCCGCCTGCGCCGGCATCGGCCATGGCCTTGGAGTATTTGAAGCCCTCCACGGTGCCCGCCGCGCGGCCAAGGATGCCGTTCAGCATCGGCCCGGTCGCGTTCTTCGCGCCCTCGCCGACCTTGTGACAAGCGGCGCATTTCTTGAAGACCTTCGCGCCCGCCTCGACCAGTGCCGGGTCGGGGCCGGCCGCGGCGGCGGTTTCGGGTGCGGTGGCCGCCTCTGCCGTCGCTTCCGGCGCCGCAGGCTCTGCCGCTGACGCCTCCACGGTCGGATCCGGGTTGGGCAGGGTGCCTGCCGGGCGGCCGTCGGGATCGGTTGGGGTGACGTTCAGGGTGACCGCGCGCTTGGTGACCTGCACCTCGGCGGCGCAGTCGGTCATGCAGGCTTCGCCCGAGAAGGTCGCATATTCGCTTTCAGCCCGGTCGTCGGGATAGAAGCCGTCAGCATTCGGCATCGTGACGCTGGTGAAGTTCTCCTTCGACAGCACGAAGTCATCCCCAACGATCCCGTTGGAATAAAGCAGGAAGGCGGTGATCGCGTAGGCCTCATCCGGGGTCACGGTCTGGGCCGCGCCGAAGGGCATGGAGCGGTGGATATAGTCCCAGACGGTCGACAGGTGCGGCCAGTAGGAACCGATGGTCTTGACCGGGCGGCGATCCTTCAGCGTACCTGCGCCCCCGGCGAGGACGGGCCAGTTGTCGATGCCCTCGGCGAAGTCGCCGTGGCAGGTGGCGCATTTCTCGGCAAAGACCTCGTCACCCGTCGCAACATCGCCCGACCCTTCGGGCAGGCCGGTGCCGTCGGGCAGGACCGCGACGTCCCAGGCGGCGATTTCCTCGGGCAGCGCGGGGCGGCCGAGGCCGAATTTCTCGGCGAAGGCCGGTGCGGCAAGGACGGAGAGGCCAAGCGCCGAGCCGAGGAGGAATTCAAGCGACTTCGACATTCTCGACCTCTCCGTTTTCATGAACCCACCAGGTCTGGATACCGTTGTTGTGGTAGACGCTGTTCGTCCCCCGGATCGCGCGGAGCGCGTCTTTCGTCGGCTGGACATAGCCCGTTTCGTCCACCGCGCGGGATTGCAGCAGCATTTCCCGGCCGTCCCAGTCGATATTGAGCCGGAACCGGGTCAGCGCCTTGGACTGCGCCTCGCCCGTCAGTTCCGCTTCCTGCCAGTTCTTGCCGCCGTCAAGCGAGACATCGACGCGCGTGACCTTGCCGTGACCGGACCAGGCGAGGCCGGTGATGACCAGCGGTCCCTTCCCGTGATAGATCGGCGCCTGCGGCGAGGGCGAGGTGATGACGGATTTCGCGTCCATCGCCCAGGTCCATTTCGCCACCACCACCGGCGGCGAGGCCGTGGCGGTGAAGATCCTCAGGCCCGGCATCGAGCGCGCCATCGAGCGCGACCTCGACCTGCTTGCCTGGCTCGCCGGCCTTGCCGAGCGCGCCCATCCGGACCTGCGCCGCTACAAGCCCGTCGAATCGGTGGCCATCTTCGCCGCCTCCACCCGCCGCGAGATGGATCTTCGGCTCGAGGCCGCCGCCGCCGCCGAGCTGGCCGACAACTGCCGCGAGGATGACGGCTTTC
>DAIOXI010000045.1:10485-11508 GCA_036758045.1 Albidovulum sp.
TGGCGGATCGGCACCTGCGGCGAGGGCGAGGTGATGACCGATTTCGCGTCCATCACCCAGGTCCATTTCCGCGCCCGCCCGTCGGGCATCAGGTCGGTGTATTTCGAGGTTTCCTCGCGGCTTTCGACGGCCTGATCGTAGACCCCGATCCGGCGCAGCCACTTCACCCACATGTTGCCCTCGAACCCCGGCACGACCAGGCGCACGGGGTAGCCGTGTTCCTTCCGAAGCGCCTCGCCATTGGCGAAGAAGGCCACCAGAACGTCGTCCATCGCCTTTTCCATGGGCATCGAGCGGCCGTTGGACGACGCATCGGCGCCCTCGGCATAGACCCATTTGCCCTCGGGCCTCACGCCGGCTTCTTCCAGCAGCAGCCGTAGCGGCACGCCGACATATTCCATGTTGTGGATCATGCCTTGCGTGAACTGGCAGCCCTCAAGCTGCGCGCCGCCCCATTCCATGCCGCCATTGGCCGCGCATTCGCAGAAGGCGGTGCGGGTTTCGCGGGGAAAGCGGGTGAGGTCTTCGTAGGTGAAGACCAGTGGCGTTTCGACAAGCCCGTCGATCATCAGGCGGTAGTCGGGTTTCGACAGCTCGATCGCGCCGGAATGGTGGCGTTCGAAGGCGCAGCCCTGCGGGGTGATCGTGCCTTCAAGCGCGTGGATCGGCGTGAAGTTGATCGAGGAGACGGGGCTTTCGGTCAGCCATTCGACATTGCGGCGCACGACCTGCGATTCAAAGTGGATCGGCATGCCGTAGGGTGTCGCGTCGACCGGATCGCCGAAGGAGGACGCCCAGTCCTGCACCTCGGTGATCAGCGGGTCGGGCGTGCCTTCGGCCCGCGCCGCTCCGGCCACGGCAAGGCCCGCGCCCGCCGCCAGCCCGCCGCGCAGCACCGCGCGCCGATCCCGGGCGGCCGCCACGCGCTCAGCCCGCTCGCTTGTTCAGGATGGCTACGGCAGTGCGCGAATTCGGCTTGCGCCCCAGCTCGCCACTGATGTAGGCGCCGGCATCGACCAGCCG
>DAIOXI010000045.1:11518-16393 GCA_036758045.1 Albidovulum sp.
TGCCCTTGTTCTCGGTTCCGTTCATCGGGCCCTCCTTCTTCGTGCTGTCCTTCATCTCAGGCCCCCACCACCTGCACGGATGTGTTGGGATCGACCGTCACGCTGCCCTGCTTCCTGATCCAGCCTTCGACCAGATCCCAGATCGCCGGGCCCTCGGTGCCCTCGTTCACGCTGGCCCATCCGGCGATGGTGTAGCTTTTGGCCGGGTCCAGCTTTTCGCCGGACTTGAGCATCGTCATTTCGGTGATGCGCTCGCCCTGCGGTTTGGTGATGTCGATCCGGTAGCCCATGCCGCCGACGCGGACCATGTCGCCGCCCTGCTGGTAATAGGGGTCGGGGTTGAAAAGGTTGTCGGCGACATCCTCAAGCACGGTATGCAGCATCTCGCCCGTCATTTCGGTCTTGTAGGCGGCGGGGTAGGACATGGCGGTGGCGTTCATCAGGTCTTCGCGGGTGATGTTCTCGCCCGGCAGAAGCGACGGCCCCCAGCGGAAACCAGGGCTGAGGGCGATGTCGGCCTCATGTTCGTCAATCAGCGCGTTGCAGATCAGGTCGTCCCAGGTGCCATTGAAATTGCCGCGGCGGTAAAGAAGGCTGTCGGTGGTGCCAAGCACCTCTTCCAGATCGGCCTTGAAGGGCGCGCGTTCGGCCTCGATCAGGGCGGCGACCTCGGCATCGGGTTCAATCACGTCCGAGAAGATCGGGATCAGCTTGTGGCGGAATCCCATCATCTGCCCGTTCTGGACGTCCAGATCGACGCGGCTGATGAACTTGCCGTTGGAGCCCGAGGCAATCAGGATCGTCTTGCCGACCAGAACCGGCTCTGGCAGCGCGTCATGGGTGTGGCCGGTCAGGATGACGTCGATCCCCTCGACCTGCGCGGCCATCTTGCGATCGACGTCGAAGCCGTTATGCGACAGGACGACGACCAGATCGGCGCCCGCATCGCGGACCTCTTGCACGACCTCGGCCATGCGTTCCTCACGCACGCCGAAGGAGAGGTTGGGGAACATCCATTTCGGGTTGGCGATCGGAAGATAGGGGAAGGCCTGGCCGATCACGGCGACCTTTTGGCCGCCGACCTCGAACATCTTGTAGGGCTCGTAGGCGGGTTCGTCCCATTCGGCGTCGAAGATATTGGCGCCGAGGAAGGGGAAGGGCAGGGTTTCCACGATCTCGGTCACACGGTCGATGCCCAGCGTGAATTCCCAATGCGAGGTCATCGCATCGGGCTTCAGGGCGTTCATCACGTTGACCATGTCCTGCCCGTTGGTGCGAAGCGCGGTCAGGGACCCCTGCCAGGTGTCGCCGCCATCGAGCAGCAGCGCATCGGGCCGCGCCGCGCGGATCGCGTTGATGACGGTCGCGCAGCGGTCAAGCCCGCCCATGCGGCCATAGGTCTGTGCGAGCGCCACGAAATCCTCATGGGTCAGGGCGTAGGCCTCGGGCGTGCCGCTCGCGATATTGAACATCTTCAGGAAATCCGCACCGGTCACATGCGGCGGCTGGCCCTTGGCCGCGCCGACGCCGAGGTTGATCTCGGGTTCACGGAACCAGACCGGCTTGAGCTGCGCGTGAATGTCGGTGATGTGGATCAGGGTGACGTTGCCGTAATCGTCGAACTCAAGCAGCTTGTCCTGCGTCAGCACCTGTTGGGCGGCCAGACGGGACCAGTTGCCCACGCCCGACGCGCCCCAAAGTGCGGAGGCCGCCACGGTTGCCTGGAGGAAATCCCGCCTCGAAATCATGCTCTCGGTCCTTCTCTCGGGCAAAACGGGACCGGCGCGCCAAGGCACGTCGGGCCGCTTCCCCGTATCTTCGTGAAAATCGACAAACGAATGATCCGGGCGGGTGGCCGCCCGGACAGGGTTCAGTTGCGCACCGACGGCCCTTCGACCGAAAGGCCGTTGCCGCGCGAGGCGACGTAAAGTTCAAGCGCGATGAATTCGGCCGAACCGGGCTTGAAGGTCTCGGCCCGCGTGTCGCGGATGCAGCCCTTGAAGCGGTTGTGGATGGAGTTCAGCGAAGCCGTCTTCAGCCGGTAGGTCGGGAAGGCGTTGGTCTGCCCCTGGCTGAGGTGGTCGGCGCGGATGTGGTTGCCGTAGTTCTGTTCGTGGCAATTCGCGCAAGACAGCTCAAGCTGGCCGTAGCGGGTATAGTACATCTCCTTGCCCTGCTCCCAATAGGGGGCGGCGGGGCCGTCGATGGCCACGTTCACCGGCATCCCGCGCGACACGGAGGAGATCAGCGCCGTCATGTTGACCATCGCGGCGTCGTCCCAGCCCCAGGCCTCGGCCCCCATGCGTTCGGTCCGGCACTGGTTGATGTACATCTCGAGCGTGTACATCTCCCCCTTCTCGGCGTTGAACTTCGGCATGACCGGGCGCACACCCGCCATGCTTTCGGGTTCGTTGTGGCAGGAGGCGCAGGATTTCCCCTCGGTCCCGTCCGCTTCGGCCCAGGTCTCGCGCGCGGCCTCGACCCCCAGCATGCCGGGGTTGTCGAAATCGTCCCGCTCCATGTTGCGGGTGTCGTCCTCGCGGAAATGCCAGCCGGAATACTGCTCGCTCAGCCCGTCGATATAGTCGGGGGCCTTGTCCGTGTGGGTGACGATGGTGATGTCGCCGTTGATGACCAGTTCATCTTCGGCCGGGTCCGCCACGGCCGAGAGCCCGACAAGGGCCAAGGCGGTGGCGGCACAGGTGGTGGCGAGTGTTCTTTTCTTCATGCGTTCTCCTCCCTGAGAGGCGGCGCCCGTCTGGCCGGGCGGCCCCCCGTCCCCTTTGCCGGCCTCAGGCCACTTCGATCGGCTTGGCGTCCTCGTAGACGGAGCCGTCGTCGTCATACCAGGTGAACTTGAACTCCCCCGACGCATCGACCTTCGCCTCGAACTCGATGTAGGGGTTGGTCGAGATCGCGGGGTCGAGCGTCATGTCGATGACGTTCGCGCCGTTGAAATCGCAGGTGAAGCGATTGATGATCGAGCGCGGGATGACGTTGCCGCTTTTATCCTTGCGCTGACCGGATTCCATCGGGTGAGAGATAAGCGTCTTGATCGTCACCACATCACCGGCGGAGGCCTTGGAGGGGACTTTGACGCGGGGTTTGACGTTTTCTGCCATTTCGTTCGTTCCTTAGCTCAGCCGCCGCAGCCGCCGATGGTGACCTTGATCGTGGCGGAGGCCTGAGCGACGCTGCCGTCGGCCATCTTGGCCAGCGCGATCACATCCTGTGTCTTGGCCAGGCGGATGCGGGTGGAGACCGCTTGCGACCCGGCCGCGGGGCCGAAGTTGACGGTGCAGACCGCGGGTGTCGGGTTGCCCGAGGCCAGAAGCATGATCGAGGCCGCGCCGGGGGCGGAGACGGCGATTGGAACGGTATTCCCGTTTTCCGCAATCTCGGGCGCGGTCAGGGTGATGCCGCCCGAGCCGATCTCTGCCCCGCCGGTGAAGGCGTTGGTCAGTTCCTCGACCGTGCCTTCCGCCGCCGCGGCGCCGGGAAGGGCCGCCAGGGCGATACCGCCCAGCCCCAGAGCCAGCGTGTCGCGTCGTGTCAGTTTCATTGAATACTCCTTTGCCGTTCCGGCGCGGAAACCGCGGGCCGGATCATTCCTTCAGGGTCATGAGGTAGGCGACGACATCCTCGATCTGCTGGGCGCCGAGGATCGGCGTGATGGCGGCCGGGTCGATCGCCATGCCGGTATAGCCGTCGCCAGGCCGGATGAATCCGGACGTCTTGTAGAAGGACGGCATGACCGTGCCGTCAAACGTCATCTTCGCGTTCGAGACGATGCCGCGAAGCTGCGCCTCTTCCCAGCGGTCGCCAGCCCCGTCCAGCGACGGTCCGACATTGCCCTGGAAGGCGACATCGGGCATGGCCGAAACGGTGTGGCAGGCGACGCAATTACCGAGCGCGCGGCTCGACATGACCTTGGCGCCCTCGGCGGGATCCCCCGGCTGGCCGGTCAGGGACTGCGCCACGGCGCCTTCCTCATAGCTGACGTCGCCGGGCGCCGTTTCGGCGAAAGACATCCCTGCAGCGAGGGACATCAGCAGTCCCGCGGCGATTTGGCGCTTCATCGAAGACCTCCCTGTTTTCCTCCGACTCGGAACGTAACTGAGACAACCTGTCGCAGGCAACTAAAAAATTCACGAGCGTGAATATAAGAATGTGTCTTGCCGCTGCGTCAGTTCTGCGGCCCGCCGGTCACGCGGGCGGCGAGGTATTTCTGGAAGTTCTCGCCGTTTTCGTATTCGTGGTCCTTCACCCAGGTCAGCAGCGCGGCCGTCGTCCCCTTGCCAAAGGCGCCCGGCATCTTTGCGACGGCAGCCTCGGACACGGTCTGCCCCTCGGACACCTTCTCCGGCAGGAAGATCATCGTGGGGGTGAACATCACGCCCCATTTCATAGCCATGTCCTTTTCGGGCAGCGTTTCTCCGTCGAGGTCGGTGACCTCCACATCGCCGAAAAGGTTCATCTGCACCACGAAGTAATTGTCGCGGATCAGCGCGTCGATTTCGGGCTGGGGAAAGACCTCTTCATACATCCTGGTGCAGTAGATGCAGCCGCGCTGTTCGAAGATGATCAGCAGCCGCTTGCCATCTGCATTCGCCTCGGCAAGGTCCTCGCGCATGTCCTTGAAGGTGTCGCGCAGCCAGGTGGGCTTGTGCAGCCCGTCATCGCCCAGCGGCGCGACATCGGCGGCATGGACGGGCAGTGCCAGCAAAAGCGCGATGGCGGCGGCAGCGAAGAAGCGGGTCATTCTTTCCTCCCATGGAAGTTCAGATGAATTTCGTGGTCCAGGGCATGTGGCGGATCATGAAATCCGCGATGGCATTTACCGATCCGGTCGCGATCAGCACCGCGAACAGGATG
>DAIOXI010000045.1:16403-16653 GCA_036758045.1 Albidovulum sp.
GCATCAGGCCCATGATCTTTTCGACGTAGCGCAGGTATTTCCGGTTGCGGTTCATCCAGCCCAGGAACGGCTTGGCGAAGGCGGCGGCCAGGATGAAGGGCGCGGTCATGCCAAGCCCGTAGACGAAAAGAAGCGCCGCGCCCCGGCCGATGGAGTCCATGCTGGAGGCCACCATCAGGATCGCCGCCAGCGCCGGGCCGACGCAGGGTGTCCAGCCGAAGCCGAAGGCAAGGCCCATCACGAAGGCGCC
>DAIOXI010000046.1:0-1973 GCA_036758045.1 Albidovulum sp.
CGACGAGCAGCAGAAGCAGCGGAACAACGATGCCGCCCGAGGAGGACGACTTCTGAACCACTACTTCCGGCTCCATGACCGGTTCAGCCATGCCACCGGCGAAAGCGGTGGACGCGGCGAGCGAAACAGCGGCAGCAAGCGCGAGCTTTTTCATTTTTCAATTCTCCAGTTACGCACCGGCACAGTTTGATTGAGGATCGCCGGAGCATCCATCTTCACCTCGTAGACGTGAGTAACGCACAAGGTTCGAGATTTGCAACTGGCGAGTAGGGCCGAAAACCAAGGGTTTCTGGCGTGTCGTCAAATTAGCAACACCTGCGTACCGACTTCGGCAAGGCCAAAGAGTTCAAGAATGTGTTCATTGTACAACCCTATGCAGCCGTTCGACGACCGCCGCCCGATCTTGCGCGTGTCGTGCGTTCCGTGGATGCGGTAATACTGCCAGGACAGATAGAGCGCGCGGGGGCCAAGCGGGTTGGTCGGGTCGCCGCCCGGCACCATGTCCGGCCACTCCGGGTTGCGCACGCGCATGTCCGGCGTCGGGCGCCAGGGCGGATTGACGACCTTCTGGATGACCGAGGTGCGGCCCTTGCGGGTCAGATCCGGGGTCAGCGGCACGCTGGTCGGGTAAAGCTTGTAGGTCTGCCCGTCGGCGGACCAGTAATGCAGCGCGCGCGAGGTGATATCGACCAGGATCGCGCCCTTGTCGAGGTTGGAGAAATAGGGCTGCCAGTCCAGCGAGCGGAAGCTTGAGATATTGCGCCGCATGTTGGAGCTCAGATCGCTTTCCATCTCCGTCGTGCCGGCGGTCTGGGCCAACGCAGGGGCGGCGAGTGTGGCGGCAAAGGCCGCCGTCGTGCCGATCAGCGCGCGGCGGCTCATCTTGACGTTGTCAGGGTTGCTCATCCTCGGGTCACCATCTTTCCCGCCGCTGTCCGGCGGACCTCATTCATGCGTGGCAAGCTACGCGAAAGGGGCGAAATCCTCAACTCACGCCTCTGTCACATTTCGCCCATCGGCCAAGATCGCGTTTGAACACCGAACCGCGAAACTGTAAAGGACGGCCCGGCGATAACCTGAGGGGCTTGATCCATGATCCGTTCGGCCGGAATGATTCTTGTTGCCGCTGTCGCACTTGCCGCGTGCGTGAGCGATCAGCCGGTGCCGATGGGCGCCGACGGCCTGCCGCTGCCGAAGCTTTACGAGATCAGGAAGGGCGATGAGGGACGGATCACCTATTCACTGGTCGATTCGGTCAACGCGCTGCGCCGCGCCTCGGGCGCGCAGCCGCTGACGCCGAACCCGCTGCTGACCGCCGCCGCCGCGACGCATTCGCGCGACATGGCGGTGCAGAACCGGCCCTGGCATTTCGGCTCGGACGGGTCCTCGCCGCTGGAGCGGGTGCGGCGGACCGGCTATCAGGGCCGGATGCTGGGCGAGAATATCTCGGAAACCTACGAGACCGAGCTGGAGACGCTGTCGGCCTGGATGGGTTCGCCCGACACCCGCGCGGTGATCCTTGATCCCGCCGCGCGCGACATCGGCTTTGCCTGGTATCAGGAACCGGCGGGCAAGATCTGGTGGACGATGGTCACGGGCGGCTGAGCGCCGCCCCGCTTACGGCAGGATCAGGATCGGCGTTCCGACGCGGACCATGGAATAGACCTCTTCCATCTCGCCGTCCTTGATGGCGATGCAGCCCGCAGTCCAGTCCTTGCCGCGCCCCTTGTTCTTCTTCGCCCTGCCATGGATGAAGATGTCGCCGCCGGGTTTCTTGCCCAGCGCCTCGGCCTCGGCCCGGTCGGCGGCATTGGGGTAGGAGATGCCGATCGACAGGTGATAGGCGCTGTTGGGGTTGCGGCGGTCGATGTAGTAAAGCCCCTCGGGCGTCTTGCCGTCGCCCTCGATCTTCTTGTCGCCGACCGGATTGCCGCCAAGCCCGATCCTGTAGGTCCTGATCGCGGTCTGGCCGC
>DAIOXI010000046.1:1991-11499 GCA_036758045.1 Albidovulum sp.
TGCGCTGGCCCTTGTAGACCAGGATCTGCGTCACCTCAGGCCCGTTATAGCTGCGGAATTTCGATCCGCAACCCGCCAGAAGCCCAAGCGCCGTCGTTGCCAGAAAAGTCCGCCTGCCCCACATGTCCTGTCCGCTCGCGTTGGTTTTGCCAAGGTTTACACGGATCGCGGCGGGGCGGGAAGAGCGGGCGTTCCTACCGCGACAGGCGGGCGGACACTTCGACGTGAGGGGACCAGCGGAACTGATCGACGACCTGGATCCAGTCGATGCGGAACCCGGCGTCTGTCAGGATGCGCGCGTCGCGGGCGAAGGTGACCGGGTTGCAGGAGACGGCGGCGACAACGGACAGGGTCGAGGCCGCGATCTGGGTCGTCTGCGCCTCCGCCCCGGCGCGGGGCGGGTCGATGACGACGGCGTCGAAGCGGCCCAGTTCGTCGGGCAGAAGCGGGCGTCGGAAGAGGTCGCGCGCCTCGGTCGTGACACGGTGCAGCCCGGTCGCGCCGCGCCAGCCCGCATCGAGCGCGTCCACCATGGCCGCGTCGCCTTCGACCGCGTGAACGCTGGCGGTCGCGGCCAGGGGCAGCGCGAAGGTACCGCAGCCGGCGAAAAGATCGGCCACGGTTTCGGCATCGCCCACGGCCTCGGTAACGGCGGCGACAAGGCCCGCCTCCCCCTCTACCGTCGCTTGCAGGAAGGCTGCGGGGGGCGGGACGACCAGCGCCTTGCCAAAGCGGCGCGCGGGCGGGCGGCGGGTGGCAATGAGGTCACCGCCCCAGGCAAGGCGGGCAAGGTCGGCCCGTTCGGCAAGGGCAGAGAGGCTGGAAAACAGGCTCTGTTCCAGCGGTTTTCCGCCGCTCACGGCCAGATCGACGCCGGTATCGGTGGCGGTGGCGGCAAGCGACAGTTCTGCCTTGCGCGAGCCGCCGGTGAGGGTGATTTCCTCAAGCAGCGGCAAAAGCGCGATCAGCGAGGGGTGCAGAAGCTGGCAATCCGGGATCTCGACGATGGCGCCGGAGCGGCGGCCATGAAGCCCGACGACGGCGCCCTGCTTTGTCCGGCGGCCCGAAAAGGTCGCCCGGCGGCGGGAACGGGGAAGTGAGGTCAGGACCGGGCGGAACGGCGCATCAAGGCCCTGCGCGGCCAGCGCCTGACGCACCACATCCTGTTTCCACTCCGCCACGAACCCGTCCGAGGCATGCATCAACGCGCAGCCACCGCAGGCGCGGTAGTGACGGCAGGGGGCCTTCACCCGATCGGGTGAGGGCGTAAGGATGCGGCAGTCCTGCATCCGCTCGCCGTCGATCTCGCCCTCCACCTCCTCGCCCGGCAGGGCCATGGGGACAAAGACCGGGCCGGGGGCGATCCCGTCGCCGTGATGGCCAAGGCGGGCAATGGTCAGCCGGGTCATTCCGCCGCCTCATCCAGCCCGATGAAACCGCCCGACTGGCGGTTCCAGTAGCGCGCGTAAAGCCCGCCCTGGGCCAAGAGTGCGTCATGGGTACCGTCCTCGACGATGCGGCCCTGATCCATGACGACGATACGATCCATCTCCGAAATCGTGGACAGGCGGTGGGCGATGGCCAGCACGGTCTTGCCCTCCATCACGCGGTGCAGCGCTGACTGCACCTGTGCCTCCACCTCGCTGTCGAGCGCGCTCGTCGCCTCATCCAGCACCAGGATCGGGGCGTCCTTCAGGAAGGCGCGGGCCAGCGCAATGCGCTGACGCTGACCGCCCGACAGCTTGACGCCGCGTTCGCCCAGATGGGCCGCGTAGCCCGTGCGGCCCTTGAAATCCTCAAGCTGGTGGATGAAGTCGTCCGCCTCTGCCGCCTCGGCAGCCGCGACCATCTCGGCCTCGGTCGCATCGGGGCGGCCGTAAAGGATGTTGTCACGGGCGGAGCGGTTGAACATCGCGGTTTCCTGCGTGACCATGGCGATCTGGCGGCGCAGGCTTTCCTGCGTGACGGAGCGCACATCGGTGCCATCGACCAGAACCCGGCCGCCCTCGGTGTCGTAAAGCCGCAAGAGAAGCGCGACGAGGGTCGATTTTCCGGCGCCCGAGGCACCAACGATGCCGACCTTCTGCCCGGCGGGAATCGATAGCGAAATATGGTCTATTCCGCCCTGTTTGCGCCCGTAGGCAAAGCTGACATCGTCGAAGGTGATGGCCCCCGCGACGCGGTCCAGCGTGGCTGCATCGGCGGCATCGGTCAGTTCATGCGGGGGCGTCAGGGTGCGCATCCCGTCCTCCACCTCACCGACGGAGCCGTAGATGCTCATCAGCGTGAAGCTGACCCAGCCGGTCATCTGCGCGATGCGGATGGAGATGGTGCCAGCGGCGGCGATGTCGCCGGTCGTCGCCGCGCCCTTCGACCAAAGCAGAAGCGCGCCGCCGATCAGAATCAGCGGCAGCATCCCGGCGATGGTCATCAGCGCGACGCGGAACCAGGCCGACAACACCCCGAAATCGAGCGCGGTATCGCGGAACCCCGACATGGCCCGAAGCGCCGCCTTATCCTCATGCGCGGCATGGGCGAAAAGCTTCACCGTCTTGATATTGGTGATCGTATCGACGACCTGCCCCGTCACCATCGCCCGCGCCCCGGCCCGCGCGGCGGACTTGCCCCGGACGCGCGGCAGGAAGGCGCGGATCAGCGCCAGATAGGCCAGAAGCCAGACCGACAGCGCCACCGCCATCCAGCCGTTCATCGTCAGCAGAAGTGCGGCCGAGCCGATGATGGAGGCCAGCGCGAAGGCAATGGTGTTGATCGATTCGCTGGCGACATCGGTCACGGCGCGGGCCGCCTGCATCTGCTTTTGCGCGATCCGGCCCGCGAAGTCGTTGTCGAAGAAGGTCACCGCCTGGCCCAGCGTCCAGCGATGCAGGCGCGACAGGACAAGGGGCAGGACGTTCGGCTGAACGACGATGGAATTCGACGCCGCCGAAAGCCCGAAGGCCAGCGGGCGCAGCACGACGAGGAAGACCGCGAAGCCAAGGTAAAGCGGCCAGTTCTGCACCAGAACGGCGGCCGGGTCGGCGCCCTGCGCGGTATCGACCACGCGGCCGAGGAACCATGCGGTCACGACCTCCATCGCGCCCGCTATGCCGGAAAAGACAGCCGCCGCCATCAGGGGCGCCCAGGCGCCCGACAGGCACCAGAGGAAGAACCGCCCCAGCGTGCGGGGCGGCGGACCCTCCGCCGGGCGGAAGGCGTCGATCAGGTCGGCGAACTTCACTGCGCTGCCTCCGGGCCGTCGTCCGTGCCGATGAAACCGCCGGACTGCCTGTCCCAGAACTGGGCATAAAGGCCGCCTTTCGCAAGAAGCGCGGCATGGGTTCCGGCCTCGACGATCCGGCCGCCGTCGATGACGACGATCCGGTCCATATGGGCGATGGTGGACAGGCGGTGGGCGATGGCGATCACCGTCTTGCCCTCCATCACCCCGTAAAGCGTGTTCAGGATCGCGGCCTCCACCTCGCTGTCCAGCGCGCTTGTCGCCTCATCCAGCACAAGGATCGGGGCGTCCTTCAGGATCACGCGGGCCAGCGCCACGCGCTGCCGCTGGCCGCCTGACAGCTTCACGCCGCGTTCGCCGACTTGCGCGTCATAGCCCAACCGCCCCTCGGGGTCCGCCAGGTCGCCGATGAAACCGTCCGCCTCGGCCCGTCGCGCGGCCTCGATCACTTCGGCCTCGGTGGCATCGGGGCGGCCGTATAGGATGTTCTCGCGCACCGAGCGGTGAAGGAGAGAGCTGTCCTGTTGCACCATGCCGATGACGCGGCGCAGGCTGTTCTGCGTGACATGGGTGATGTCCTGCCCGTCGATCAGGATGCGGCCCCCTTCCGGGTCGTAAAACCGCAAAAGCAGCTTGACGAGGGTCGATTTGCCAGAGCCGGAGCGCCCGACAAGACCCACCTTTTCCCCCGGCCGGATGGTCAGAGACAGCTTGTCCAACCCGCCCGCGCCACGGCCGTAATGGTGGCTGAGGGCGTCGATCTCGATCCGCCCCTCGCGGTAGTCCAGCGGCTTTGCCCCGACGCGGTCGGTCAGGGCGACGGGCTGGGCGATGGTTTCCATCCCCTCGGCCACGACGCCGAGCGACTGGACCAGGTTCGTCGTCGCCCACATGATCCAGTAGGTCATGTTGTTCAGCCTGAGGACCAGCGCGGTGGCCGCCGCGACGACACCGACCGTCGCCTGCCCGTCATACCAGAGCCAGAGCGCGAGGCCGGTGACCGAGACGATGAGAAGCCCGTTGATGAAGGTCAGCATGACATCCATCAGCGTGACGATGCGCATCTCGGTCTGAAACTTCTGCCGCGCTTCCTCGATCGCCTCGCCGGCATAGGCGATCTCACGATCATGATGGGCGAACATCTTGACCGAATGGATATTGGTATAGCTGTCCACCACGCGCCCCGTGACCTTGGACCGCGCGTCCGAGGCAGCGGTGGAGGCCGGACCGGCGCGCCGCACGGTCCAGCGCAAGAGCCAGAGATAGAGGGCGATCCAGAGGAGAAGCGGCACGACAAGGCGCAGATCGGCCCCGGACAGAAGCGCTACGGAGCCGATCAGCGTGGTCACGGCAAAGGCCACGGCATCGAAGACCTGAAACAGCGCGTCCCCGGCAGCGGGGGGCGTCTGCATGATCCGGTTGGCGATACGGCCGGCAAAGTCATTCTCGAACCAGCCGACGGGCTGGCGCAGGACATGGCGGTGCGAGCGCCAGCGGATCAGCGTGCCGAAATTCGGCAGGATGGTGTTGTGCAGAAGTGCCACGTCGATGCCGCCGATGATCGGGCGCAGGCAAAGGACAGCGATGGCGGCAAACAGAAACTCTGCCCCGTGGTCGCGCATGACCTCGGTCGGACTGCCCCCAGCCAGAAGATCAACCAGCCGCCCGACATACCAGATCATCCCGACCTCGATCACGGCGACGACCATCTTGAGGACCCCTGCCACCGCAAAGACCCGCCGGAACGGGCGGGCATAGTCGATCAGGAACGGCAGCAGCCGCCGGGGCGGCGTGTCCGTTTCCTCATATTCGACATAGGGATCGACCAGGTTCTCGAAGAACCGGAACATGATTGGCCTCGTCGGGTTGCCGCGCGGATATAGCGCAGGGCAACGGAAAGGTGAACTCAGTGCATGACCAGCGCCGCGACCGACAGCAGGATCAGGCCGGCCATGGTCAGGTTGAAGACGCGAAGGCGCGCAGGCGTGGTCAGCCAGCGGGCAATCGCCTGCCCGGCATAGGTCCAGGTCATCGCGGACAGGATGCCGAAGCCAAGAAAGGTCCCGGCGACGACGGTCGCGGTGACGACGGGGGACGCGGGCAGGATGAACTGCGAGGTGGCGGCGATGGCCATCGACCAGGCCTTCGGGTTGACCCACTGAAACGCCACGGCGCTGAGGTAGCGCATTGGCCGGTCGGCGCCATTCGCGCGCCCGACGGAACCGGAGCGGGCGATCTTCCACGCGATCCAGACCAGGAGCGCCGCTCCACCCCAGCGCAACCCCTCCGCCAGCCAGACGGAGGTCTGGAACAGACCGCCCAGAAGCAGGCCGACGCTGAGCATCATCAGCGGAAAGCCGGTCGCCACGCCGAAGAAATGCGGGGCCGTCGGCCAGAAGCCGAACCGCGCGCCCGAGGCGGCGAGCATCGCGTTGTTCGGGCCGGGCGTGAAAAGCGTGGCGATGGCAAGCGCGATCAGCGCGGGGATCAGGTCGGCGGGCATGATGCGGGGTCCGGTCGGTTGGCCGACCATTTTCCATCATGGGGCCGGGGCTTCAAGCCAGCAATTGTTCCCGAGACAATGTAAAGCCCGAGTCGATCCAGCGCGCCTCGACCTCGGCCAGCTTGTGCCCCAGCGCCGCGCCCCCGTATTGCGGCATCAGGTCGGCGGGGCGGACCGGGAATATGGCGGCGGCGCCCTTTGCGATCTCTGCCTGCCAGCCCGGCGCGGGCGGCAGGCCCGATGCCGCGCGGATCAGGATCGCATCGCGGGCGACGGTTGCACCATGCCGGTAGGCCAGTTCGCCCGCCCCGGCACCGTCGCCCACCGCCTGGCGCAGCCGGTCCAGATCGCGCGCCTCGGCCCGCGACAGGCGCAGGTGGTCGGCGGCATCCTGCCCGCCCAGCGCGGCCAGGCGGCAGAGCCAGCGGGGCGCCTCCCCCCCTTCCAGATGGACCAGCGGCGCAAGGGCGCGAGGGTCGGCGCCGGGCAGCACCCGGCCCAGAACGCCGCAGGCGGCCATGGTCGCCAGCGCAGGCGCGGGATCGGGGGCAGACAGCAGGCGGCGCATCTCATGCCCGATGCGTTCGCGCGAAAGCGTCTCTATTCCGCCCGCATTCGCCGCAATCGCGGCCAGCGCATCCTCATCCATCCCCGCCTCGGCGTCACCGAACCAGGCATGGAAGCGGAAGAAGCGCAGGATGCGCAGGTAATCCTCGCGCACCCTATCTTCGGGCAGGCCGACAAAGCGGACACGGCGGGCGCGCAGGTCGGGGATGCCGCCGACCGGGTCGGTGACATTTCCCGCCGCATCGGCGTAAAGCGCGTTCATGGTGAAGTCGCGCCTGGCCGCGTCCTCCTCGATCCGGTCGGAAAAGGCGACGACGGCACGGCGGCCATCGGTTTCCACATCGCGGCGAAAGGTCGTGACCTCATGCGGGACGCCATCGGCGATCAGCGTGACGGTGCCATGGTCGATCCCGGTCGGAACGGCGCGCAACCCTTCCGCCCCGGCCAGCGCCATCACCCGTTCGGGCCGCGCGTCGGTGGAGATGTCGATATCCGCCACCGGCCGCCCCAGCAGCCCGTCGCGCACGCAGCCGCCGACCAGCCAGGCCTGATGCCCGGCGCGGCTCAGCATCGACAGCACAGCCTGCGTGCCTTCGGCCGCGATCCAATCGCCCTTTATCCGCATCGTTCCATCCGGTCCGCCAGCGCGCGCAGCATACGCGCGGTTGCCCCCCAGATATAATAGGGACCGTAGGGGACGACGTAAAACCGCCGCCTTTGCCCACGCCAGCGCCGCGCCTCGATGCTGAAGCGCGCGGGGGTGAGGACGTGGGAGAGAGGGACGGCGAAGACCTCTTCGACCTCGCCTTCCTCGGGCACCGGGTCGAAGGGGGCGGCGATCCAGCCGAGGACCGGGGTGACGGAAAAGCCCGTCACAGTCTCATGCGACGGCAGGGTACCGAGGATCTCCACCGCGGCCTCGGGCAGGCCGATCTCCTCGCGCGCCTCACGCAGGGCGGCGGCCACCGGGCCATTGTCGGCCGCATCGATCTTGCCGCCGGGAAAGGCGATCTGGCCGGGGTGATGTTTCAGCCGCGAGGACCGCTTGGTCAGGATCACCTCCGGCCCCGATCGCCCGTCGCGGCAGGCGATCAGGACGGCGGCGTCGCGCAGCACCCCGCCGGGCGCCCCCACTGCGGACGGGTTGAGGTCGTAATCCGAACTCGGCGGCCCCGGCAGGGTCGTCGCCTGCCGGAGCCTTTGCTTGATGTCACTTACCCTCACCAGCCACCTGCGTTGCCTCGAACCCCAGTGTGGCGGGCTCGAATTCGTAATGCGCGCCGCAGAACTGGCAATCGGCGGTCACGATCCCGTCGTCGGTCGTCATGTGACCGATATCCTTGGCCGAATAGATCGACAGGCTCTGCCGCACCTTGTCTTCCGAGCAGGAGCAGCCGAACATCACCGACTGTGCATCGAAGACACGCGGGCCTTCCTCATGGAACAAACGCACCAGAAGGTCCGTCGGGGCCAGTTGCGGGCCGACAAGTTCCATCGCCTCGACGGTGTCGAGAAGCAGGTTGGCGCGGTTCCAGTTGTCGCCCTCATCCCCGTCGAGAAGGTCGCCCGCCTGCAACAGCCCGCCCGCGCCGCTGCCGCCTTCGGAGGCGACGAAGGGCGAGGCTTTGGGCATATGCTGAAGCATCACGCCACCGGCGCGCCAGCGTTCAACCTCTCCCGGACGCCGCGAGCGGCCGAAGGAAAGGGCGAAGCGCGTCGGCAGTTGTTCGGACTGCGCGAAATAGGTCTCGGCACAGTCCGAGAGCGAGGTCCCGGCAATCGGCGTCAGACCCTGATAGGGGACCGTCCCCTCACCCTGGTCGATCAGGACGGCGAAATAGCCGGTACCGATCTGCGAAAAGGGATCGGCCCCCTCCGCCAGCGCTTCGGCATCGAAAGAGGCCCAGGCGCGGATGCGGGCGGGGGCGCCCTCTTCGGCGGGGGCGTAGTAATCGGTCGCGATGATACGCACCGGCCCGTCGCCCCGCACTTGCAGCGACAGCTTCCAGCGCAGCTTGATCGTCTGCCCAATCAGCGCGGTCAAAAGCGCCGCCTCAGCCACCAGGGCCTCGACCAGCGGGGGGTAGCTGTGCTGGGTCAGGATCTTTTCCAGCACGCCATCGAGGCGCGCGACACGGCCCCGGATGTCCGGGCGGTCGAGTTGGAAGGGCAGGACGGTATCGTCCCAGGCGATTTGCGTCATGCTGGTCATGGAATGTCCTTCTGGCTTGCGCCATGGCTTAAGGCTCCAATATGGGAAGACCCGGGGCAAGGCCAAGGGGGCAGGATGATCAGACGGTTCGGCGAGGGGCCGCTGCGTGGCAAGCGCTACACCCGGCGGCACAGGGTTTACGCGGTGCTGGCGCTGGGGCGCGAGGTGCTTTTGACCCATCAGGCAGCGCCGGAGCCGGAGTTCCAGCTTCCCGGCGGCGGCATCGACCCCGGCGAATCGCCGCTGCGCGCGCTGCACCGCGAGGTCTACGAGGAAACCGGCTGGACCATCACCGGCGCCGTGCGCCTTGGCGCGTTCCGGCGCTTTGCCTATCTGCCCGAATACGATCTTTGGGCGGAGAAGCTTTGCACCGTCTACCTTGCGCGCCCGGTGCGGCAGTTGTCCCTGCCGCCCGAACCGGGGCATAGTGCGGTCTGGATGGACCCCGACGCGGCGATCCCGCTGCTGGGCAATGACGGCGACCGGCATTTCATGGCTCAGGTGGCGCAGCGCCTGCGATAAGCTCAGGACCGTTCGATCAGCGCGGCAGAGATATCGTCGGCGAAATCGGCACCATAGCGGTCCGTCAGGCGGTCGACAAGCCCTTGCAGGAATTCGGGTCCTTGAAGCGCGGAGAGGTCGCGCATCAGCCGGTCCAACCCGTCCTCCCCCAGTTGCCTGCCGTCGCGATCCTCCACCTCCGTCACGCCGTCTGAGACCAGAAGCAGCCGGTCGCCGGGGGCCAGAACCGTCTCGAACCCCTCATAATCCGCTTGGAAGAAGAGGCCAACCGGCATCCCGCCACGTCCCAGCAGTTCGGTCCGGCCATCGGCGCGCTGGACGACCGGATGGGGATGGCCCGCCTGGACCAGACGGGTGCGCCCGGTGGTCATGTCGATCTCGGCATAGGCGAAGGTAAAGTAGCTTTCGGTCCCCAGCTCGGTCAGAACGATGCGGTTCAGATGGGCGGCGATGTCCGCCGGGTCGC
>DAIOXI010000046.1:11509-16127 GCA_036758045.1 Albidovulum sp.
CGCCATCGGCTGAAGCGCGATATTGTGGTCGGGCGAGCCGCCCGAAAGATAGCCCGCCAGCCGCGCCGTCATCAGCGCCGAGGTGATGCCATGGCCCGACACGTCCAGCGCATAGACCCCGACACGGGCGGCATCTATGGCGAAAAAGCCCACCAGATCGCCGCCGATATGGCCCGACGGTTGCAGCAGAAGCGAGACCTGCACCGGCCCGAACTTGCGGAACCGTTCGCGCACCAGGCTTTGTTGCAGCTTGCGCGCCTCGACCAGGTCGCGGTTGACCGAATCGTTGATCATCCGCAGTTCGGTCAGCGTCTCGGTCAGCAGGCGGTTTTTGTCGGTCAGCTCCCGCTCCATGCGGATGATGCGGTCCCCGGCCGCGATCCGGGCGCGCAATTCATCGCCGGTGACGGGCTTGGTCAGGAAGTCATCGGCGCCGCCGTCAAGGCCATGGGCGATCTCGGCCGTTTCGGTCTTGGAGGTCAGGAGGATGAAATAGGTATAGCTTTCATGCTTCTGCGCCCGAAGCGCCCGGCAGAAATCCAGCCCGCTGAGCCCCGGCTTGACCCTGTCCGATATGTCGATTTCGGGGGCGCTTTCGGCGCAAAGCGGCAGCGCTTCCTCGACCGAGGCGGCCTCGGTCACCTGATAGCCCGCGCGAGCAAGCTGGGTGGTCAGGATCTTGCGCTGGACGCGGCTGTCATCCACGACCATCACGCGCCGCGCCATCGTGGCGGCATCGGGCGCGGGGGGCGCGGGGGCGGGAATCGGGGTATCGGTCATGGCTGCGTCAATCGTTACGGTCCCCCCCTGCCTAGGCGCTGGCGGTTAAGGTCGGCTGAAGACGGTTCCGGGCGGGCCTTAACCGGCGGGTAAGCCCTTGGCGCCTAACCTGCGACATGCGGTGGAGCGGGAGAGCAGGATGATTGACTGGTCACGAGTGAACGAACTGAAGGGTGAGATCGGCGAGGATGGTTTCGCCGAGGTGGTGGAACTTTTCCTCGATGAGGTGGAAACCGCCATCGCGCGGCTGTCGCCCGACAGCCCCGCGCGCAAGCTGGAAACCGACATGCATTTCCTGAAGGGCAGCGCCTGGAACCTTGGTTTCGTGGAATTCGGGGCGGTTTGCCACGACGCCGAACGGCGGGCGGTGGCGGCGACATTGCAGGCCAGGGATCTCGAGCGGCTGAAGGACTGCTACGGCGAATCCAAGGCCGTCTTCCTTGGCGGCATCAGCGGCAAGGGCAAGACCTCCGCCGCCTGATGACCTTTCAGATCAGGAATTCCGACAGCGCCTGATCGTCGGTGATATCCTGATAGGTGAAACCCGCCGCGTCGAACTGTTCGCGCAGGCGCGTGAAGCTTGCGGGCGCCTTCGTTTCGATCCCGATCAGGACAGAGCCGAAGTTGCGGGCCGATTTCTTGAGGTATTCGAACCGGGCGATGTCGTCGTCCGGCCCAAGCATCGACAGGAATTCGCGCAGGGCGCCGGGGCGCTGCGGCATGCGGAGGATGAAGTATTTCTTCAACCCCGCGAAGCGCTGCGCGCGTTCCTTGACCTCTGGCAGACGCTCGAAATCGAAATTGCCGCCCGAGGTGACGCAAACCACCGTCTTGCCACGGATCACCTCGCCCAGATCGCGCAGCGCATCGACCGACAGCGCGCCAGCCGGTTCCAGCACGATCCCTTCGTGGTTCAGCATCTCAAGCATGGTGATGCAGATGCGGTCCTCGGGGGCCGAAAGGACGGTCGCCGGGTCGGTCGCGGCGAGGCGGGCAAAGGTCGTATCCCCCATCCGCGCGACGGCGGCGCCATCGACGAAGCTGTTGACCTTGTTCAGCGTCACCGGCGCCCCGGCCTTCAGCGCGGCGGCGAAACTCGCCCCGCCTGCGGGTTCAATATAGCGGAAGGCCACGTCCGGCGCCGTTTGCGCCAGATAGCCCGTGACACCGGCCGCCAGACCGCCGCCGCCGACCGGCAGGATGACCAGATCGGGGGCCTTCCCCATCTGCGCCAGCATCTCCACCCCCACGCTCGCCTGCCCCTCGATCACGTCGGGGTCGTCGAAGGGGGCAAGGAACCAGGCGTCCTGCGCGGCGGAAAACGCCTTTGCCGCCGCAAGCGTCTGGTCGAAATAGTCGCCGGTCAGCCGGATTTCGACATTCTCGCCGCCGAAGACACGGGTCTTGTCGATCTTCTGCTGTGGCGTGGTGACGGGCATGAAGACCGTTCCCATGACGCCGAAATGCCGACAGGCGAAGGCCACGCCCTGCGCGTGGTTCCCGGCGCTCGCGCAGACAAAGCGGCGTTGGTCCGCACGCCCGGCCAGCACCTTGCGCATGGCGTTGAAGGCGCCGCGCAGCTTGTAGCTGCGCGCCCCTGATCTTGTAGGAGCGCACCGGCGTCAGATCCTCGCGCTTCAGCCAGATGTCGGCCCCGTAGCGGGCGGAAAGGAAATCGTTGCGCTGCAACGGCGTCTCGGGGAAGAGCGACCGGATTGCCCCGGCCGCCGCCACCGCATCTTCGAAAAACCCGCCCATTCGTGATCCTTCCGCGTCTGCCGGGAAACCGCGCCCTGACCTGTCAGGCCAGCGGCCGCCCCTCGACGTAATGGCCGTAGATCGTGGTCAGGATGCTGGCACCGACCATGGTCTTGATCCAGGCCGTGACAAAGGTCCAGGTCATCGCCAGCGGCATGATGTTCATCAGGCTGAGGACCGGCAGGTCGATCAGGACGCTTCCCAGAACCGCAAGGATCGCCAGCACCAAGAGGTCCCCCGTCGCGCCGTTGGTGGCGCCCCAGGCGTCACCCAAAGCCAGACTGTCACCCAGCGCGGCCGCAGGCAAAAGCGGGCTGAGCCGCAGGGCCAGAAGGACAGCCGGCACGAAAACTACCAGGCTCGCCAGTATCGGCATGACCACGCCGTTCACGGGCGCCAAGCGGGAGACGAGGAAGGCCATGACCACTACCACGACGGCCAGCGCCACACCGATCAGGATGCTGTAGCCGAGATAGGCCAGCATGCGCCCGCCATGGAAGGCCGGAAGGAAGGCGCCCGGCTGTTCCACCCGCAGTACGAACCTGTGCCAGGCGACCGCGATCCAAAGGCTCGACACAAGGGTCAGGAGGGATAGAAAGATCACGTTCAGGGTCCCTCCCCCGACAGCGCCCTCCATCGCCCCCATGGCATGACGGCTGACCAGCAGCGTCGCGATAAGCTGCACCAGAAACAGCAGCCCCGAGATTCGGATCGCCGCGCCAAGATTGCCGAAAACCTGCTTCACCGAATGCAGGAAGAGTTGAACGCCTTTCACATGACCCTCCGAAATGCCTGTCCCGCGCATAGGGAAGAAGCGGCGCGCGCCTGTCAACCGGAACCCGGCCTGCCCACCGCTCCTTGCCCTGCCGGTCAATCTTCGCTAAGCGCCTGCGGAACGCTCTTCGCGAAGGAGTCCCCATGTCCGCGCCCAAGAAAGTCGTGCTGGCCTATTCCGGCGGTCTCGACACCTCGATCATCCTGAAATGGCTTCAGACCGAATACGGCTGCGAGGTCATCACCTTCACCGCCGATCTCGGCCAGGGTGAAGAACTGGAACCCGCGCGGTCCAAGGCGCTGATGCTGGGGATCAAGGAAGAGAACATCCATATCGTCGACGTACGCGAGGAATTCGTGCGCGATTTCGTCTTCCCGATGTTCCGCGCCAACGCGGTCTATGAGGGGCTGTACCTTCTTGGCACCTCGATCGCGCGGCCGCTGATTTCCAAGCACCTCGTCGATATCGCCCATCAGCATGGCGCCGATGCCGTGGCCCATGGCGCGACCGGCAAGGGCAACGATCAGGTGAGGTTCGAGCTTTCGGCCTATGCGCTTGATCCCGCGATCCGGGTCATCGCGCCATGGCGGGAATGGGACCTGTCGAGCCGCACCAAGCTTCTGGAATTCGCCGAACAGAACCAGATCCCGATCGCCAAGAACAAGCGGGGCGAGGCGCCCTTTTCCGTCGATGCGAACCTGCTGCATACCTCGTCCGAGGGCCGGGTTCTGGAAGATCCGGCGGTCGAGGCGCCCGATTACGTCGCCCAGCGCATCGTCGCGGTCGAGAATGCGCCCGACACGCCGGAATTCATCGAGGTCACGTTTGAAAAGGGCGACGCGGTCGCGATCAACGGCGAGGCGCTCAGCCCAGCCACGATCCTGACGCGCCTGAACGAATATGGCGCGAAACACGGGATCGGGCTTCTCGATTTCGTCGAAAACCGCTTCGTCGGGATGAAATCGCGCGGCGTCTATGAGACGCCCGGCGGGACGATCCTTCTGGAGGCCCATCGCGGGATCGAGCAGATCACGCTCGACAGCGGGTCGGGGCATCTGAAGGATTCGATCATGCCGCGCTACGCGGAACTGATCTATAACGGCTTCTGGTTCTCACCCGAGCGCGAGATGCTGCAAGCCCTGATCGACAAGAGCCAGGAGCGCGTGTCGGGCACCGTCCGGCTGAAGCTTTACAAGGGCTCCGCCCGCACCGTCGCGCGCTGGTCCGATCAGTCGCTTTATTCCGAAAAGCACGTCACCTTCGAGGAGGACGCCGGCGCCTACGACCAGAAGGACGCCGAAGGCT
>DAIOXI010000046.1:16362-16630 GCA_036758045.1 Albidovulum sp.
CCGACGCAGGGGTCGTGACGGCCCTTGGTGACGATCTCCGTCTCCTCGCCCGCGATGGTGATGGTCTTGCGCGGGGTGAGGATGGACGAGGTCGGCTTGACCGCAAAGCGCACCACAACGTCCTGCCCGGTGGAAATCCCCCCAAGAATACCCCCCGCGTGGTTCGAGGAAAACCGGGGCTTGCCGTCATAGCCCGAGAGGCTGTCGTCGGCATTCTCGATCCCGGTGAGTTACGCCGCCGCCCTCCCCGCGCCGGTCTCCGCCCCAT
>DAIOXI010000047.1:0-8651 GCA_036758045.1 Albidovulum sp.
ACGACGTGCCGGAAAGCTTCCGCGCCGACCTCTTCCCGCTCGATCTCGAGCGGATCGAGGAAGAATACATGTCGATGATTCACCGGCTTCCGTCCTCGGAAACCGTGGGGCTCAAGGACGATTTCAACGGCCCGATCTGCTACACGCCGGATGGCAATCCGCTGGTCGGCCCGGCGCCGGGCCTGCGCAACATGTGGCTGGCCGAGGGGTTCAGCTTCGGCATCACGGCGGCGGGCGGTACCGGCTATTACCTCGCCCAGATGATGACGGAAGGCGAGGCCGAGATCGACATGGCCTCGCTTGATCCCAAGCGCTACGGCAACTGGATGACCACCGAATACGCGGCGCGGAAGAATGAGGAATGCTACGAGCATGTCTTCATCCTGCACCACCCGGACGAGGAACGCGAAGCCTGCCGGCCGCTGCGCACCGCCCCGGCCTATGACCGCCAGATCGCGGCGGGCGCGCAGATGGGTCAGGTCAACGGCTGGGAACGGCCGAACTATTACGGGCCGAAGGATGCGGCGCCCGACTTCGACCACAACGCCCGCAGCTTCCGCCGTGGCGGCTGGTGGCAATATGCGGTGGATGAGGCGAAGGCGGTGCGTGAAACCGCCGGTCTTATCGACGCCTCGGCCTTTACCAAGCATATCGTCCGTGGCCCCGGCGCGACGGCGTTCCTTGACTGGTTCACCTGTAACGCGCTGCCGAAGGTCGGGCGGATCAACCTGACCTATGCGCTGACCGATGCGGGGACGACGCGGACCGAATACACCATCGTGCGCAATGGCGAGAATGACTATTACCTCGTCTCCGCCGGGGCCTGGACGGCCTATGACGCGGATTACCTGCGGAAATCGGCCGAGGATTTCATGGGACAGGGCGGCGGCTGGATCGACATCCATGACGTCACGACCCAATGGGGCGTCTTCGCCATTGCCGGGCCGAAATCGCGCGACATCCTGAAGGAGATCATCAAGGACGCCGAGCCGGAAACCGCGCTCTCGAACAAGCGTTTCCCGTGGCTGTCGGCGCGCAAGATCGAACTGGGCATGTGTCCGGTCAACGCGATCCGGGTGGCCTATACCGGCGAGTTGGGCTGGGAACTCCACCACCCGGTCGAGATGGGGCGTTACCTCTGGGACCTGCTGGTCGAGGCGGGTGAAAAGCACGGCATGAAGCTCGTGGGCGCGCGGGCGCAGAACTGGCTCAGGCAGGAGAAGAGCTATCGCGCCTTCGGGACCGAGCTGGGCCGCGACGCGACGCCGCTGGAAGGCGGCCTGACGCGCTTCGTCGACATGTCGAAGGACTTCCGCGGCAAGGCGGCGATGGAGCAGACGGGCATTCGCGCGATGTGCGTGACGCTGCTGATCGACGGGCCGTCGGACACCGATCCCTGGGGCAAGGAGGCACTGCTTCTGAACGGCGAAAAGATCGGGCGGCTGACCTCGGGCGGCTATTCGGTCGCCTTCGGCAAGCAGATCGGCATGGGCTATGTCCGCCCCGATCTGGCCGCCGCTGGCACCAAGCTGAAGGTCCGGATGCTGCGGCAGGAATGGGATGCTGTCGTCACCGAGGACAGCCCCTATGACCCGTCGAACGAACGCATCCGCGTGAACGGCTGAACGACCAGCATCCTGTGAACGACCCCGAAGCCGGCCACTGGCCGGCTTCTTCCCTTTCCGGCCTCAAAGCCGCCGCGACGCCAGCCAGGCTTGCCAATCCGCGGCCGAGCCGCCAAAGGCATTGGCATCGACCTTGCCCGCGATACCGGGGATGGCGGCGGTGCCGCTATATTGCCAGAAGGTCCAGTCATGGCCCGGATAGCGGTCCTGCGGGTGGGCAGTGACCGAACGCAACCAGAACTCCGCCCCCCGGACGCGCCACAGCTCATTGTCGCGGAAGAAATCGACCGTCGTGTAGATGATCGGCCGGGTGCCGTAATGGCCCGCGAAGAGAGACACCATCTGGCGCGCATCGGCCCGCACATCGCCTGCCGGACGGCGGGCGGAACAGGTGGGGGAAAACGGCGTCCATTCCATGTCGATCACCGGGGGCAGCATGCCGCTTTCCTTCGGGACATGGCGGAAGAACCAGCGCGCCTGCTCGGACGCGGCGCGGCAGTGGTAGAAGAAGTGATAGGCCCCGCGCGGCACCCCCGCCCGGCGGGCGGCGCGCCAGTGGTCGCGAAACATCGGATCGACCATGTCGCCACCTTCGGTCGCCTTGATGAAGGCAAAGCTGACGCCGTTGGCGCGCGCGGTATCCCAGTCGATCGCCGTCTGGAACCGCGCCACGTCGATGCCGTGGACGGGGTAGCGACGGGGGTGGGCGCGGCCCCAGTCGACGGGGTCGTGATCGTCGAAGCGGACCCGCGCCGGGGCGGGGGCCGCCATCGCGACAAGGCGCGGATCGTCGCGCCGGGCGACCGTTTCCCGCCGGGCGCATGCGGAGAGGATCACGGCGGCGCAGAGAAATGCCAGGCCAAGGCGTCTTCGCATCGCGGCTCTCCTGTCAGGGTACGAGTCGGTTCTTCAGATGATGACCGACCCACGCGCCCTGACAAGGGCAGATTTCCGGGCATGGCGCCCGGCCGCCGTCACCCGGCGGCAAGCTCATCCCAGCAGGCAAGCGCATGGCCCGCATACATGACCGCCGGTCCGCCACCCATCTGGATCGCCATGGCCAGCACGTCGCCCAGTTCCTCGCGGCTGGCCCCGGCTTTCATCAGCGCTTCGACATGGAAGTTGATGCAAGGGGTACAGCGCATCGCGACGGCCATGCCAAGTGCCACATATTCCTTTTCCTTGACCGACAGGGGGCCGTTCTCCTTCACCGCCTTCGAAAGCGTCGAAAAGCCGCCCGTGGCCTCGGGGATGGCCTTGTAAAGCGCGCGCAATTCGTTGCGCATCTCGGTGATCTCGTCCTTGTAACCCATTGTCGGCTCCATGTTTCCTTTGCCACTTGTCGCACCGGCGCGCGGTGGCGGCCTTGACTCAGGTCAATTCATTCACTTTTCAGAATGTGTCCCTGCCCGCCGCGCGGAACAGGAAGGCGAGGTTGTTGGCGGGCATGTCGGTGACCTTTCGCAGATGCAACCCCGCCGCCGCGGCGCGGTCCTTGATCCAGCCGTCGTCCTTGTAGCCAATGGCAGGGTCCTGCGCCTTCAGCCTCGCGTCAAAGCTCGCGTCGCCGTCGCTGGTCAGCCGCCCGTCGCGGCGGAAGGGGCCGTAGAGCAGAAAGCCCCCGCCGGGGACGAGGGCCGAGGCGACGCCGGTCAGGATGCTTTCGGCCTCAGCCTCCGAAATGAGGTGCAGAAGGTTGACCAGAAGGATCAGGTCGAGCCCGCGCAGATCCCCCGGCCAGGGCAGGCTGGTCGCGTCCAGCAGGCGCGGCGAGTGGAGGTTGGGACGGGCAGCGGCCGCGCGCCAGGCCTCGATACTGGCGAAACGGGCGGGGTCGGCCTCGGTCGGAGTCCAGTCGATGCCTGGAAGCGCCGCAGCAAAGGCGGCGATGTGCTGGCCGGTGCCGCTCGCGATCTCAAGCGCCGTCCCGGTCTCGGGCGCGTGGCGGCGCAAAAGGTCAAGGATCGGCCCGGCGTTGCGTTCGGCCGACGGCGCGGAGACACGCCCGTCGCCCTGCTGCGCCGCGCCGCTGTCGGGCAGGATCAGGCGGCGCGGCCCGGTCACGCGAAACGTCCGGGTGAGACGGATTTGACGAAACCCGCGTCATAGCCCGTCGCCCGCCCCGCGATCAGATCGGCGAGGAAGGATGAGGCGCCAGGCGCCGACTGAAACCCGTAGCCGCCCTGCCCCGCGCACCAGAAGAAATCTGGCACCGATGCGTCCGGCCCGAAGACCGGCGCGCGGTCGGGCGAAAATGTCCTGAGCCCCGCCCAGGAGGCCACAAGGCGGGTGACCGGCACCGTCACCATCGCCTCATACCGCGCCAGCCCTTCGGCCAGCACCATGTCGTCGGCCCAGGCGTCATGCGGGTCCATCCCGTCTTCCTCGGCGGGGGAAACGATCAGCGCCCCGGCATCGGGCTTGGCGTACCAGCCCTCGCCAGAGCCGAACATCATCGGCCAGCCCGCGATGTCATGGCCATCCGGCGCCGGGATACGCGCCATCGACCGGCGGAGCGGCGTGCAGCCCAAAGGCGCGGCCCCGGCCATCGCCGCCACCCGGTCGACCCAGGCCCCGGCGGCGTTGATCAGGACCTTTGCCCGCCGGTCGCCTTTCGCCGTTTCGACCACCCAGCCCAGAGCGTCGCGGCGGATCGCCGTCACCTGCGCGCCGGTCTCGATCACGGCACCCTGATCGCGGGCGGAGCGGGCGTAGCGCTGCACCAGCCGGTCGGTGTCGATGTCCCAGGCACGTTCGGAATAGGCCGCCGCGTGGAGGGCATCGGGCGAGAGGATCGGCACCAGCCGCCGCGCCTCATCCACCGTGATCGGATCAAGGCCAAGTGCCGCGCTTTCACCGTCGAACGACCCCATGTCGCCCGCCCCGGCGATCAACATCAGCCCGCGCGGCGACAGAACCCCCGCCCCGCGCAACTCTTCCTCGCTGGCTTCGGAGAGCGCGACGATGGGCGGCGGCCCGTATTTCGGCTCATACAGCGCGGCGGAGCGGCCGGAGGCGTGGTAGGCCAGATGGCCCTCGCCCTCGACCAGATGCACCGAGCCAAGCGGCGCGAGTTTCGCCGCCAGCGATACGCCCGCGATGCCGCCGCCGATGATGAGGAAATCGCTCATGCCATCCCCCTGCGCGGGCAGCCCTTTTCATCCCGCATCGACAAGGCCCCGGCCCCGCAGCAACGGCTCAACCCCCGGCATCCGGCCCCGGAAGGCGCGGTACAGCGTATCGGCCTCACGCGAGCCACCGGCGGAGAGGATCGCCTCCTCAAGCCGTTTCGCGGTCGCCGGATCGAAGGCATCGCCTGCCTCTCGGAAGGCGTCGAAGGCGTCGGCATCCATCACCTCGGACCACATGTAGCTGTAAT
The DNA here is from genome assembly GCA_036758045.1 of Albidovulum sp. GTDB lineage: Bacteria > Pseudomonadota > Alphaproteobacteria > Rhodobacterales > Rhodobacteraceae > Albidovulum. The sequence continues at coordinate 5,005 of DAIOXI010000047.1, forward strand.
AGCCGGACGAATAGCCGTCGCCGGAAAAGACATGCGCGAAATGCGGCGTCGCGTGGCGCATGGGGATGGCGGCGGGCATGCCGATCTTGTCCAGCACCTCGGCCTGCACCGCCATCGGATCGGCGGGCGCCGCGCCTTCGTGGAAGGCCAGATCGACAAGGGCCGAGGCGATGTATTCGACCGTCGCAAAGCCCTGGTCGTAGGTCGAGGCGGAAATCAGCCGGTCGCGCAGGTCGGCGGGCATCGGCGCGCCGGTTGTCGCGTGGCGGGCGTGGCGGTCCAGCACCTGAGGCACCTCAAGCCAGTGTTCGTAAAGCTGGCTTGGCAGTTCGACGAAATCGCGCGCGACGGATGTCCCGGCGATGAAGCCATAGGTCACGTCCGACAGCATGGCGTGAAGCGCATGGCCGAATTCGTGAAAGAGCGTGCGCGCGTCGTCCCAGGACAGAAGCGCCGGTTCCCCCGCCGCCGGTTTGGCGAAGTTGCAGACGTTGACGACCACGGGCCGCCGGTCGCCGCCAAGCTTGCGCTGCCCCCGGAAGGACGAACACCACGCGCCCGAGCGTTTGGACCCGCGCGCGAAATAGTCGCCGATGAAGACCGCCATGTGCCGCCCGTCGCGGGTGACCTCCCAGGCGCGGGCGTCGGGGTGATAGAGGGCCAGGTCGAGCGGTTTGAAATCAAGCCCGAACAGCCGGTGCGCGGTGTCGAAGGCCGCCCCGATCATCGCGTCGAGGCCGAAATAGGGCTTCAGCTCCGCCTCATCCAGATCGTGTTCCGCCAGTCGGCGCTTTTCGGAATAATAGCGCCAGTCCCACGGCTCCAGGGGGCCGTTGACACCGTCGCCCTGCATCATGCCGGTCAGGACGGCGCCGTCGGCCTCGGCCTTGGCGCGGGCCGGTCCCCAGACCCGCATCAGAAGATCGCGCACCGCGCCGGGCGTCTTCGCCATCTCGGTTTCCAGCTTGTAGGCGGCGAAACTGTCATAACCGAGCAGTCTTGCGCGTTCCTCCCGCAGCGTCAGGATCTCTGCCGCCAGCGCGCGGTTGTCGGTTTCCCCGCCATTCGCGCCACGCGCAACCCAGGCGCGCCAGGCCGTTTCGCGCAGGTCGCGGCGGGGGGAGAATTGCAGGAACGGCACGATCAGCGACCGGCTGAGCGTCAGGACATGCCCCTCTCGCCCGCGCTCGGATGCGGCGGAACGGGCGGCGGTGACGACGAAACCGGGCAGTCCTTCAAGGTCGGCCTTCTCCAGCGGCAGGAACCAGTCGCGTTCATCGGCCAGAAGGTTCTGGCTGAACTGGGTGGACAGGACCGCGAGGCGTTCCTTGACTTCGGCCATCCGCTTGCGCCCGGCCTCGTCCAGTGCCGCACCGGCCCGGACGAACATGCGGTGATAAAGCTCAAGCACCCGACGCTGTTCGTCGGTCAGGGCCAACGTCTCCCGCCCCTGCCAGAGCCTGTCGATACGCGCGAAAAGATCGGTATTCATCGTCAGCTCGGACGAAAACGCCGCCATCTTTGGCGCAAGATCGCGCTGCAACGCCTCGCGCGCGGGGGTCGAATCCGCCCCCGCGAGGTTGTAGAAAACCCCCGAAACCCGGTCCAGAACCTCATCGGCCAGTTCCAGCGCCTCGAACGTAAAGGCGAAGGACGGCGCCTCGGCCGATCACGCGATCCCGGAGATATTGAGTCGCGCCTCGGCCAGTCCGGCTTCGAAGGCGGGGCCGAAATCCTCATCCCGGATGGCGGAAAACGGCGGCAGTTGGAACGGCCCGGTCCAGGGCTCAAGCAGCGGGTTGGTCATGCGCGAACTCCTTTTCCGGCACTCTAGGCAGAGCGTCGGGGAACCGCCAGCACCGCCAAGCAACTTCGGCGCCTCAGCGCTCCTCCTGCCGCGCGCGCAGCCGCCCTTCGATCCGGCGCAGGATCAGCGACAGGGTGACGGTCATCGTCAGGTAGATCAGCGCGACAAGGTTGTAGGTCTCGAAATAGCGAAAGTTTCCCGCCGCCGTGACCTTGCCCAGCTGCGTCACATCCGCGACGCCAAGGACGGAGACAAGGGAGCTGTCCTTGACCATCGCAACGAAGTCGTTGCCGAGCGGTGGCAGGATCATGCGGAAGGCCTGCGGAAAGACGATGAAGCGAAAGCGGTGCCAGCCCGACAGGCCCAGCGCCTTCGCTGCCTCGATCTGCCCCTCCTCGACCGACTGGATACCGGCGCGGAAGACCTCGGCGATAAAGGCGGAATAAGCGATGGTCAACGCCGCGATCGCGCGCCAAAGAAGCGAGACGTCGCGGGTGCGCAGCGGATCAAACCCCAGGGGCCCTGTCAGCCAGTTCCAGAAGGTGACCATCGCCGGGGCCGCCGCGAAGGCGATGTAAAGCAGCAGCACGATGATCGGAATGCCGCGCACCACCTCGATGTAAAGCCGCGCCGCCTGCCGCAGGACGATGAAGCGCGACAGGGTCGCCACCGCGAGGCCCAGCCCCAGAAGCGCGGCCATCGCGAAGGACACCAGCGTGACGAAAACCGTCATCCAGACGCCCTTAGACAGCGTCGAAAGGACCTGCGCATAGATCCCGTTCGACAGCGCGAGGTAGAAAAGATACCCCCCCGCGGCGGCCAGCACCACGAGCCAGTAGGGAAAGTCCTTGTCCTTGCGTGCGGGCGGGATCATCGGAAAGACGGCCCCGATCCTGCGACCGGGGCCGGTGCGGCCTTACTCGCCCATCTTGTAGTCAAGGAACCACGTCTTGTTCAGCGCCTCCATCGTCCCGTCCGCCTTCATCGCTGCGATCGCCGCATTGACCGGCCCGACGAGGTCGGACCCTTTGGGGAAGATAAAGCCGAAATCCTCCGCCCCCAGCGGGTCGCCGATGATCTTCAGCCCGCCGTCCGAGGCATCGACATAGCCCTGCCCGGCCGTGCCATCGGTCAGCACAAGGTCCACATCCCCCGCCTTCAGCGCGGCCACAGTGGCGCCGAAGGTCTCCATCAGCTTGATGCGGGGATTGGCTTCATCCCCGTCCAGAACCTCATAGACACCGACATAGAAGGGCGTCGTGCCGGGCTGCGCGGCCATCAGAAGATCGGGGTTCGCGGCAAAGCTGGGGCCATCGGTGAAACGGCTTTCGTCGCCCCGGACCAGCATCACCATTTCCGACCGCATATAGGGGTCTGAGAAATCGACCTTCTCCTTCCGGTCGTCGCGGATGGTGATGCCGGTCATGCCGATGTCATACTGCCCTTCCGAAACGGCGGGGATCATCGCGTCCCAGCTTGAATTCTCATAGGTCACCTTGATGTTCAGCCGCTTCGCGATCTCCTCCATCGCGTCATATTCCCAGCCGACCGCCTTGCCCCCGGCATCGAGGAATTGCAGCGGCGGATAGGCGTTTTCCGTCACCACGGTGACCTCGCGCCCGCCAAGATCGGGAACTTCCGCGAAGGCGACGCTGGCAAGAACACTCGCGGCGAGGGCGAGAACGGGCATGAACTTCATCGGAAAGGCTCCTGTCACAAGCATCGGGCGAAGCCTAGTCGCGCGCCACGGGCCTGTCCAGCGGGGTCAGCCCCGCCCGCAGACCTTGCAGGCCGGGTCGCGCTTCAAGGTGAACTGCCGCGCCTCGGCATAAAGCGCGTC
>DAIOXI010000047.1:8661-16625 GCA_036758045.1 Albidovulum sp.
AATACGTTGATAGAGCATTCTTGAATGCAATCGCCCGCGAGTACCGCAAGGGTCTGGCCCGCGCCGGTGACGGCCTTGATCGCCTCAACGGCCATCATGGAACCCACGACGCCGGGCAAGGCGCCCATCACGCCCGCCTCGGCACAGCTTGGCGCAAGACCCGGCGCGGGCCGTTCAGGAAAGACGCAGGCATAGCAGGGGCCACCCTGAGCCGGATCGTAAAGGCCGATCTGCCCCTCCCATTGCGTGATCGCGGCCGAAATCAGGGGTTTACGGGCGGCAACGGCGGCTTCGTTGACCAGATAGCGGGTGTCGAAATTGTCGGTCCCGTCCAGGATCAGGTCATACTCGGCAAACAGCGCCGCCGCATCCTCTGCCGTCAGGCGCCGGTTATAGGGGCGCACCTCGACATAGGGGTTCAGCGCCTTCATGGCGGCTTCGGCGGAAAAGACCTTGGGCATGCCGATCCGGGCATCGCTGTGGATCACCTGCCGTTGCAGGTTGGAATTCGACACCTCGTCATCGTCGACGATGCCGATGGTCCCGATCCCCGCCGCCGTGAGGTAAAGCAGCGCGGGCGAGCCAAGCCCCCCGGCACCGACGACCAGCATCTTCGCCTCCTTCATCCGGCGCTGGCCCATGCCGCCGATCTCGCGCAGCATGATATGGCGGGCATAGCGGTCGAGTTCACCGGGCGAAAACCCCTCGCTGCGGGGCGCGGTCTCGGCCACCGTCTGGGCGGCCTCCCTGCGGGCAAGGCGCAACAGCATCCGGTAGCCCAGCACTGCCGCCAGCACGAAACCGAGCGCCATCCATGCCTGAAACGTGCCGCCAAGGGCGCGCGGCAGGGGATGCGTCCCGGGCAACAGCCCGTGCGCCAGCACCGTCGCCAGCCAGATCGCGGCAAGGCTGCCAAGGATGATCCGCCCCGGCACCCGGATGAAGACGCAGAAGGCGACCAGCGTCGCCGTAACCACCAGAACCGTCATCCGCGCCCCGTCGATCCGAAACCGCCCGCACCCCGCGCGGTGTCGCTCAGCCTCACAACCTCCTCGAACCCCGCCTGCACCACCGGCGCCACGATCATCTGCGCGATGCGCTCGCCATGGCCGATCACGAAGGGCTCCGCCCCGAGGTTGACAAGCAACACCCCGAGCGGCCCGCGATAATCGCTGTCGATCGTGCCGGGCGTGTTGGGCAGCGAAATCCCGTGCTTCAGCGCCAGGCCCGAGCGTGGCCGGATCTGCACCTCGAACCCCGCCGGGATCTCCACCCGAAGGCCGGTCGGCACGACCCGCCGCTCCATCGGCGCCAGGACAAGGCCGCCCGCCCGCGCCTCCAAGGGCAGGTTGGCGCGAATATCCGCCCCAGCCGCGCCCGGCGTCTCATAGGACGGCAGCGCGCCGGCCGGATCGGCCCAGTCCTCGCGCAGGACCCGGATCGTGGGGTGCATGCCCTGCCCTTTCATTGTGGCCCAAATACTCCCGCCGGAGGCATCAGACCTCGACCACCCTGCCCAGCGCCGCCGCGATGCGCGCGGCGAGCCGCCGGGCGACCTCCTCCTTCGACAGGCGCGGCCAGTCCTCGGCCCCGGTCGCGTCGATCACCGTCACCGCGTTTTCCGCGCCGCCCATGATGCCGGTGGCGGGGCGCACGTCATTGGCCACGATCCAGTCGCAGCCCTTGCGCTTGCGCTTCGCCGTGGCGTGGGCGATCACGTCGTCCGTCTCCGCCGCGAAGCCCACGACCAGCGCCGGGCGCCGCGCCTTCATCTGCGAGACGGTGGCGAGGATGTCGGGGTTCTCGGCGAATTCCAGCGCCGGGGCCTTGCCGGAGCCGTCCTTCTTCATCTTCGACCCGCTCGCATTGGCGACGCGCCAGTCGGCCACGGCGGCGGCGAAGACGGCCGCCTCGGCGGGCAGCGCCGCCTTGACCGCCGCGAGCATCTCTACCGCCGTCTCGACCGGGATCACGGCCACACCCTCGGGCGGAGGCACACTGGCAGGGCCGGTCACGAAGCTGACCCTCGCCCCCAGATCGCGCAGCGCCGCCGCAAGCGCGGTCCCTTGCGCGCCGGACGAACGGTTGGCGATATAGCGCACCGGGTCGATGGGTTCATGCGTGGGACCGGAGGTCACGATGACATGGCGCCCCTTCAGCGACCCGGCGCGCAGCGCCGCCTCGATCGCCGCGACGATCTCCAGCGGTTCGGCCATCCGGCCTTCCCCCGCTTCGCCGGCCTCGGCCATCTCGCCCCTGCCCGGCCCGACGAAGGCGACGCCATCGGCCGCCAGTTGCGCCCGGTTGCGGCGGGTCGCGGGATGGGACCACATGCGCGGGTTCATCGCGGGCGCCATCAGGACCGGCCGGGCGGTCGCCAGCAGCACGGCCGAGGCCAGATCGCTCGCCAGCCCGGCCGCCAGCTTCGCCATCAGGTCGGCCGTCGTGGGCGCCACGACGATCAGATCCGCCTCGCGCGCAAGACGGATATGGCCCACGTCCTGTTCGTCCTGGCGATCGAAAAGGTCGGTGAAGACATGTTCCGCCGTCAGCGCGCCGACCGACAGGGGGGTGATGAATTCCTGCGCCGCCGCCGTCATCACCGCGCGCACGGACGCCCCCCGCTCCCTGAGCCGCCGGATCAGGTCGAGCGTCTTGTAGGCCGCGATGCCGCCGCCGATGATGAGCAGGATGCGCTTGCCGGAAAGCATGAGGTCCTCGCTTGTCTTCCCAAGGATTAGGCGCGGCGGGCCGCGAAAACAAGCGCTTGGGCGATCATTCCCAACCGTGATGAGGACCGTCACGAAGAAGAACGTGACCGGCGGGGGGGCGCAAGGCTAAGCCAGGACGACACCCGGCCCGGAACCGATCCGGGGTCCAACCGACGAAAGGGCGCGCGCCATGACCTATGATCTCGCCATCGGCGATCGCAGCTATTCAAGCTGGTCCCTGCGCGGCTGGCTTCTGTTCGAAAAGTTCGGCCTGCGGGTAAACTGCCACACCGGCATCCTTTACACCGACGATTTTCAGCGCCTGCTGGCCGAATTCCAGCCCGCGCGCCTTGTCCCCGCAATGCGTACGCCCGAAGGCGAGGTGATCGGCGACACGCTGGCCATCGCCGAAACGCTGGCCGAGCGTCACCCCGACGCGGGTATCTGGCCCGACGATCCGGCCGCCCGCGCCATGGCGCGCTATATGTGCGCCGAGATGCATTCGGGCTTTACCGCGCTGCGCGGCGATTGCGCGATGAACCTGCGGCTCAGCTATGTCGATGCAAAACCGCGGCCCGAGGTGCTCGAGGATCTGGCGCGGATCGAGGAGATCTGGGCGCGGGCGCGGGACCGTTTCGGCGCCGGTGGCCCCTGGCTTTTCGGGCGCTACACGGCGGCGGATGCGTTTTTCGCCCCTGTCGCCACCCGCATCGCGACTTACAACCTGCCGGTGTCGCCGGACGCGATGGCCTATGTCACCGCCCACCTCGCCGACCCGGCCTTCCGCCGCTGGCGCGCGATGGGGGCGGCGGAAAAGCTGGTTCAGCAAAGCTATGCCAAGCCCTATACCGAACGCCCGTGGCCCGGCCCTGCCCCCCTGGCCGCAAGCCTCGCCGATGGCCCGTCGGAAAACGCCGCCTGCCCCTATTCCGGCAAGCCGGTGACCGATTTCCTGTCGCTCGACGGCCGCATCTGGGGCTTTTGCAACGCCTTTTGCCGCGACAAGACCCTCGCCGACCCCGAGGCATGGCCCGCTTTCATGGCCATGACCGGCCGTTAACTTTTCCTCAACCATACCCACGCTAGCCGTTAACCATTCTTGAGGGGTCAACGGATGGTCACGCGCACCTATACGGTCGCATTCGAGGGGGTGGAGGCGCGGATTGTCGAGGTGCAATGCGCCGTTTCGGCCGGAATGCCCGCCTTTTCGGTCGTGGGCCTGCCCGACAAGGCCGTCAGCGAGGCGCGCGACCGGGTGCGCGCCGCGCTGACCGCGCTGTCCATCGCGCTGCCCTCGAAGCGGATCACCATCAACCTCTCGCCCGCCGACCTGCCCAAGGAAGGGTCTCATTTCGACCTGCCCATCGCGCTTGCGCTCCTCGCCGCCATCGACATCGTCCCACGCGAGGAGGTGGAGAACACCGTGGCACTGGGGGAGTTGTCGCTCGACGGGCGGCTGGTGCCGGTGATCGGCGCGCTGCCCGCCGCGATGGCGGCGGCGGAAGGCGGGCGGCGGCTCCTCTGCCCGCGCGCCTGCGGGCCGGAGGCCGCCTGGGTCGGCGCGGCCGAGGTGATCGGCGCCGCCACGCTGGATGAGGTGGTCGCCCATTTCACCGAACGCGCCCCCATCACGCCTGCCAGACCGGGGGAGGTGACGGCCCCTGCCCGCGCCCGCGACCTGCGCGACGTGAAGGGGCAGGAACGCGCCAACCGGGCGCTGGAAATCGCGGCGGCCGGGCGGCACCACCTGCTGATGGTCGGCACGCCGGGGTCGGGCAAGTCGATGCTGGCCGCGCGCCTGCCCGGCATCCTGCCGCCGCTGTCGCCCGCCGAGGCGCTGGAAACCTCGATGATCCATTCGCTGTCCGGCCTGCTGGACGAAGGCGGGATCAGCCGCACGCGCCCCTTTCGCGAACCACACCACACCGCCTCCATGGCCGCCATCGTCGGCGGCGGGCGCGGCGCGAAACCGGGTGAGATCAGCCTAGCCCATAACGGGGTCCTGTTCCTGGACGAGTTTCCCGAATTTCCCCGCACCGTCCTTGAAACCCTCCGCCAGCCGATCGAGACGGGCGAGGTCGTCGTGGCCCGCGCCAACGCCCATATCCGCTATCCCTGCCGCTTCCTGCTGGTGGCCGCCGCCAACCCCTGCAAATGCGGCTATCTGAGCGATCCGGCGCGCAGTTGCGCCCGTGTGCCACAATGCGGCGAGGATTACCTTGGCCGAATCTCCGGCCCCCTGATGGACCGCATCGACCTCAGGGTCGAGGTGCCGCCGGTGGCCTATAGCGACCTCGACCTGCCGGATACCGGCGACAGCTCCGCGACCGTGGCCGACCGCGTCGCCCGCGCCCGTGATGCGCAAACCGCCCGCTTCACCGATCACCCCGCCATCCGCGTCAATGCAGATGCCGAGGGGCAGCTGCTTGAGGACATCGCCAGCCCCGACGCCGAGGGGCGCGACCTGCTGGTCAAGGTCGCGGAACGCTTCGGCCTCTCGGCGCGCGGCTATCACCGCGTCTTGCGCGTCGCCCGCACCATCGCCGATCTGGACGGCGAGGCAACGGTGCGCAAGCCGCATGTGGCCGAGGCGGTCAGCTATCGCCTCAGCGTTCAGGCGGGGCGTTAGGCGGCCAGCCGGGTCAGCAGCACCCCCGCGACGATCATCGCCGCCGAGACGCCCTTCAGCGGCGTCATCCGTTCGCGAAAGACCAGCCAGCCGATCATCACCGCGAAGAAGATCGAGGTCTCGCGCAAGGCGGCGACCAGCGGGATCGGCGCCACCGTCATCGCCCAGACGACGACCGCATAGGCGCCGTAGGAAAAGACCGCGCCCAGCCCGCCCAGCGCCCAGACCCGGCCCGATTGCGGCAGCGACGCCCGCCCCCGCAGCGCCAGCATCAGCGCGGCGAAGGTCACTCCCGCCACCACCATGACCCAGCCGAGATAGACGACCGCCTGCCCCTCGATCCGCGCGCCGGTGCCGTCGACGACGGTGTAGCCCGCCGTCGCGAAGGCCGCGCCGAAGGCATAGGGCAGCATCCGGCGCGATTCGCCGGATCGCCAGACCCCGCCCGCCAGCAGCATGATCCCCGCCCCGAGGACGAGGATGCCGAGGGTTTCCACCGCGCTGACCGCCTCGCCCAGCCACAGCGTGTTGGCCAGAAGCGTCAGCATCGGCGCCGTGCCGCGCGCCAGCGGATAGACCCGGCCAAGGTCGCCATGTTCATAGGCGAAGGCGAGGAAGGTCTGGTAGCCGGTATGGATCAGGCCCGAGGCGAGGATCCAGGGCCAGACCGCCGCCCCCGGCCAGTCATGGGCCAGGACGACGCCAAGGCCGATCACCCCCTGCCCGGCCGACAGGACCATCATCGCGGCGACGCGGCTGGTGCCCACGCGCAGAAGGGCGTTCCAGGAGGCATGAAGGAAGGCCGCGCCGAGAACGGCAAGAAGAACCGTGACTGTCATGGGGCCGTGTACCTACCGCTTCGCCCGCAGGCGTAGCGGCGGCGGCAGGGGCTGACAAGCCGCGCCGTCTCAGATCAGGAGCGAGGCCGCCCCTTCGTGGCGCAGAAGCGCGACCTTGGTTTCCACCCCGCCCGGCGCGGAAAAGCCGCCAAGGCCGCTGGCGCCAAGGATGCGGTGGCAAGGCACGATGACCGGCACCGGGTTGGCGCCGCAGGCCTGCCCGATCGCCTGCGCGGGGGAGCCGAGCGCCTTGGACAGATCGCCATAGGTCCGCGTCTCTCCGAACGGGATCGCGACCATCGCGCGCATCACCTCCCCCTGAAGGCCGGGGCGGTAGGCGATGGGCAGGTCGAAGGCCCGGCGCCGGCCGTCGAAATACTCCGCCAACTGCCGGGCGGCATCGGCCAGCAATGCGCTGTCATCACCCGCATCGCCACCCCAACGCAGGGCCGCGATACGGCCGTCGCTTTCGCCGATGGTCAGGGGGCCGAATGGGCTGGGGCAGGTCAGTTCGCGCATGGGCCGATGCTGCGCCCGTCCGGCGCCGGGCACAACCCGTTTCCTGCGCGGATCACACGCCGGGCAGGGCCGGGCGCCGCGCGCTGACGACGCCGTTCAGGACCACGCCAATGAGGATGATGGTGCCGCCGACAAAGGTGTTCACGCTTGCCGTTTCGCCGAGGAATGCCCAGACCCAGACCGGGGCCAGCATCACCTCCAGAAGCGACAGCAACGCAAGCTCGGCGGCAGGCACCACGCGGCTGCCCAGCGTGTAAAGCACCATGCCGCCCGACAGCGTCACCGCGCCCATCGCCATCGACCAGAGCCTGTCGGCGTGGCTGATGCGCAACGTCTCTGCCCCCTGCCATGAGATCAAGGCCGCCAGCGCGATCGCGAAAAGGGCGCCGATCAGGACGACCGGCAAGTTGTCGCCCAGCCGCCGCCAGCGCAGTGTGACGGTGAAGACCGCCGAACAGCAAGCGCAGGCAATGCTCTTCCGCACCCGCGATCTGCTTGTCGGACAGCGCACCCAGTTGGTGAATGCACTCCGGGGGCACCTTGCCGAACATGGTATCGTTCTGGGCAAAGGTATCGGCAATGTCCATCGCCTCGCCGTGCGCATCGAAGACGATGAAAGCCTTCCGGACCTCGTCCGAGACATGGGGCGGCTTTACCTCGACCGGATCGCCGGACTAAGCGCCGCAATCGACAATCTAAACACCCGCATTGCGGCTGCGGCGAAGGAAAGCGTTGTCGCGCGCAAGCTTCAGACGATGCCGGGGATTGGACCGATTTGCGCCATGGCGATCACAACCTTCGCGCCCGACTTGCGCGAGTTCCGCAGGGCCCGCGATTTCTCGGCTTGGCTGGGGCTCGTCCCCCGGCAGCATTCAAGCGGCGGAAAGCAGAAACTTGGCCGCACCTCGAAGATGGGCCAGCGCGACATCAGGCGCTTACTGATCGTGGGCGCCATGTCCGTCGTGCATTGGCGGGGCCGAGATGGAGGCAGGCCGGGTTCATGGCTTTCTCGAATGCTGGCCCGCAAACCACGAATGCTGGTCGCCATCGCCCTGGCCAACAAGATGGCTCGAATGATCTGGGCCATGCTTGTGCGAAATGAAGAATACCGAGATCCGGCCGGCGCGGTCTGTTGACCAAGACGGCCAGAGTGTCGGCGATGTGAGGAGGACGACGATCAGTATGGGCAAATGATCGACCAGATCCGGACCGGGGACGCCTGTGGCGTGCAACGAGCACGAGCTCGAAATTTTGATGAGGCCTCCG
>DAIOXI010000048.1:0-1337 GCA_036758045.1 Albidovulum sp.
CAGACGATCCTTGCCAATCCGCTGGCCAGCCCCTTCACCCTCGGCCTGTCGGCAGCGGCCAGTTTCGGCGCGGCGCTGGCGATGGTTCTGGGGGTGGCGCTGTTTCCGGCCGCGATCGCGCTCATGGTTCCGGTGAACGCATTTGCCATGGCGATGGTGGCCTCGCTGACGATCTTCGGTCTGTCGACCCTGCGCGGTGTGACCGTGGAAACCATCGTCCTTCTCGGCATCGCGCTGGTCTTCTCGTTCAACGCCGCACTGGCGCTGCTGCAATATTTCGCGTCAGAGCAGGCGCTGTCGGCGGTGGTCTTCTGGACCATGGGCAGCCTGACCAAGGCCACCTGGGGCAAGGTCGCCGTCTGCGCGGTGATCCTGGCCGTCTGCACACCACTTTTCGCGCGTCGCGCCTGGGCGCTGACGGCGATCCGTCTGGGCGAGACCCGCGCCGCCGCCATGGGCGTGCCGGTGAAACGGCTCCGGCTTGAGGCGCTGTTTCTCGTCTCGCTGCTGGCCGCCGTGCCGGTCAGCTTCGTCGGCACGATCGGCTTCATCGGCATCGTCGGTCCGCATGTGGCGCGGCTTCTGCTCGGGGAGGATCAGCGCTTTTTCCTGCCGGGCGCGATGCTGTCCGGCGCGCTGATCCTTTCGGCGACATCGGTGCTGTCGAAGGCGCTCCTTCCCGGCGCGGTCCTGCCCATCGGCATCATCACCGCATTGGTGGGCGTTCCCTTCTTCGCCGCCCTGATCCTGGCAAAGGGGCGCAGGGCATGGTGAGCCTGACCCTTGATCGTATCGGCGCCCGTTATGGGCGGTGCGATATTCTTGTCGATGTCACGACACCTCCCATCGAGGGGGGCAGGCTCACGGCCGTCGTCGGCGCGAATGCGGCGGGAAAGTCCACCCTGTTCCGGCGCATCGCGGGCCACCTGCGCGGACCCGGCACGGTGCGTCTTTCGGGGGCCGCTCGCGACACTCTGCGCTACATGCCGCAGGACACGAGCATGAGCGCGGCGCTGACGGTCTATGAGAGCATCATCCTTGCCTTGAAACAGGGGGCCGGCGGCTGGCGGCGCTCGGCGCGGGAACTGGCGGCGGTGGATGGCGTGCTGGAGCGTCTCGGCGTCGCGCATCTTGCGGGCCGCCAGCTTGCCGAACTGTCGGGCGGCCAGCGGCAGTCGGTTTCCATCGCGCAGACGCTTGTGACATGTCCGCGCGTGGTTCTCATGGACGAACCGACCTCGGCGCTGGATCTCAACCGTCAGTATGAGATCCTGAGCGCCTTGTGCGCCTATGCCGGGGACACCGGCGCGGTCGTGCAGCTGGCCATGCACGACCTC
>DAIOXI010000048.1:1347-7836 GCA_036758045.1 Albidovulum sp.
GCACGATGACTGTCGCGCTGGCCGAAGGCCGCGCCGTGGCGACGGGCCCGACGCTTGAGGTGATGACCCCCGACCTCATCCGCCGCCTCTACGGGATCGACAGCCGGGTGGAGCGTTGTTCCCGCGGTTGCCCGATGATGATTGTCGATGGCCCGGTGACGGCAGCGCCCTGACGCGACCCAGGGCGATGTCGATCCGGCCGGACAGCATCCGGTCGGCAAGCAGTGGCGCGCCTGAAATTTAAGCACACCCATCCCCCATCGGGCCAGATTTTGTGCGATCCGCGCCGGGGTGCCCTGTCATCCGGCGGAATCGTTCATGCTGCCGGGCAGCGGCGCCAGTATCGGCCCATGTTGGACAGCGTTTCGATTCAGCGCAGCATCGGTGTGGCCGAGGTCGGCCTCGATCGTGGCCGGGTGACCGCCCTGCGGCAAAGCGGCTCGGCCAAGGTGCTTCTGCCGCGTAGCTACGGGGTCCGGCCCGAGATCGTGTTTCTGAACACGTCCGGCGGTCTGACGGCCGGGGACCGGCTGAATTACCGGATCGACCTTGCGGCCGGGACCGCCGCCCTTGCCACGACCCAGACGGCGGAACGCGCCTATCGGGCCGAAGGTGGGGCGGCGCATGCGCGGGTGGTGCTGTCGCTGGGGCAGGGCGCGCAGCTCGACTGGCTGCCGCAGGAGACGATCCTTTTCGACGGCGCGGCGCTGGTTCGTGAAACCGGCGTCGATCTGGCGCCTGACGCACGCTTTCTGGGCATTGAAACGCTGATCCTCGGCCGTGCCGCCTCGGGCGAGGTGTTGCTGCGGCAAGCCCTGCGCGACACCCGCCGCATTCGCCGCGATGGCAGGCTGCTGCTGGTGGACCCGGTGCGCATCGGCGATGACGTGCTCTTGCGGGCGGCGGGCGCGGGGGTGCTGAACGGCGCGAAGGCGCTTGCGACACTGGTGCTGGTGGAGGACGGGGCCGGGGACGCTTTGGCAGCCCTGCGCGCGGCACTAGACGAGCCGGGGGTGACCTCTGCCGCATCGGCGCGGCCGGGCATGGTGGTCGTGCGGTGCCTTGCGGCCGATGGGTGGCCGCTGCGTCGGCAACTGGTGCGGCTGCTCGCGCAACTTCGCCCCGGCGGCCTTCCGCGTGTGTGGCAGAGCTAGGAGACCGGGATGAACCTGACCCCGCGTGAAAAGGACAAGCTTATGGTCTCTCTCGCCGCGATGGTGGCGCGGGGGCGACTGGCGCGCGGCGTGCGGTTGAACCATCCCGAGGCGATCGCGCTGATCACCGATTTTGTGGTCGAGGGCGCGCGGGACGGGCGCAGCGTCGCCGACCTGATGGAGGCGGGCGCCGGTGTGGTGCGCGCCGATCAATGCATGACCGGCATCCCCGAGATGATCGAAACGGTGCAGGTCGAGGCGACCTTTCCCGACGGCACCAAGCTTGTCACCGTCCACCATCCGATCCGATAGGAGCTTTCGATGAAACGACTGACGCTTCCCCTCGCGCTTCTGCTGCTGCCCTTCGCCGCCCGCGCGCATGAGGGCGACCACGGCACCTCGGGGCCTGCCCATATGCTCCAGTCGCCCGATCATGCGGTGATCCTGCTCGCCGTCACGGTTACGGTGGCGGTCCTGCTTCGCTGGCTGGTGCGGCGATGATACCGGGAGAAATCGTTCCCGCCGCCGGTCATCTGGTCCTGAACGAGGGCCGCGTGGCGATCGCCCTCATGGTGGCCAATACCGGCGACCGGCCGGTGCAGGTGGGCAGCCATTATCATTTTGCCGAGACCAATCCCGGCCTGTCCTTCGACCGCGACGCGGCGCGGGGCAGGCGGCTGGACATTCCCGCCGGGACCGCGATCCGGTTCGAACCGGGGCAGAGCCGCGAGGTGCGGCTGATCCCCTATGGCGGCGCGGGCGAGGTCTACGGGTTCAACGGCAAGGTGATGGGAAAGCTCTGATGCGCGCCCCGACCCCCTTCGATGCCGGGCTTGAGGTGATCCGCCTTGTGGGCCAGTGGTCGATGATGATTGCCGAGGCCAACATGGTCATCTGGATGCGGCTTTGCGGCTTCGCCGGTCACTGGAAGGTCGCGCCGCAGGAAAACCGCCGCATGGTGACCGAGAAGACCAGCGCCATGCGCGAAGCAGCCTTCGCCGCCGCCCGCGCCGCCGCGCTGGGCCAGTCGCCGGCGCGTGTCGCCCATGCCGCGCTGAAGCCGGTGCGCCGCCGCACAAGGTCCAACGTCAAGCGCCTGACCCGCCGGGGTCCGGGCCCGAAACGCCGCTGAGGTCTGCCGATGCCTTTCACCATCCCCCGCGCCGCCTATGCCGACATGTTCGGGCCGACGACGGGCGACCGGGTGCGCCTTGGCGATACCGATCTGATGATCGAGGTCGAGCGCGACCTGACCATCTATGGCGAAGAGGTGAAATTCGGCGGCGGCAAGGTGATCCGCGACGGCATGGGCCAGTCGCAGGTCAGCCGGGCAGGCGGGGCGATGGATACGGTGCTGACCAATGCGCTGATCCTTGACCATACGGGCATCTACAAGGCCGATATCGGCCTGCGCGACGGGCGCATAGCCGCCATCGGCAAGGCGGGCAATCCCGACACGCAGCCCGGCGTCGATATCGTCATCGGACCGGGGACGGAGATCATCGCCGCCGAGGGCCGGATCGTGACCGCCGGTGGCATGGATGCACATATCCATTTCATCTGCCCGCAGCAGATCGAGGATGCGCTGCATTCCGGCATCACCACCATGTTCGGCGGTGGCACCGGCCCCGCGCACGGGACGCTGGCCACCACCTGCACGCCCGGCCCCTGGCATCTGGGGCGGATGTTTCAGGCGCTCGACGCCTTTCCGATGAATTTCGGCCTCTCCGGCAAGGGCAATGCCAGCCGGCCCGAGGCGCTGGAGGAGATGGTCCGGGGCGGGGCCTCATCGCTGAAGCTGCATGAGGACTGGGGCACCACGCCCGCCGCCATCGACTGCTGCCTGACGGTCGCGGACCGGATGGACGTTCAGGTGCTGATCCACACCGATACGCTGAACGAATCCGGTTTCGTCGAAAACACCCTGGCGGCCATCGGCGGGCGGACCATCCACGCCTTTCATACCGAAGGCGCGGGCGGCGGGCATGCGCCCGACATCATGAAGGTGGTGTCGCGCCCGAATGTCATCCCCTCCTCGACCAACCCGACGATGCCCTACACGGTCAACACCATCGAAGAGCACCTGGACATGCTGATGGTTTGCCATCACCTCGACCGCGCCATCCCCGAGGATGTGGCCTTTGCCGAAAGCCGTATCCGGCGCGAAACCATCGCCGCCGAGGATATCCTGCACGACCTCGGCGCCTTCTCGATCATATCCTCGGACAGTCAGGCGATGGGCCGGGTGGGCGAGGTCATCACCCGGACCTGGCAGACCGCCCACAAGATGAAGGTCCAGCGCGGCCGACTTGAGGGCGAGGCGGGCGACAATGACAACCTGCGCGCCCGGCGCTATGTAGCGAAATACACGATCAACCCGGCCATCGCGCAGGGCGTGTCGGCCCATATCGGATCGGTCGAGACCGGCAAGCGCGCAGATCTGGTGATCTGGTCGCCCGCCTTCTTCGGCGCCAAGCCCGAGATGGTGTTGCTCGGCGGAGTGATCGTGGTCGCGCAGATGGGCGACCCCAACGCATCAATCCCGACGCCGCAGCCGGTCTATACGCGGCCGATGTTCGGGGCCTTCGGTGGCTCGGTCCATCGTAGCGCGGTGACCTTCGTGTCGCAGGCGGCGGAGCTGGGCGAACTGGGGCTGCGGAAAGAGACGGTCGCGGTGGAAAACACCCGCGCCATCGGCAAGCGCGACATGCGGCTGAACGATGCGACACCCGTCATCGAGGTCGATCCCGAAACCTATGAGGTGCGCGCCGATGGTGCGCTTCTGACCTGCGCGCCCGCGGCGGAACTGCCGCTGGCGCAGCGCTATTTCCTGTTCTGAAGGAGGCGGACATGTACGTTCTGGCGGATGGCGACATGCTGGGCAGCGCGAAGGCCGTCCTTGGCCCCGGACATGGCCGCAAGGTCGTGGGCCGGGTGGAACTGGACTATGAGGCGCGCTGCCTGCGGCGCAAGCGGCTGGTGACGCAGGGCGGGGCCAGCTTCCTTGTCGATCTGCCGCAAACGGTCAGCCTGCCGCAGGGGGCGGCCTTCGCGCTTGAGGATGGCTCTGCCGTCGAGGTGATCGAAGCTCGCGAGCCC
The DNA here is from genome assembly GCA_036758045.1 of Albidovulum sp. Taxonomy (GTDB): domain Bacteria; phylum Pseudomonadota; class Alphaproteobacteria; order Rhodobacterales; family Rhodobacteraceae; genus Albidovulum. Next base: position 5,601 of record DAIOXI010000048.1, read on the forward strand.
GTGCTGCGGATCGAGGGCGATCTTGCCCGGCTTGCCTGGCATATCGGCAACCGCCATTGCCCCTGCGAGATTCACGGCGATCACCTCGTGATCCGCGCCGATCCGGTGCTTGAGGACATGCTGGCGCGGCTTGGCGCGCGGATCACCCGCAGCTATGCGCCCTTTCGCCCGGAAGGCGGGGCCTACGGACATGGACGGACCTTCGGTCACAGCCATTGAGGCGGCCCGCCTCCTGGCGGTGCAGCTCCTCTCGCCGGCCTTTCCGACCGGGGGCTTCGCCTATTCGCAGGGCCTTGAATGGGCGATGGCGGAGGGTTCCGTCCGCGATGCGGCAACGCTGGCCGACTGGCTTCGCGACGCTCTGGTCCATGGCGCGGGCTGGTCGGATGCGGTGCTTCTGTCGCTGGCGCTGCGCCCCGATGCCGATCACGTCGCGCTGGACGACCTTGCCCGCGCGCTCTGCCTGTCGTCGGAACGGCTGACCGAGACGCTGGACCAGGGCGCGGCCTTTGCCCGGACGGCGGCGGCGCTGACCGGGACGGCGCCCGACCCGGCGGCGCTGCCGGTGGCCGTCGGGCGCGCCTGCGTCGGCCTTGCCCTGCCGCGGGCCGAGGCCATCGCGCTTTACCTTCAGGGGCAGATGCTGAACCAGGTGCAGGCCGCGATCCGGTTTCTGCCACTGGGCCAGACGGCGGGGCAGCGTGTTCTGGCAGGGCTGGCGCCGTTGATCCTGCGTCAGGCCGCCCGCGCCGCGACCGCGACCGAGGACGAGCTGGGCGGCTGCGCCTTCGGCGCCGAGATCGCCGCCATGCGCCACGAAACCATGGAAACGAGGATCTTCAGGACATGAGAAACGGCCCCCTTCGCGTCGGTATCGGCGGCCCCGTCGGCGCCGGCAAGACCACCCTGACGGAAAAGCTGGCGGCGGCCCTTGCGCCGCGCCTGTCGATGGCGGTGGTCACCAACGACATCTATACCCGCGAGGATGCCGAGGCGCTGATGCGGGCGCAGATCCTGCCCTTCGACCGGATCAGGGGGGTGGAAACCGGCGGCTGCCCGCATACTGCGATCCGCGAGGATGCCAGCATCAACCTGGCCGCCATTGCCGATCTGAACGCGGCTTTCCCCGATCTCGACCTTGTGCTGATCGAATCCGGTGGCGACAATCTGGCGGCGACCTTCTCTCCGGAACTGGCGGATCTGACGATCTATGTCATCGACACCGCCGCCGGTCAGGACATTCCGCGCAAGAAGGGGCCGGGCCTTGCGCGTTCGGACCTGCTGGTAGTGAACAAGACCGATCTTGCGCCCCATGTCGGCGTCGATCCGGTTCTGCTGGAGCGTGATGCCCGCAGGGCGCGCGATACGCGGCCGGTGGTGATGGCCGCGCTGCGGCACGGCAAGGGGGTTGACGCGGTGGTCGAGTTCCTGATCCGCGAGGGCGGTTTGAAGCCGCGGCAATCCGAGGTGGCCGAAGATCCGGGACCGGCTTGGGGCGACCGGCCGCAGCCCTGTCCGTGATCGCGGACCAGCGCCGTCTGCGTTTCCGTCCGCCGCATCCTGACAGCCCGGCGCTATTCCCCTCCGCCTTTCGCGCGCCGCCGGTGATGCACCCGGCTTGGCGGGCTGCCGAAGCGGCGGGTGAAGACCTTGGAAAAGTGCGACTTGGTGTTGAAGCCGCAGGCGGCGGCGATCTCGAACAGGGTCAGATCGGTTTCGGTGATCAGGCTGCGGGCATGGTCAAGGCGCAGGTTCTGGTAAAACCGCGTCGGCGTCACGCCAAGGCAGCGCTGGAACTGGCGTTCGACATGGCGCATCGTGTAGCCGACCCGTTCGGCCAGCTCCTCCATCGTCAGGGGCGTCTCGATATTGTCCGTCATCAGTCGAACGATCTCGATCAGGCCGGGGTTGCGGGTGTGCAGGACCGAGCCGATGGAGGTGCGCTGGGCGAGGTTGGCGCCCGCATCGTCGCGCAGCAGGCACATGTCGGCGACGATGGCGGCGAAGGCGTCGCCGTGATCCTTGCGGATGATGGAGATGGCCATGTCGGCCGAGGCCGCACCGCCGCCGCAGGTCATGATGCGTCCGTCGATCTCGAACCGGCGTTTCGAGGGCGTCAGGTGTTCGAAGCGTTCGGCAAAGCCCGGATGGCATTCCCAGTGCAGCGTGAAGGTGCGCCCGTCGAGAAGCCCGGCCTGCGCCAGCGCCACCGCGCCGGTGCAGATACCCCCCAGCG
>DAIOXI010000048.1:7846-8467 GCA_036758045.1 Albidovulum sp.
CCTGTTGTGGCGGTGCAGGAAGGCCAGCGTGGATTTCGCCGGGTTGCCGCCGGACAGGTTGCCGGAGCAGGCGAAGATCACGGTGTCCTTGCCGACGCTGGACAGCGCCGCGTCGGCCGCTATCTCCACGCCTGAGGAACTGCGGACGGGGCGGCCGTCCTCGGACACGACGGACCAGCGATAAAGCGGCTTTTGCGACAGCTGGTTGGCGATGCGGAAGGGCTCGATCGCGGCGCTGAAGGCGAGGAGGGTGAAATCCTTCAAAAGCAGGAAGGCATAGCTTTGCGTCTTCACGACCTCGCCAACCGGAAAGAAGGCGGAGCCAAGCGGGATCAGCGCGCGGGACAGGTCCATGATCGCGTCGTCGCTGTCGGTCGTCGGGGGCGTCTTGTCCGTCACGGGGCCTGTCCTTGCGTTGCCGCCCCGCGTGATCCTGCGGACCGGGTTGGCGGATCATAGCGTCACTGATCGTCCCGCGCGATCCCTTCCGCGCGGCCCTCATGGCCCAGCACGAAACGGTCCCATGAGGTCTGCAGGCGCGCCGGGTCGATGCCGCGGCCGATGAGGACGATGAAGTCGCCTTCGTCCTCCGGCGGCCGCTCTCTCTCCGGCAGGATTTCC
>DAIOXI010000048.1:8477-14727 GCA_036758045.1 Albidovulum sp.
AAGCCAGGCCGACAGCGCCCACCAGCCGCCTGCCGATCCGGCGTCAAGCCGGTGGGCGCGGATCGGGCCGCGGTCCTCCGTCACCGGGCCGAGGTCGAAGGGCGGGGCGGCGGGGTCGGTTTCGATCTTCGCCTCGACGCCGAAATCGGCCCAGCCGAGGCGGGCATCGGGGGCAAGCCCGCGCAGCGTGGCGGCAAGGCGGGACCGCCCGGGGGCGGGGACCTCTGCCGCCTTGGTCACGACGATCTCATCCGCGGCCTCTGCCTGCGCGCGGGCGAGGTGTTCGGTTGCCAACTGCCCCGGCCCCTCCAGCGCATCGACGAGGACGATGGTCCGGGTCAGGACGATCCGGCGCACCAGGACCGGGTCCTCCATGATCGCGCGGGCGATGGCGGCGGGATCGGCGATGCCGCTGGTTTCCAGCACGACGGTGTCGAGCGCCATCGCGCCCGCATCGCAAATGCGGCGCAGCGCGGCCAGCAGGTCGGCGCGCCCCGCACAGCAGGCGCAGCCGCCTGCGAGGACGTCCAGCCGCTCCGCCCGGCCCAGCAACAGGTCATCGACCGGCATTTCCGCCGCCTCGTTGACCAGCACATGAACCCGGCCGAAGCGGCGGGTGAAAAGCTGATGGCGGAGCCAGGTGCTTTTGCCTGCGCCAAGGAAGCCGCCGACGATGACCAGCGGCAGAAGGCCGTCCTGCCGCGCCCTCGCCTCAGCCATGGGTCAGCGCGCGGTCCGACATCGGATCGACCGGCCCGCGCGCCATCCGCGACGCCTCGCGCCACAGCGCGTCGAGGTCGGGGACCAGCACCCATTCGCCGCCCGGCGCGAAAAGTTGGAGCCCCGGCGTCGCCCCGTCATCGCGGGCGCTGAGGCCATAGGGCGCCAGCAACCGGTTGACCACCGCAAGACGCGCGAAGCGCAGCCGCAGCCTGTCACCGGCGCTGATCGCGCCGGCGTCGGTCCAGTGGCCGGGGGCGGAGGGAAAGCCGCAGGCATAGCACATCGCGCGCCCTCAGATCACCTCGGGCCGCTTGCCGCTTTCGAAGGGGAAGCGTTCGCGAAAATCGTCGGCGATCTCCTCGAAGGTCGCCCATTCGATGCCGTCATGGCCGTTGATATGCTCGATCAGACGCTCCAGCATCAGCAACACCTGCGGCCGCCCGGAGACGTCGGGATGGATGGTAAAGGCGAAGACCGCGTAGTCCATCTCACGGTAGACCCAGTCGAACTGGTCGCGCCACATCTCCTCGATGTCGCGCGGGTTAACGAAGCCGTGGCTGTTGGGCGACTTCTTCATGAACATCATCGGCGGCAGGTCATCGACATACCAGTTGGCCGCAATATCGACGAGGTCGATTTCTTTCCCGTGCTTGAGGGGGTGCATCCAGTCCTTCGCCTTCTTGGTGTAGTCGATGACGTTCCATTCGTCGCCGACACGCGCGTAGAAGGGCTGGAAGTCGCGGTAGCCCTGGCTGTGGTCATAGCTGAAGTTGTACTTCTTCAGCAAAGCAGCCGTCGCGGCAGACATTTCCCACCACGGCGCGACGTAACCGCGCGGCGCGCGGCCGGTCAGCTTTTCGATCAGCTCGATCGACCTGACCAGCACGTCCTCTTCCTGCTGCGGTGTCATGGCGACGGGGTTTTCGTGCAGGTAGCCATGGGCGCCGATCTCATGCCCGGCATCCACGATCATCTGCATTTCCTTCGGGAAGGTTTCAAGCGAATGGCCGGGGATGAAGAAGGATGTCTTCATGTCGTATTTCTTGAACAGCCTCAGCAGCCGCGGGATGCCGACCTCGGTCGCGAAGATGCCGCGCTGGATGTCCGAGGGACTGTCGCCGCCGCCGTATGAGCCGATCCAACCGGCGACGGAGTCGATATCTGTGCCGAAGGCGCAGTAGATCTTTTTCCTGGGCATGGTCTTCCTCCTGATCTGATGGCGCGGCTCAGACGCCGCTGGGAATGTTCTGCGGGTCCCGGTGGACGAACCGGGGGGAGTTCAGGTCCTTCCACACCGACAGCGCGCGGTTCGCCGACGGGAAGGCGGGGCGCGGGACGTAGACGCCATGGCCTGCACGGGGGCGTTCGTTCTGCCCGTGGCGCCACACCACCTTGCCGCGCGAGAGGGTATGGCGCGCCTGGGCCGTGACCTCGATCCCCTCGAAGACGTTGTAGTCGAGGACCGAAAGCTGGTCGGCGGCGCGGATGGTCTTCGTCAGCTTCGGGTCCCAGACCACGATATCGGCATCCGCGCCGGGGACCAGCGCGCCCTTGCGCGGGTAGATGTTCAGGATGCGCGCGATATTGGTCGAGGTGACGGCGACGAATTCCTCGGGCGTCAGCCGCCCGGTCTCCACCCCGGTGGTCCAGAGAACCGCCAGCCGGTCCTCAAGTCCGCCGGTGCCGTTCGGGATCATCGGGAAACCTTTCAGGCCCATGCGCTTCTGGTCGGTCGTAAAGGCACAGTGATCGGTGGCGACGACCTGAAGGCTGCCGGCCGTCAGCCCGGCCCACAGGCTGTCCTGATGCTTCTTGTTGCGGAAGGGGGGCGACATGACCCGCTGCGCGGCGTGGTCCCAGTCCTTGTCGAAATACTCGCTTTCATCCAGCGTCAGGTGCTGGACCAAGGGTTCGCCAAAGACGCGCATCCCCTTCTGCCGCGCCCGGCGGATCGCCTCATGCGCCTGCTCGCAGGAGACGTGGACGACATAAAGCGGCACGCCCGCCGCATCGGCGATCATGATGGCGCGGTTCGTCGCCTCGCCCTCCACCTCGGGCGGGCGGGAATGGGCGTGGCCCTCGGGGCCGATCTGGCCCGCCTCCATGAACTTCTTCTGCAATTCGGCGATGATGTCGCCGTTTTCGGCATGGACGAGCGGCAGCGCCCCAAGCTCCGCGCAGCGGGTGAACGAGGCATACATCTCGTCATCCTCGACCATCAGCGCGCCCTTGTAGGCCATGAAATGCTTGAAGGAGTTGACGCCCATCTTCACGACCTCGGCCATCTCCTGCCAGATGGTCTGGTTCCAGCCGGTAATGGCGACGTGCCAGCCGACGTCGATGCAGATCTTGCCGTCCGCCTTGCGGTGCCAGTCCCTGACCGCGTTGACCAGCGAACCGTCCGGGCCGGGCAGGACGAAATCGACGATCATCGTCGTGCCGCCCGACGCGGCGGCGGCGGTGCCGCTTTCGAAGGTCTCGGCGGCGGTGGTCCCCATGAAGGGCATTTCCAGATGGGTGTGCGGGTCGATCCCGCCGGGGATGACATAGGCGCCGGTCGCGTCGATCACGGTGTCGCCATTCAGGCCGGGTCCGATGGCGGCGATCTTTTCATCCTCGATCAGGATGTCGGCCTCCCACATGCGGTCGGCGGTGATCAGGGTTCCCCCCTTGATGACGGTGGTCATTCTCCGGTCCTCCAGGATAGGTCGGTATGGTCGGCGAAACACTCGGCCCGGCCTGCCATCAGAAGCAGCGTCAGAAGCAGCCGCGCTTTGAGCGCATCGAGATCGCCCGCGGGCAGAAGGCGGCGCCCGATCAGGTCGATCTCGGCCCCGGTCTGGCCATAGGTGCGGTTCAGGACGCGGCCGCCGCGCGTGCGGCTGGTGAAGACGACCGGGATGTCCCCCGCGGCGACTTCAAGCGCATCGGCCCAGGCGGCGCTGGCATGGCCGCCGCCGGAAAGCTCGGCCACGATGCCCGCCGCGCCAGAGGCGACGGCGGCGCTGACCAGGTGCGGCGGCTCCCCCAGCCCCGGTTTCAGGATCGGCACATGGGGGACCGTCGCGCCCTTCGGGATGGAGATCGGCGACCGGCGCGGGCGGCGGAAGCGCAGCGCCGGGCGGCCCTCGGCCATCCAGCCCAAAGGCGCGGGCGACCAGAATGCGCCGACAGAGCTGGTGTCGCGCTTCTGCACCCAGTCGGCGGCGTGGATGTCGTCGTCAAAGACCACAAGCGCGCCCTGATCGCGGCAGGCGGGATCGGTGGCGCAGGCGATGGCGGCGTAGACATTGGCGGGGCCGTCGGGGCCGGGAAGCGAGGGGTTGCGCATCGCCCCGGTGACGATGACCGGAGACGGCCCGTTGTGCAGCAGGTCCAGCACATAGGCGGTTTCCTCGATCGTGTCGGTGCCTTGGGTAATGACGAAACCCGCCGTGCCTTCGCCCTCCAGATCGCGGATCAGGTCCGCAAGGCGCATCAGAAGCGGCAGGTCTATCTCCACGCTCGGGACATTGACCAGCGTGCGGGCGCGGATCTCGGCAAGGTCACGCGCGGCGGTGCCGGCGGCCAGCAGATCCTCGGCCGTCAGGCCCGGCACGACACCCTTGCCGTCGGGGCGCGGCGTGCTGGCGATGGTGCCGCCCAATGCGATGACTTCGACCCGGCGCGCCATCTCAATCCTCGTAGGGTGTGCCGGTGGAGTTGTTGGCCCCGAGAAGGACATGGTTGACCTTCGGCGCCCAGCTTGCATGGACCTTGTCGCCCACGGCCTTGGGCGCGGCGTAATAGGCGTCATCGTCGAGATAGACGATGAATTCCTCCTGCGTGCCGGTCTCAAGCGCGAGTTTCACGAAGGTGCCCTGATATTCGATGTTCACGACCGTGCCTTCGATGCAGTTGCGGCCGTCTCCCCTGCTGTCGGAAATCTGGACGCGATCGCGGCGGACGGAGAAATTGGCGGTGTCGCCCGGTTTCGCGCCCTCGATCGGGGGCAGGTCATGAAGGTTGCCATCCTTGCTTTCGACGATGGTCCCCTCTGCGCCGGTGGACTGGACCGTGCCGGTCAGCACATTCTGCCCGCCCATGAAGCGCGCGACATAGGGGCTGTGGGGGCGGTTGTAGATGGTCCGGGGGCTTGCGGCCTGTTCGACGACGCCGTGATCCATGACCACCACCTGATCGGCCAGCGCGATCGCCTCGGGCTGCGTATGAGTGACGTGGATGAAGGTGATGCCCAGCTGGTTCTGAAGCCGCTTCAGCTCCACCCGCATCCTCAGGCGCAGGAATTCGTCCAGCGCCGAAAGCGGTTCGTCCAGAAGCAGCACCTTGGGGTTGGTGATCAGCGCGCGGGCCAGCGCGACGCGCTGCTGCTGGCCGCCCGAAAGCTCGGACGGGACCCGGTCGGCGAGGTGGAGAAGCTGCACACGGTCCAGCATCTCGCGCGCCCTTTCACGCCGCTCAGTGGCCGCCACGCCGTTGACCCGCAGGCTGAAGGCAACGTTGTCGGTGAGCGAGAGATGCGGGAACAGCGCGTAGTTCTGGAACATCAGAGCGGTGCCCCGGCTGCCGGTCCTGACCGTGGTCATGTCTTCCCCGCCGATGGAGATGGTGCCTGATGTCGGCGTCTCATGCCCCGCGATCATGCGCAAAAGCGTGGTCTTGCCACAGCCCGATGGGCCGATCATGCAGCAATAGGCACCGCCGTCGATGGTCAGGTCGACATCGTTGACCGCGCGGACCGAACCGTAAAGCTTGGTGACGCTGCGAATGTCGATACGGCTCTGCTCGGTCATGCGGACTTTCCTTTGGCGCGGGCACGTCTTTTCTGGACGATGGCGATGGTGATGAACGCGGTCGCGATGACCAGGAAGCTGACGGCCGAGGTGACGGTCCCGATGGCGTAAAGCGCGGGCGTCGTGACATTCGTCGTCATGTTGGAGATCTCGATCGGCAGCGTGTTCTTCGCGCCGACCGTCAGCAGGGAACGGGGCATCTCGTCATAGCTAAGCGTGAAGCCGAAGAGCGCGACGGCGATCAGGCCGGGGAAAAGGATCGGCACGGTGACATAGGACAGCACCTGCCGGGGCGAGGCACCGGCATCGCGCGCCGCCTCTTCCCAGGATCCGTCGAAACGGTTCAGGACGGCAAACATGATGAGAAGGCCAAAGGGCAGGGTCCAGCTCAGATGCGCGCCAAGGCCAGACAGCCACCAGGCCAGCCGCAGGCCGAGAAGCTGAAACAGCTGGCTGATCCCGAGGCCCAGAAGGATGCCCGGCACCACAAGGCTGACGATGGAGAGGTAGAAGATCGGCCCAGCACCCCAGAACCGGCGCCGGAAGGCCAGCCCCGCGAAGAGGCACACCACCGCCGTGATGGCCAGCGACAGCCCGCCAAGGACCAGCGACCGGCGGAAGGCGCCGCCAAGGTCGCCGTAGCGGCTTGAGGTCCAGAGGTCGTGGAACCAATGCGTGGACACCCCGCGCATCGGGAAGGTCAGGCCGCCCGTCTGCCCCTGAAAGCTGAGGAT
>DAIOXI010000048.1:14737-16503 GCA_036758045.1 Albidovulum sp.
AGTTGTCGTCATCGCGGCCGAAGGGGTTGGACAGCGGCACCACTTCGGTGACGTAGGCGATGCCGCCGGAGACCAGGGTGGCGAGGATCGCGCCCGTCGGGCCGACGAAGAGGATGAAGATCATCAGCATCGGGCCGTAGAGGAAGATCACGAAAAGCGCGAAGAAGGCCGCGAGAAGGTAGAAGGCGGGACCACGGCGGCTGCTGGTGCTTTGCGACATGACCTACCTCGCCAGTTCCGAGCGGATGTCCACCACCCGCAGGATCGCCGTCACCATCAGCAGGACGACGATGATGAGAAGGACCGCCATCGCCGAGGCGACCGGGTAGTAAAGCTGGTCGATGTTGTTCTTCATCGCCGAGACGACGGAGGCGCTCTGCCCGCCGCTCATCACCCGGACGACGAAGAAATCGCCCATCACCAGCGTCACGACGAAGATCGCCCCCAGCGCGATCCCGGTCTTGGACAGCGGCACGATGACGCCCCAGAGGATCTGCCAGCCGTTTGCGCCCGCATCCCGCGCGGCCTCGATCAGGTTCGGGTTGATCTTGGCCATGCTGTTGAAGATCGGCACGATCATGAACAGCGTGAAAAGGTGGATATAGGTCAGTACCACCGCGAAATCCGAATAGAGCAGGATGTCGAGTGGCCGGTCGATGATGCCCGCCTGCATCAGGAGGCTGTTGAAAAGCCCCTCACGCCCGAGGAACGGAATCCAGCTGACCATGCGGATCACGTTCGACGTCCAGAACGGGATCGTGCAAAGCAGGAAAAGCGCGATCTGTACGCGCAGGTCACGGACATGGAAGACGAGGAAGTAAGAGCAGGCAAACCCGATCACCGTCGTCGCGACCAGCGTCATCAGCGCGTATTTCAGCGTGGAAAGAAACAGGCTGAGCGTGACGGGGGAGCTGAGGACCTCCTTGTAATTGGCCCAGGTAAAGGCCGGATAGACGGCGATCCCGTCGAATTCCCAGAAGCTGAGAAGCACGACCGTCAGAAGGGGGATGCCCACCATCGTGATCATGAGGAAGGCCAGCGGCGCGACCTGGAGATAGGGCACGAGCGATCCGCCGGATGGAGACGACCTCCCGGACATTGGGCACCTCTTTCAGGGCTGAAACGTGGTCTTTGCGGGCGGCGCCCCGGCGCGACCTCTTCGCGCCGGGCCGGAACTGCGTCAGGAGGAGATGAACTCGTTCCAGCGCTGGATCATGTAGCGGTCTTCGTCCATCACCGTGTTCCAGCAGGCGATGTTGCCCATGCGCTGTTCAAAGCTGCCGCCGTCGCGCAGGGCGCCGGCCTTGTCCATGATGTTGCCATAGGGATCCTTGATGTCCTCGGTCGCGGCCCTGCCTTCATACCAGTAGCCGCGCTCGTTCTCGCTGAGGTTGGCCATCGCGGTCGAAGGCACCGAGGAATAGTAGCCCTGCCGCGCGATGAAGGCGCCCTGCCATCCGGTCAGGTACCAGTTGAGATATTCATAGGCGGCGTCCAGCTTGACCCCTTCGAGATGGCGCATGAGGCCCATGCCAAGGCCCCAGCCGCGATAGCCCTGCGAGAGGCCCTGATAGACGCAGTTGATGCCGCGCGATTTCACCGCGGTGACGGCCGGCGACCACATCGACTGGATCACCACCTCACCGGCGGCCATCAGGTTGACGCTTTCGTCGAAGGTGGACCAGAAGGCGCGGAACTGGCCCCCCTTCTTCAGCGCGATCAGGGCGTCGATCGTCTTGTCGATCTCTTCCTTGGTCATGTTGCCC
>DAIOXI010000049.1:0-4231 GCA_036758045.1 Albidovulum sp.
CCGGTTCAGGGGCCACGGGGACCGCATCGGTGGCGACCTCGGCCACCGTGTCGGGGGCTTCATCGAGGGCTTCGGGAACCGCCACCGGCTCGGGCGCTGCGGCCACAGGCCCCGGCGTCTCCGGCATTACCTCGGCCTCCGGCGCCTCGGGCATCACCGGCGTTTCGGCCTCGACCACCGTCTCGGGTGCCGTCACCGCCTCTGGCGCCCCGGCCACCGGCTCGGGGCTCGCGGGCATCTGCAACGGCGCCACCGGCGGCAGCATCAGCGACACGGCCGCCGCGCTCACCGTCGAAAAGAGCGCCCCGATGAGCAACCCCGAAACATAACCTCTGCCCACGTCTGCCTCCGACGCAATCGCCTTATCTCTCCGCATCCTGCCTTGACCCGGCGGCGCGGCTCTGACCATGTATAGCCCGACACGCGGGCGCAATCACCCCCAGATTGCACCTGCCATGCATGAAGGCCACCAAGATGCTGCTCCTGATCGACAACTACGACAGTTTTACCTACAACCTCGTCCATTATTTCGGTGAGCTGGGCGCCAATGTCGTGGTCCATCGCAACGATGCGCTGAACGTGCAGGAGGCGATGGCGCTGAAGCCCTCGGCCATCGTCCTGTCCCCCGGCCCCGGCACGCCCGAACAATCCGGAATCTGCCTGGCGCTGACCGAAGCCGCGGCCGAAACGAAGACCCCGCTTCTGGGCGTCTGCCTTGGCCACCAGACCATCGGTCAGGTCTTTGGCGGCAAGGTCGTGCGCTGCCATGAGATCGTGCATGGCAAGATGGGCGCGATGCACCACGGCGGAAAGGGCGTCTTCGCGGGTCTGCCCTCGCCCTTCGAGGCGACGCGCTATCACTCGCTGATCGTCGAGCGGGAGAGCCTGCCCGACAGCCTTGAGGTCACCGCCTGGCTTGAGGATGGCACGATCATGGGCCTGAAACACCGGGAGCTTCCGATCGAAGGCGTGCAGTTCCACCCCGAATCCATCGCCTCGGAACACGGCCACCGGATGCTGCGGACCTTTCTGGAGGGCGCGAACGTGCCGCTGACGGTGCCGGCATGAGCGTGAGCGACATCCGCCCCCTGATCGGCATCGCCGCCGACCGCCCGCTGACACGGGCCGAGGCCGAGGCGGCCTTTGCCGCGCTGTTCGAAGGTGCTGCCACGCCCAGCCAGATGGGCGGGCTGCTGATGGCGCTGCGCACCCGCGGCGAGACGGTGGAGGAGATCGCCGCCGCCGCCCGTGTCATGCGGTCGAAATGCCACGCGGTGAAGGCGCCCGCGGGCGCCATCGACATCGTCGGCACCGGCGGCGATGGCAAGGGGACGCTGAACATCTCGACCGCCACGGCCTTCGTGGTCGCGGGCGCGGGCGTGCCGGTCGCCAAGCACGGTAACCGCAACCTGTCGTCGAAATCCGGCGCGGCGGACGCGCTGACTCAGCTTGGCATCAACGTGATGGTCGGCGCGGAAGCCGTTGAAAAGGCGCTGGAAAGCTGCGGCATCGCATTCATGATGGCGCCCATGCACCACCCCGCGATCCGCCATGTCATGCCGACCCGGACGGAGCTTGGCACCCGCACCGTCTTCAACCTCCTCGGCCCGCTGACCAACCCGGCGGGCGTGAAGCGGCAATTGACCGGCGCCTTCGCCCGCGCCTGGATCCGCCCCATGGCCGAAACCTTGCAGGCGCTGGGGTCCGAGCGCGCCTGGCTGGTCCATGGCAGCGACGGCACCGATGAAATCTCGGTCGCGGGCATCACCCATGTCGCCGCCCTCGAGGACGGCGCGGTGCGGGAGTTCGACCTGCACCCCGAGGAGGCCGGCCTGCCCGTCCACCCGTTCGAGGACCTTCTGGGCGGCACACCCGAGGAGAACACCGTGGCGTTGCGCGCGCTTCTGTCGGGACAAGGCGGTGCCTATCGCGACGCGGTGCTTCTGAATGCCGCAGCCGCCCTGCTGATCGCCGGGAAGGCAGCCGACCTGAAGGCCGGCGTGGCGCTGGCGCGTGAGAGCATCGACAGCGGGGCAGCGGCGATGAAGGTCGCGGCACTCGCCCGCGCCGTCCCCGCCGCCGCCGAATGATCCCCGCCGCCTGGGCCGACCTGCCGTTCTTCCGCGACGACTGGCCGCGCGTTCGCGCCCGTCTGGCGGCCGAGCCCGGCCCGGTCTACCCGCCGCAAGACCGGCTTTTCGCCGCGCTGGAGCTTTGCGCGCCCGACGACGTGCGCGTCGTGATCCTCGGTCAGGACCCCTATCACACGCCGGGCAAGGCCGACGGGCTGGCCTTTTCCATCCCCCGCGGCTTTCCCGGCCGGCTGGACAGTCTTGGCAATATCTTCAAGGAGTTGCAGGACGATCTTGGTGTAACGAGGACGCGCACGGAGCTCGACGACTGGGCGCGGCAGGGGGTGCTTTTGCTCAACACCGCGCTCTCCGTGCCGGGGGGGCAACCGAAGGCCCATGCCAAGATCGGCTGGGACAGGCTGGTGGCCGATGTGCTGATGCGGCTTGATACCCGCCCGCGCGCGGCCCTGCTTTGGGGCGGCCCGGCGCAGGCGGTGGCGGCGCGGGGGTTGCTGAACCCCGATCACCTGAGGATCGAAAGCGCCCATCCCTCACCCCTTTCGGCCTGGCGTGGCTTTTTCGGATCGCGCCCCTTCAGCCGGGTGAACGACTGGCTGGCGGCGCGCGGCGACCGCCCCGTCGACTGGGCCGGATAGGACAGCGGTGGGGGTTTTCCACCCCCACACCCCCGGAGAGTATTTCGGCAACGAAGAAACAGGCTTTTCGCTGACCGGGCGCGGCGCTAAGACGGGGCCATGGATATTCTGGACAAGATCAGGGCCTACAAGCTGGACGAGATCGCGGCGGCCAAGCGGGCGCGGCCATTGGCCGGGGTCGAGGCGGCGGCGAAGGCGGCAGGCCCGGTGCGCGGCTTCAACGCGGCGCTGGCGCGGGCCGACGCTTCGGGCTACGGGCTGATTGCGGAGATCAAGAAAGCCTCGCCCTCCAAGGGGTTGATCCGGGCCGATTTCGATCCCCCGGCGCTGGCGCGGGCCTATGAGGCGGGCGGCGCGACCTGCCTGTCGGTGCTGACCGATGCGCCATCCTTTGAGGGCGCGCCGGAATTCCTGACGGCGGCGCGCGGCGCGGTGGCACTGCCCGCGCTGAGGAAGGATTTCCTTTACGATACCTATCAGGTCGCCGAGGCGCGGGCCTGGGGCGCGGACTGCATCCTTGTCATCATGGCCAGCGTCGATGACGCGCTGGCGGCCGATCTGGTGGCCGCCGCAAGCCATTGGGGGATGGACGCGCTGATCGAGGTGCATGACGCGGCCGAGATGGAGCGGGCGCTGGCCCTGCCCTCGCCCCTGATCGGCGTGAACAACCGTAATCTCAAGACCTTCGAAGTCACTCTTGATGTGACGCGCGACCTTGCGCCGATGGTGCCGAAGGACCGGCGGCTGGTCTGCGAAAGCGGGCTTTTCACCCCCGCCGATCTGGCGGCGATGGCGGGCTGCGGCGCGCGGTCCTTCCTGATCGGGGAAAGCCTGATGCGGCAGGCCGATGTGGCGGCGGCGACGCGGGCGCTGCTGTCAGGTCCGGTGGGGGTCTGACATGGCGCTGACGCATTTCGACCGCGAGGGCAACGCGCATATGGTCGACGTTTCGGCCAAGGCGGTGACCGACCGGGTCGCGGTGGCCGAGGCGCGGGTGGTGATGGCGGCAGAGACGCTGGCGCTGGTCACCGAGGGCCGGGCGAAGAAGGGCGACGTGCTGGGCGTCGCGCGGCTCGCGGGGATCATGGCGGCGAAGCGGACCGCCGATCTGATCCCGCTTTGCCATCCGCTGCCGATCACCAGGGTCGCGGTGGAGCTGACGCCCGACGCCGCCCTGCCGGGGGTGCGGATCGAGGCGACAGTGAAGACCACGGGCCAGACCGGGGTCGAGATGGAGGCGCTGACAGCAGCCTCGGTCGCGGCGCTGACAGTCTATGACATGCTGAAGGCCGCGGAAAAGTCGATGCGCATCGAGGGGCTGCGCGTGATCCTGAAAGATGGCGGTAAATCAGGCCGTTACGAGGTGAACTGAATGTCTGGCGGGCTGATTTCCATCGAAGAGGCGCTGGCCCGGCTTTTCGCGCTTTGCCCCAAGCTTGCCGCCGGAACGGTCGACTTGCGGGCGGCGGCGGGCCGGGTGCTGGCGGCGCCCGTGGTCGCGCG
>DAIOXI010000049.1:4252-6673 GCA_036758045.1 Albidovulum sp.
TGCTGGACGTCATCGGCGAATCCGCCGCCGGGCGCGGTTTTGGCGGCGCGTTGACCGATGGCAATGCCGTGCGCATCTTCACCGGCGCGCCGGTGCCGGAGGGCGCTGAGCGGGTGGTGTTGCAGGAGGACGTGACCCTAGATGGTACGCGAATAACACTTGGTAACCGTCTGGAAAGCGGCGTGAATATCCGCCCCGCGGGGCAGGATTTCCGCAAGGGCGACCGGATCGAGGCGCCGCGCCGCCTGCGTCCCGCCGACCTCGGCCTGATCGCCGCGATGAACCAGCCGCAAGTGCAGGTCGCCCGCCGCCCCGTGGTCGCGCTGATCGCTACCGGGGATGAGCTGGTGATGCCGGGCGAGGTTCCCGGCCCCGACCAGATCGTCGCCTCCAACAGCTTTGCGCTTGCCGCCATGGCCGAGGCCGAGGGTGCGGAGGTGCGCCTTCTGCCCATCGCGCGCGACAGCGAGCAGAGCCTGCGGCACATCCTGACGCTGGCCGCCGATGCCGATCTGATCGTGACCATCGGCGGCGCCTCGGTCGGCGACCATGACCTGGTCGGCAAGGTGGCGGGCGAGATGGGGCTGGAACGGGCGTTCTGGAAGATCGCGATGCGGCCGGGCAAGCCGCTGATGGCCGGGCGGATCGGCGCGTCCGTTCTGCTGGGGCTTCCCGGAAATCCCGTATCATCAATTGTTTGCGCCCATCTCTTCATGCTGCCGATGCTGCGCGCGATGCAGGGTCTTCCGCAGGCCCCGGCGCCCCGCGCGACCGCCCGGCTGGCCCTGGACCTGCCCGCCAATGGCCCGCGCGAGCATTACATGCGCGCCACGCTTGAACACACGGGCGCCGTGCCGGTGATCCGCCCGTTCGACCGGCAGGACAGCGCGCTTCTGTCGATCCTGACCCGTGCCGATGCGCTCCTGGTGCGCCCTGCGGGCGACGGGCCGGTCGCGGCGGGGACCGAGGTCAGCTATGTCCCGATCTGAGGGCACGATCTGAGAGACGGCGCACAAGCGTTTGACACAAACCGGGAACGCGGCTAGAACATGAAGTGAACAACATCTTCGACCCGCGTAAGGAAAACAGGCCCATGTTGACCCGGAAGCAGTTGGAACTCCTCGATTTCATCCAGAAGCGCATGGCGCATGACGGTGTGCCGCCCTCCTTTGACGAGATGAAGGAGGCGCTGGACCTCAGGTCGAACTCGGGCATCCACCGGCTGATTACGGCGCTGGAGGAGCGGGGCTTCATCCGCCGCCTGCCTCATCGGGCGCGCGCGCTTGAGATCGTGAAACTGCCCGAGGCGATGGAAAAGCCCGGCTTCACCCCCCGCGTGATCGAGGGCGACCGTACCGATCCGCCGCGCGGCGCTATGCCGGTGAGCGAGGGTCAGGCGATGGAACTGCCGGTGATGGGCCGCATCGCCGCCGGTGTGCCGATCGAGGCAATTTCCGAGGTGTCGCATCACGTCACGGTTCCCGGCTCCATGCTCGCGGGGCGGGGGCAGCACTACGCGCTTGAGGTCAGGGGCGATTCGATGATCGAGGCCGGCATCAATGACGGCGATGTCGTGGTGATCCGGGAACAGACGACGGCTGATAACGGCGATATCGTCGTGGCGCTGGTCGAAGGGCTTGAGGCGACGCTGAAACGCTTTCGCCGCCGGGGCAACATGATCGCGCTTGAGGCCGCCAACCCGGCCTATGAGACGCGGGTGCTGCCCGAGGATCAGGTCAAGGTGCAGGGCCGCCTCGTCGGGCTGATCCGCAGCTACTGACGCGCGGCAAGCCTTGCGCCGGATCGCCGCACCTTGCGGTTCCAGATCCGATCGCCCGCCACGTCGCGGGCGGCGGTCATCTCAAGCCCGCCATCGGTCAGGCTGACGGCCAGCGCGCCCGTGCGTTCCAGGCGCGTCAGGTCGAAGACGTCGCAGCCGCTGCGGGCGGCACCCTCGGGCCAGTCGCCGTTCAGGACGACAAGCGTTCCCTCCGCCGCCCCCGCGCAGAAGGCGGCGGCGCGGTCGGGCGCCGTCTTGCCGGTCATATGGACAAGGGGGTGCTGCCCGAGCTGGCCGCGCCATTCACCGCGCATGGCATCAACGCCGCCACGGGCAAAGGCGGCCTCCTGCCCGGCCAGATCGCCGTCATCCTCCAGCCAGCTTTGCGCGACAAACCCCGCGCCTTTCGGCTTGGACAGCACCCTTCCCTGATCGCCCATGACGCCGACCAGCGCACCATCGCCCGCGATCAGAAGCGCGGGCCGATCCGCCCCGGCCCAGAGAACAAGGGCACCGAGGACCAGCGCCGCCCCGGTCCCGCGCAGCCAGAGCCGCCGCCCGATCAGCGCCGCGATCCCGCCAAACGCGAGGATCGGCAGCACCGCGCCGGGGGGTGTCGGCACCGCCTGCACCGCGCCCTC
>DAIOXI010000049.1:6705-13666 GCA_036758045.1 Albidovulum sp.
AGTCCCGCGACCCAGAGGATGGCGGCCGTCCCCTGCCCCATGACCCAAAGCGCGGGCTGGGCAAGGCCAAGGGGCGCCAGCACCGCCGCGATGACACCGGCGGGCATCACCACCATCCCCATCAGCGGCACCGCCAGAAGGTTGGCGATCAGCCCGTATTCCGCGATCCGGTTGAAATGCGCCGCCGCGATGGGTGCGGTCGCCAGCCCGGCGGCAAGCGAGGAGAGAAACAGCATCGCGACCGGGCGCAGGGGCTTGGGGATGCGGGGCTGAATCCTCCCCCAGGGTTCGAACGCGACGATCAGGGCCACGGTCGCACCGAAGGACATCTGAAAGCCCGGCTCGACCAGGCTTTCGGGTTCGATCGCCAGCACGATCAGGGCGGCAACGGCGACGGAGCGCAGAGAAATGGCCCGCCGATTGGTAAGGATCGCGACCAGCATCACCGCCACCATGACGAAAGCGCGGCGCGTGGCGACATTCGGCCCGGCAAGCATCAGGTAGAAGGCAGCCGCCATCAGCGCCACGACAGCCGCGATCTTGCGCGCATCAAGCCGCAGCGCCAGCGGCGGGATCAGGGCAAGGCCATAGCGGAAAGCCGCGAAGACGAAGCCGGTCAGCAGCCCCATGTGCAGGCCGGAAATGGAGATCAGGTGCGACAGGTTCGCCCCCCTCAGCGCGTCATTGGTGGCCGAGACGACCGGAGAACGGTCACCGGTCATCAGCGCGGCCGCGAAGGCGCCGGGCTGGCCGGGGATCGCGGCCTGAATGGCACGCGACAGACGCATCCTGGTGCGGAAGGCAAACAGCGCCGCGCCGCCCGCCGCCGGTTCCAGGGTCAGGACCGGCGTGCGCGTATAGCCGACCCCGCCAAGCTGCGAGAACCAGGCGAGACGCTGGAAGTCGAACCCCCCCGGCGCCACCGGCCCCTCGGGCGGCGACAGATGCGCGGTCAGGATGACGCGCAGGCCGGGTTCCAGCGGCGCGTCCTGCACCGCATCGCCATGCAGCGCCACCCGCACCCGCGCGGGCGTCCGGTCGGGCGGTGTCCGGGCCAGCACGATCTGATCCAGCGTGATCCGTGGCTGGTCCGAGAAGGAGCGGTCGATGGCGACGATCCGCCCCTCTACCGGGCCGTAATAGCGAAAGGCCATGACCGGCGCGGCCAGCGACTGCGCCCGCCAGATGGCCATCAGCAACCCGGCCGCCACCAGCAGCGCCGCGGTGGCAGGCACCCGCAAAAGCGGCGGGCCGAGGCTGGCCAGCAGAAGGCAGGCCACCGCGATCAACCCCGCGACGGACCAGACCCAGGGCCCCGGCTCCACCGGCGCGGCGAAATAGGCGCCGATCCCGAAGGACAGGAAAACCGGCGCCCAGGGCAGAAGCCTCCCCCGTGCGGCCTCAAGCGCCTCGAATGGTGCGAGAACCCGGCGCACCCTTGTTTCCCCGTCTGCCTTTGCCTAATGAACCGGGGCCAGCCTCTCTCCTCATGGTTTCCGAAAGGTTAACGCGCGCATGTCCGAGATCGTCACCCGCTTCGCGCCCTCTCCCACCGGCTATCTGCATATCGGGGGGGCACGCACCGCGCTCTTCAACTGGCTCTATGCCCGTGGCCATGGCGGGCGCTTCCTCTTGCGGATCGAGGATACGGACCGCGAGCGGTCGACGCCCGAGGCGACGGCGGCGATCCTGAAAGGGCTGACCTGGCTTGGCCTTGACTGGGACGGCGATGTCACCAGCCAGTTCGCCCGCAAGGACCGCCACGCCGAGGTCGCCCATGAGATGCTGGCGCGCGGCACCGCCTACAAGTGCTTTTCCACGCAGGAAGAGATCGCGGCCTTCCGCGAGGCGGAGAAGGCGAAGGGCGTCAGCTACCCCGTGTTCCTGTCGCCCTGGCGCGATGCCGATCCCGCGACCTGGCCGGATGCCCCTTACGTCATCCGCATGAAGGCCCCCCGCGACGGCGAGACGGTCATCGACGACAAGGTGCAGGGCGCGGTCACGATCCGCAACGCGACGCTGGACGACATGATCGTGCTGCGCTCCGACGGGACGCCGACCTATATGCTGGCCGTGGTGGTGGACGATCACGACATGGGGGTCACCCATGTGATCCGGGGCGACGACCACCTGAACAACGCCGCCCGCCAGCAGATGGTCTATGACGCGATGGGCTGGGACGTGCCGGTCTGGGCGCATATACCACTTATTCACGGTCCCGATGGCAAGAAGCTGTCGAAACGCCACGGCGCGGTCGGGTTGGAGGAATATCAGGCCATGGGTTATCCCGCCTCGGCGATGCGCAACTACCTGGCGCGTCTCGGCTGGGCCCATGGGGATGATGAATTCTTCACCGACGCGCAGGCGAAGGACTGGTTCGACCTGCCGGGAATCGGCCGCTCTCCCGCAAGGCTCGACTTCAAGAAGCTCGAGAATCTGTCGGGCCAGCATATCGCCACCATGGCCGACGCCGATCTGCTGCCGGAAATTCTGGCATATCGGGCGGCCGCCGGACAGCCAGACCTTTCGCCGACGCAGAAAGACGGGCTGCTACGCGCCCTTCCTGCGGTGAAAGAACGCGCGAAGACATTTCCGGACCTTCTTGAAAAGGCGCACTTTATCCTGACGGAACGCCCCATCGCGATGGAGCCGAAGGCGGACCAGGCGCTGGACCCGGTATCCCGTCGTATACTGTCAGAATTGACGCCGCAGCTGCAAAATGCTAGCTGGGAGCGCGACAAGCTGGAAGCCGTTATCGCGGGCACAGCCGGGACGCATGGCATCGGGCTCGGCAAGATCGCCGGACCTTTGCGCGCAGCTCTGGCTGGACGCACGGTCACCCCCAGCGTCTTCGATATGATGCTAGTGCTGGGGCGGGAGGAAACCCTCGCCCGGCTGACGGATGCGGCGGACTGAACCGCTCGGCTGGCGGCTGTCCGTATCGTTACCCCTCCGATCCCGCAGATGGTTTCGGACGACCGAAAGGAGCGCTTGATGGCCGACACGACCAAGACCGCAACCCTGACCCTTGATGGCAAGTCCTTCGACCTGCCGGTACTGAAACCGTCCGTCGGCCCCGACGTAATCGACATCCGCAAGCTTTACAGCGAGGCCGACGTCTTTACCTACGACCCCGGCTTCACCTCCACCGCCGCCACCGACAGCGCCATCACCTATATCGACGGCGACAAGGGCGAGCTTCTCTATCGCGGCTACCCGATCGAACAACTGGCCGAAAAGTCGCATTACCTTGAGGTCTGCTACCTGCTGCTTTACGGCGAACTGCCGAACGCGCAGCAGATGGAACAGTTCGAGACGACGGTGACCCGTCACACGATGGTGCATGAGCAGATGCACTATTTCTTCCGGGGGTTCCGCCGTGACGCGCATCCGATGGCGACCATGGTCGGCGTCGTCGGCGCCATGTCGGCCTTCTATCACGATTCGACCGACATCTCCGACCCCTGGCAGCGCGAGGTCGCGGCAATCCGCATGGTCGCCAAGATGCCGACCGTCGCCGCGATGGCCTACAAGTATTCGATCGGCCAGCCCTTCGTCTATCCGAAGAACTCGCTCGATTACGCGGGCAACTTCCTGCACATGTGCTTTGCCGTCCCCTGCGAGGATTACGTCGTCGATCCGATCCTGTCCAAGGCGATGGACCGGATCATGATGCTGCATGCCGATCACGAACAGAACGCCTCCACCTCGACGGTGCGTCTGGCGGGGTCCTCGGGCGCCAACCCCTTTGCCTGCATCGCCGCCGGCATCGCCTGTCTCTGGGGTCCGGCCCATGGCGGCGCCAACCAGGCCTGCCTCGAGATGCTGCGCGAGATCGGAACCGTCGACCGCATCCCGGAATTCATCGCGCGGGCCAAGGACAAGAACGATCCCTTCCGCCTGATGGGCTTCGGCCACCGGGTCTACAAGAACTTCGACCCGCGCGCGAAGGTGATGAAGGAAAGCGCCGATGAGGTGCTGGACCTCCTCGGCATCCACAACAACGAGACGCTGAAGGTCGCCAAGGAACTGGAAAAGATCGCGCTTGAGGATGAGTACTTCGTCTCGAAGAAGCTTTATCCCAACGTCGATTTCTACTCCGGCATCATCCTTGAGGCGATGGGCTTCCCGACCTCGATGTTCACCCCGATCTTCGCGCTGTCGCGCACCGTGGGCTGGATTTCGCAGTGGAAGGAAATGCTGGGCGATCCGACGCAGAAGATCGGCCGCCCGCGCCAGCGCTATATCGGCGCCCCGGCCCGCGACTATGTCGAGGTTGCGAACCGCTAAGACGCCTGTGACGGGCGAAAAAGGGCCGTCCCGCGCGGGGCGGCCCTTGATCGTTCAGGCCTCGGCGAACTCCTTCGAAATCCGCTCCGCCTCGCGGCCATAGATCTCCTCATAGTGGTCGAAGGCCTGCTCATGCCAGGCGGTGCCTTGCGTCGCGCCGCCCAGGGCGGTGACCAGCCCCTCCTCCGCCGAGGCGGGCAGAAGCGCGCGGAAAAGATCCCAGCCGCGATAGTCCGGATCACGGTCGAAGCCCAGAACCTGCCCCTTCAGCGCCGAAATCATCGACACCATCGCCCCGGAATAGATCGAGGGCACATGGATGTCGATCCGGTCGATCGGCTGCAACAGGACCGGCCCGGCCTTGGGCAGCCCCTCGCGCAGCGCCATCCGCCCGGCGGTGCGGAAGGCGAAATCGTTGCTGTCGACGGCGTGGTGCTTGCCGTCGGTCAGCGTCACCGAAATATCCGTCACCGGAAAACCCAGCGGCCCCTTGTCCAGCGCCTCGCGCGCCCCCTCCTCGACGGAAGGGATGAAGTTACGCGGCACCGCGCCGCCCTTCACCACCTCGGCAAAGACGAACCCCTCACCCCGCGCGGCGGGCTTCAGCACCACGGCGACATCGGCGAACTGCCCCGCGCCACCCGATTGCTTGCGATGGCGGTACTGTTCGTCCACGGATTTGGAAATCGTCTCAAGATAGCGCGGGCTTGGCGGCCGGGTCGCGATCTCGATCCCGAAATCCTCGCCCAGGCTGCTGAGAACCTGGCGCTCATGCATCGGTCCCTGAAAGCGCAGCATGGCGTGGCCGGTGGCCGCGTCCTGCTCCAGCCGCAGCATCGGGTCGGCCTCCGCCAGCCGCGCCAGCGCCGCCGACAGGCGCACCTCGTCACGCTCATGCACAGGCGTCACCACGCGGGCGACGGCGGGCGGGCAGCCCTGCCCCCACTCCGGCACCGGCCGCGCGGCCCCGGCGGAAAAGCCCCGGCCCGCATCCAGCTGGTCGGACTTGACCGAAATCCCGATCTCCCCCGGTTCAAGGTGATCCTTGCCGGGCTTGCCCCCCGGCTCGGCGATCCCGCCGAGGCCCGCGCCCGCCAGTTGCCCACCGGCCTTCACGCCATCCGCCAGCGCACGAAGGATCACGCATTTGCCCAGATGCTTGCGGATCTCGGCGTGAAAGCCGACCGCGATGGCATCCCCGCCACCCAGCCGGTCGCGCAGCACATCGACCTGCGGCACCTCATGCCGCAGCGCTTTCATCAACCGCAGGATGCCATGGCGGTGGCTGGCAGAGCCAAGGAACGCAGGCAGAAGCGCGCGGTCCTGCGTCTCGCGCCGGGCGATCTCATAAAGCGCGCCCTGCGCCGGTTCGTGATCCTCGATCAACTCCTCCAGAAGCGCGTCGTCGAAATCCGACATGTGCTCCAGAAGCTCCGCCCGCGCCTCATGCTCGCGCTCGGCCTCGGCCTTGGGCATCGCCACAAGCTGCGACTGCTGCCCCTCGCGGTAGCGCCAGGCGCGTTCGGAAATCAGGTCGATGGCACCCACGACCTCGCCATTCTCGCGGATCGGGACCTGGCGCAGCACGACCGGATGGCGCGAATAGGCCTGCAAGGCCGACACGATGTCGCGCACCCGGCCCTTGGGCGCGTCCATCCGGTTGATGAAGAGGAAACAGGGCAGTTCCGCCGCCTCGATGGCACGCAGCCAGGGCGCGGCCAGCACCGCCTCTTCCGGGTCGGGCGCGACGCACAGGATCGCCGCATCCGCGGCCAAAAGCGCCGCGCCCCCCATGCGGGCGAATTCCGGCCCGCCCGCGACGTCGAGAACGCCCCAGTCCTCCTCCATGAAACGAAAACGGCTGATGTTCAGATGACCGGCCGTCTCGGATGCGGGATGGGCGTCTTCCAGCGCGCCAAGCGCCTTCACCAGCTCCGATTTTCCCGATTGAGACGGCCCGAGTACCGCGACGCAGCGCATGGCATCTTCCCCCTTCGGCACATTATGAGCGGCGCATCGAAATGCCTGGGCCGGCCCCCCGCGCCCCCCCCCTGCCTGGGCTCCTTTATAAAAATTTGGCGCACGACCCGCGCCGCCGCTTCGGTAACCTTACCGCCCCCGGAACCGCGCCGGGCGTTTTTCGAGGAAAGCCGTCACCCCCTCGCGGAAATCCTCGGACGCGCCGCATTCCGCCTGAAGCCGCGCCTCAAGCGCCAGTTGCGCATCGAGATCGTTGGAAAAACTCTCCCTCAGCGCCCGTTTCAGGTGGCGGAAGGCCACTGTCGGCCCCTCGGCCAGTTGCAAGGCAAGCGACCGCCAGGTCGCCTCGAACGCCTCGTCCGCGACATAGTCCCAGATCATGCCCCAGTCATGCGCCTCGCGCGCGCCGATCTTGCCCGCGAACAGCGCCGCCCCCATGGCGCGGGCAAAGCCCACCTGGCGCGGCAGCCAGTATGTCCCGCCCGCATCCGGGATCAGCCCGATCCGGCTGAAGGCCTGCACGAATGTGGCACTTTCGGCGGCGACGACGACATCGGCGGCCAGCGCGAGGTTGGCCCCGGCCCCGGCGGCGACGCCGTTGACGGCGGCGATGACCGGCACCGGCGCGTCATAGATCGCCTTCAAGAGCGGCTCATATTCATCGCGCAGCGTCGCCTCAAGGTCGATATCG
>DAIOXI010000049.1:13676-15724 GCA_036758045.1 Albidovulum sp.
CGTCGTCACCACGGACAAGGGTCTGTGCGGCGGCATGAACACCAACGTGCTGCGTCTGGCGCTGAACACGATGAAGGAGTGGGAAGGCAAGGGCGCCACCGAAATCCGCGTTGCCGCCATCGGCAAGATCCTGACCGGATGAGAAGGCCCGCCCCGCCCCGGTCAGGACGATGACCCGCGCGCTCTTCGCCGCCTCCAGCAGCGCCGCCGTCAGCGCGCGCCGCATTTCCCCGTTCAGCGCGTTCATCACCTCGGGCCGGTTCAGCGTCAGAACCGTCATGCCCCCGGTGGTCTCGATCAGGACCGTCTCCGCCATCGCCTCTCCCCTCGCCGTATCGGCGTCAGAATGCGGGCGAAGCCGCTTGGGCGAAAGCCTGACGGAACGTCACGGGTTCAGAATTTCCGAAAGCCGCCTTTCTTCCTCATCCGAAAGCGGCGCCACGGCGGGTTCGCTGGCCGAGCGGCGGCGGCGCAGATAGACCCCCGCCCCGATCAGCCCGATCAGAAGCGCCCCCGGCCCCGCCACCCACAACAGCAGGTTCGAGCCGCGCGCGGTGGGGTTCAGCAGGACGTATTCGCCATAGCGGGAGACGAGGTAATCGACGACCTGAGTATCGCTGTCCCCGGCCACCAGCCGTTCGCGCACCAGAAGGCGCAGGTCGCGGGCCAGATCGGCGTCCGAATCGTCGATATTCTGGTTGCGGCAGACAAGGCAGCGCAGCCCCGCGCTGATCGCGCGCGCCCGCGCCTCAAGCGCGGGATCGGCCAGCATTTCGTCCGGCTGGACCGCGACGGCGGGCAGCGCGGACAAAAGCACCGCGGCAAGGCTCAGCGCGGGCAGGAAGCGGGCCATGGCTTACTCCGCCGGTTGGGCGAGGGGCGCGCTGCGGCGCGCGCCGGCGGCGACCCGGTAGCGGCGGTCGGTCAGCGACAAGAGCCCGCCAAGCGCCATGATGATGGCCCCGGCCCAGATCCAGTTGGCGAAGGGCTTGACATAGGTCCTCACCGCCCAGCCGCCATTGTCCTGAGGATCGCCGATCACGACATAGAGGTCGCGGAAGACACCGTTGGAAATCGCGGCCTCGGTCGTGGGCATGGCGGCGACGGGATAGACGCGCTTTTCGGGGAACAACTCGGCCACCGGCCTGCCGTCCTTCGCGATCCCGATGGCCGCCTGCGTGGCGCTGAAGTTCGGCCCCTGCACCTTTTCGACAGCGGCCAGCGTGATGGCATAGCCGCCCACGTCGAAAGTTTCGCCGACATGCGCGGTGCGGATGTCCTCGACATTCCAGGCGATCATCAGGGCGATGCCGATGAAGGTGATGCCCAACCCGCCATGGGCACAGCCGCGCCCCCAGTCGGCGCGCGGCAGGCGGGCCAGCCGCCCCGCCTTGCGGCCCGCGCGGGTCCACAGGTCGATCGCGGCCCCCGCCATCAGCCAGACGCCAAGCGCCACGCCCAGCGGCGCAAGGATCGGGCGGCCGGTGCCGACAGCCCATGTCAGCGCGGCCAGCGCGAAGGCCAGAAGCGCCGCGGGCGCAAGGCTGCGCAGCACCCGCCCCGCCCGCGCGCGTTTCCAGGGCAGGATCGCGCCGCCCGGCAGAAGAACCGCCAGAAGCACCATGAAGGGGGTGAAGGCGGCCTCGAAGAACGGTGCGCCGACGGAAAGCTTGCGTGCGAAGGCCAGTTCCGCCACCAGCGGCCAGATCGTGCCGACGAAGACGACGAAGGCCGCGACCGCCAGCAGGACATTGTTCATCACCAGCGCCGATTCGCGGCTGACGAGGCCGAAGACGCCCTTCGCCTCCATCACGCCGGCGCGGACCGCATAAAGCGTGAGCGCGCCGCCGACGAAGATGGCGAGGATGGCCAGGATGAAGACCCCGCGCTCCGGGTCATTGGCAAAGGCATGGACCGAGGTGATGACGCCCGAGCGCACGATGAAGGTGCCGATCAGCGAAAAGCCGAAGGCGACGATGGCCAGAAGGATGGTCCAGGCTTTCAGCGCCTCGCGCTTTTCCACCACGATGGCGGAATGCAAAAGCGCG
>DAIOXI010000050.1:0-251 GCA_036758045.1 Albidovulum sp.
CGAGGCCGGGGCGGGTGGCGTTGGGCGCTGATCGCGATCGTCGCGGCGGCCCTTGCCGGGGGCGCGGTCCTGTACAGCCGCGCCGGGTCCTCGGGTGGCACGACCTATGTCACCGAAGCAGCCGCGAGGGGCGATCTGGTCGTCACCGTCACCGCGACCGGCACCGTGCAACCGACGACCGAGGTTGCGGTATCGTCCGAGCTGTCCGGCACGCTGGCGACGGTGGAAGCGGATTACAACGACGAGGTGGC
>DAIOXI010000050.1:462-1432 GCA_036758045.1 Albidovulum sp.
AAAAGCGCGGCGTCGTCAAGCGGACCGATTTCATTAGCTATGAGGCAAACCGCGACCGCGCGGCCGCCGCCGTCGATGCCGCCAAAGCCTCGCTGACGCTGGCCGAGGCGAACCTGGCGCTGGAAGAGGACGATCTGGCGAAATCCGTGATCCGCTCGCCCATCAACGGTGTCGTCCTCAGCCGCGATGTCTCGGCCGGCCAGATCGTCGCCGCCTCGCTTTCCGCCCCCACACTTTTCACGCTGGCCGAGGATCTGCGCCAGATGCAGCTTCTGGTGGATATCGACGAGGCCGACATTGGCCAGGTGAAGGTGGGTGACAGCGCGACATTCACCGTCGATGCCTATCCGGGGCGCAGCTTCCCCGCGACCATCACGCAGGTGCGGTTTTCACCCGAGACGACGGACGATGTCGTGACCTACAAGGGTGTTCTGGCGGTCGATAACGCCGAACTGCTGCTGCGCCCCGGCATGACCGCGACCGCGACCATCACCGTGGCGGAGGAGAAGGACCGCCTGCTCGTCCCCAATGCCGCGCTCCGCTACGCCCCGCCCCCGGCGGTGGCCGAGGACAGCGGCGGCAGCGGCTTGATCGGCCTCATCATGCCGCGCCCCCCGTCGGATCGCAGCGGCACGGCCACCGGCAAGGCCGCCTGGGTGCTGCGCGGCGAGGTGCCGACAGAGGTCGCCGTCACCCCCGGCGCGACGGACGGGCGGCAGACGGTCATCACCGCGGGCGCCCTCGCCGTAGGTGACCTCGTCATCACCGACCAGCGCAGCGCCGCGCCATGACCGGGCCGCTGATCGAGCTGACGGGGATCACCCGCCACTATGGCAGCGGCGAGGCCCTGGTGCGCGCGCTCGACGGGGTGGACCTTGCCATCGACAAGGGCGAATTCGTCGCCATCATGGGCCCTTCCGGCTCTGGCAAGTCCACGATGCTGCAGGCGATTGGCCTCCTCGAAGGCGGC